>NZ_PSTM01000014.1:0-94787 GCF_002930875.1 Rathayibacter sp. AY1A5 | reverse complement strand
GGCGGGGGCCTCCCGGCCCCTCCGCCTCCCGGCCCGTCCGCCTCCCGGCGTCCCCCGAGCCGCCCAGCCGCCACAATGGACGGGTGAGTGCGAATGACGAGGTCGACGGGATCGTCGACGCCTGGGTCCGGGAGCGGCCCGATCTCGACTTCACGCCGCTCCAGGTCTTCTCGCGGATGCGCCGGCTGGCCAAGCAGCTCGAGCGCGCGCGCGGCAGCGCCTTCGGCCGGTCGGAGCTCGAGACGTGGGAGTTCGACGTGCTCTCGGCCCTGCGGCGCGCGGGCGCGCCCTACCGGATGAGCCCCAAGCAGCTCCTCCAGGCGACCATGGTCACCAGCGGGACCATGACCAACCGCATCGACCGGCTGGTCGAGCGCGACCTGGTCGAGCGCCTCGACGACCCGAACGACGGGCGCGGCGTGCTGGTGCAGATGACGCCGTCGGGGCTCGCCCGGGTCGACGCGGCGATCACCCGCCTGGTCGACGCGGAGCAGGAGCTGCTCGGCGCGCTCACCCACGCCCAGCAGGAGCGGCTGGCGCAGCTCCTCCGGAAGCTCTCCCTCGACTTCGGCTGAGCCGGTCGCCCCGGGCCCGCGACGGCGGCCCGCCCACGCGGTACGGGACAGCTGCCGGTGCCGCGGAGGAGAGCGGCGTCAGCCCTCGAGCTGCTCCGAGAGCTCCAGCCAGCGCAGCTCGAGCTCGGCCGCCTCGTCCTCGTAGGCTCGGAGCGAGGCGTTGAGCGCCAGGATGCCGTCGTAGTCGTCCTGGTCGTGCGTCGCCATCTTCTCGTGCACGGTCTTCGTCAGCTGCGTGAGCTTGTGCAGGCGCCGGTCGATCGCCGACACCTCCTTCTCCGCGGTGCGGCGCTCGGCCCCCGCGAGTCCGCTCGACGCCGGCGCGGCGGAGGAGGAGCCCGACGACGCCGCCGCGGGCGCACCCTTCTCGAGCGCGCGGCGCAGGTCGAGGTACTGCTCGACGCCGCCGGGCAGGTGGCGGAACGCGCCGTCCATCACGGCGTACTGCTGGTCGGTGACGCGCTCGAGCAGGTACCGGTCGTGCGAGACGACGAGGAGGGTGCCCGGCCAGGAGTCGAGCAGGTCCTCGATCGCGGCGAGCATGTCGGTGTCGAGGTCGTTGGTCGGCTCGTCGAGGATCAGCACGTTGGGCTCGCTGAGCAGGATGAGCAGGAGCTGGAGCCTCCGGCGCTGACCGCCCGAGAGGTCCTTCACGGGCGTCGAGAGCTGCGCGCTCGAGAAGCCGAGCCGCTCGAGCAGCTGGCCCGGGGTCATCTCCTTGCCGCCGATGGAGTAGCTGGTGCGCTGCTCCGCGATGATCTCGCGGACGGGCCGGTGCTGGACCCCGGTGAGCTCGCGCAGCTGCTGGTCGAGGATCGCGACGCGCACAGTGGTGCCGCGCTTCACCCGGCCGCTCGTCGGCTCCACGCTGCCCGCGACCAGGCCGAGGAGGGTCGACTTGCCGGCGCCGTTCACGCCGAGGATGCCGGTGCGCTCGCCGGGCGCGATCCGCCACTCGATGCGGTTGAGGACGGTCCGCTCGCCGTAGCGGACGGTGACGTCGAGCAGGTCGACGACGTCCTTGCCCAGGCGCGAGACGGCGAGCTGCGAGAGCGAGACCGAGTCGCGCACCGGGGGCTCGTCCTCGATCAGCTGGTTCGCGGCGTCGATCCGGAACTTGGGCTTCGCCGTGCGGGCGGGGGCGCCGCGCCGGAGCCAGGCGAGCTCCTTCTTCATCAGGTTCTGGCGCTTGGCCTCCATGGTCGAGGCCATCCGGTCGCGCTCCACTCGCTGCAGGATGTACGCCGCGTACCCGCCCTCGAACGGCTCGACGAGACGGTCGTGCACCTCCCAGGTGGCGGTGCAGATCTCGTCGAGGAACCACCGGTCGTGGGTGACGACCGCGAGCCCGCCCGACGACGCCGCCCAGCGGCGCTTGAGGTGCTCGGCGAGCCAGGCGATGCCCTCGACGTCGAGGTGGTTGGTGGGCTCGTCGAGGAAGACGACGTCCCAGTCGCCGACGAGCAGCTTCGCGAGGGCGACCCGGCGCCGCTGCCCGCCCGAGAGGGAGCCGACCACTCCGTCCCAGGGGACGTCGCGCAGCAGGCCCGCGATCACGTCTCGGGTGCGCGCGTCGCCCGCCCACTCGTGCTCCTGGAGCCCGCCGACGACGGCCTGGGCGACGGTGAGGTCCTCATCGACCGTGTCGGCCTGGTCGAGCATCCCGAGCGTGACGCCGCGGCGGTGCGTGACGCGGCCGCTGTCCGGCTCGATGCGCTGCGCGAGCAGGCGCAGGAGGGTCGACTTGCCGTCGCCGTTGCGTCCGACGATCCCGATGCGGTCGCCCTCCTCGATCCCCAGGGAGACGTCGTCGAAGATCACGCGTGTGGGGTACTCGAGTCGCAGCGCCTCGGCGCCCAGCAGATGTGCCATAGGGATCCAGCCTAGGCGGTGCCGCCTGAGCGGTCCGCCGCGGGTCGATCACAGTGCGGCCGGGTCGCGGCCCCCGGACCTCAGCCCGCGGCTGCCGGCTCCGAGACGGACACCGAGCGGCGGTGCAGTCCCGTGGCACCGTCGGGAGCGGGCGGGCGCTCGACCGTGGTCTGCACCGTGCCGTCCGCGTCGGTGGCGCGCACGGTCACGACGTGGTCGCCGACCGTCGCGTCCCACTCGAGGACCCACTGGATCCACGTGTCCGCGGTGACCTGCTCGGCGAGGCGCGCCTCCTGCCAGGCGCCGCCGTCGATCTGCACCTCCACCTTCGCGATGCCGGTGTGCGGCGCCCAGGCGACTCCCGCCACGGCGACCGTCCCCGCCTCGACGGGCTGGCCCTGGCGCGGCACATCGATCCGCGACTCGATCTTGATCGGACCGCGCTCGGTCCAGCCGCGCGTCGACCAGTACGCCAGGTCCTCCGCGAAGGTCGTGACCTTCAGCTCGACGACCCACTTCGTCGCCGAGACGTAGCCGTACAGGCCGGGGACGACCATCCGGACGGGGAAGCCGTGCTCGACCGGGAGCGGCTCGCCGTTCATCCCGACGGCGAGCAGGCTCGCGCGGTCCTCGTCCTGCAGCACGTCGAGCGGGCTGGAGGCGGTGAAGCCGTCGATGCTCCGCGAGAGCACCATGTCGGCGCCGGCGGTCGGCCGGGCCCGGGCCAGCAGCTCTCGGATCGGGTAGCCCAGCCAGAGGGCGGTGCCGATCAGGTCGCCGCCGACCTCGTTGGACACGCAGGACAGGGTGACCAGGTGCTCCTCGAGCGGCAGCGCGAGCAGCTCGTCCCAGGTGATCTCGATCTCCTCCTCCACCATGCCGGTGATCTTCAGCGACCAGTCGGCGGGCTCGACCGACGGCACCGAGAGCGCGGTGTCGATCCGGTAGAACGAGGAGTTGGGAGTGACGTAGGAGCTGATGCCGTCGATGTCGTCGAGCACGGCGCCGGCCGCGACGGGCGCGGCGGCCGAGGCGGGAGCCGGCAGGGACACGGCCTCGCGCACGGCGGTGACGGCGGCGGAGGCGGACGTGAGGAAGCGGGCGCCGATGCCGGCGGCGACCGCGGCGACTCCGGCGATCCCGACCAGGCGGAGGAACGACCGGCGGTCCGGGGAGTCGCTCTCGCGCTCCTCCTGCCAGCCGCGGAGGCGGACGGAGGCCGAGCGGAGCACCGCGGCCCCGGCCACCATGCCCACGACGCTCGGCGCCGCGTCGATCCCGGACGCGCCCTCGCGGCTGACGGCGGCGAGCGCACCGGCGCCCGCGACGACGGCCAGCAGCAGCACGCCGAACGGCGGGCGGCGGTACTCGAGGACTCCCGCGCCGACGGCCAGCAGCGCGATCGCGAGGCCGATCGAGACCAGCAGCACGAGCTTGTCGCCGGTGCCGAAGAGCGCGATGACCGTGTCCTTCACGCCCGGGGGCACGATGTCGATGACGAAGCCGCCGACCGCGACCAGCGGACTGCCGCCCGCTCCGGTGAAGACCGCGACGACCTCGGCGGCCGCGAGGGCGACGACGGCGGCCACGATCCCGGAGAGGATCGCGAAGAGGGTGGCTCGGCGGGACATGAGCGGCACTCTAAGCCACGAGGTCGGAACTTCTCTGCGGACCGTCTGTGGAGGGCGCCGGGCGCGAGGCTCGCGAGCCCCGCTCCGGAGGCACCGCCTCCGCGACTAGGTCGAGAGCAGGCGAGCCCCGTGGACCGGGCCGGACACCCGCACGGCGCTCAGCCGCGCGGAGCTCAGCTCGCGCTGCAGGTCGGCCGCCGCATCGGCGTCCGGAGCGAGGAACGCGACGGTCGGGCCGGACCCCGAGACGAGGCCGCCGAGCGCCCCGCGGCCCTCGCCGAGCTCGAGGATGCGGGCGAGCCCGGGCTGCAGGTGCAGCGCCGGCGCCTGGAGGTCGTTGTGCATCGCGTCGGCGAGCATGGCGGCGTCGCCGGCGCGGAGGGCCTGCAGCACGTTGGGATCGATGGCGGGGGTCGCCGAGATCGGGCGGAAGTCGTGCAGGTGGCGCTCGCGGTGCCGGTCGAGCTCGCTGTAGACCTCGGGGGTCGACAGGCCCTCCTCCGAGAGGACCAGCACCCACTCGAAGCGGCCCTTGGCGAGCGCCGGGCTCAGCTCGTCGCCTCGGCCGACTCCGATCGCGGTGCCGCCGGTGAAGGAGAAGGGGACGTCGGCGCCGAGGCTCGCGGCGATGCCCAGCAGCTGCTCCCTCGTGCACGCCGTACCCCAGAGCGCGTCGCAGGCGAGCAGGGTCGCGGCCGCGTCGGCCGAGCCGCCGCCCATGCCGCCGGCGATGGGGACGTTCTTCTCGATCTCGAGGTGCACGCCGCCGCGGTAGCCGGTCGCCCGGGCGAGCGCCCGAGCCGCCTTGATCGCGAGGTTGGAGCCGTCGACGGCCAGGCGGGAGGTGTCGATCGAGCCCGAGAAGGAGACCGAGAAGTCGGCCGCCTCCTCCGCGAACACGTCCTCGTAGAGGGAGAGCGACTGGAACGCGGTGGCCAGCTCGTGGTACCCGTCGTCGCGCACGGCGCCGACCTTGAGGAACACGTTGATCTTGCCGGGCGCCCGCGCGTGGACCCGGTTCGACGTCGCGCGGTGGGCCATGCATCCACGCTACAGGGTGGCGGAGGCGCCCTCGTCCGCACCCGGGGCGGGCTCCCCGTCGCCGTCCGTGTCGTCCCCGTCGGTCTCCGCCGGCGACCCGTCGGGCACCGCCGCGCCGCGCACGGGGACCCGCGCCGGATCGAGCTCGCGGCCCAGGCGGACGAAGGCGGCGACGTCCAGCTCCTCGCCGCGCGCGGTCTGCGGGACGCCGGCCCGCTCGAGCGCGACGATCGCCGCGGCGCTGTCGCCGAAGAGGGTCGCGAGCGACTGGCGGAGCATCTTCCTCCGCTGCGCGAACGCCGCGTCGACGACCGCGAAGACGGCGCGGCGCAGGGTCTCGTCGCCCGGCTCCTCGCCGCGGTCGAACGCGACGAGCACGCTGTCGACGTTCGGCACCGGCCAGAAGATCTGACGCGAGACCGCGCCGCCCGTCGTCCAGGAGCCGAACCACGCCGCCTTGACGCTCGGGCCGCCGTAGACCTTGGAGCCGGGACCGGCGGCGAGCCGGTGCCCGACCTCGGACTGCACCATCACCACTCCGGACCGGATGCTGGCGAAGTGCTCGAGGAAGTGCAGGAGCACCGGCACCGAGATGTTGTACGGGAGGTTGGCGACGAGCCGGACCGGATCCCCCGGCAGGTCGAGCACCTTCATCGCGTCGGCGTGCACGACCGCGAGATCGGCGCCCGGCGCCATCAGCTCGACGGTGCGCGGCAGCTGCTCGGCGAGGCGCCCGTCGATCTCGACGGCCACGACCTGCGCGCCCGCCTCGAGCAGGCCGAGGGTCAGCGATCCGAGGCCGGGGCCGATCTCGACGACGGTCTCCCCCGGGCGCACCCGAGCGAGCTTGACGATGCGGCGGACCGTGTTGGCGTCGTGCACGAAGTTCTGGCCGAGCTTCTTGGTCGGCGTGACGTCGAGGAGGCCGGCGAGGTCGCGGATCTCGGCCGGGCCCAGCAGGCGCGGGATCGCGGCGGCCGTCGGCTCGGCGGCGTGGCGGCCGCTCATGCGAGGGGTCCGACCGGCTCCGTCGGCTCGGAGCCGACCTCGCCGCCCCACTCGCCGTACACGGCCTCCGTGTTCGAGGCGATCGTCGCGGCCAGGTGGCCGACGTCGGTCTCGAGGGTCGCGGCCATCGAGCGCAGGGTGTGCGGGAGGAGGTAGGGCGCGTTCGGGCGGCCCCGGAAGGGCGACGGAGTGAGGTAGGGCGCGTCGGTCTCGACCAGGATGAGGTGCCGCGGGGTCGCGACGAGCGCCTCCCGCAGCGGCTCGGCGTTCTTGAACGTCACGGTGCCGGCGAAGGAGAGGTACCAGCCCTCGTCCGTGCACATCCGCGCCATCTCCGCGTCCCCGGAGAAGCAGTGGAAGACGGTGCGCTCGGGGGCGCCGACGCGGCGCAGGGTCTCGATGACCTCGCGGTGCGCGTCGCGGTCGTGGATCTGCAGCGCGAGGTCGTGCTCCTTCGCGATGCGGATGTGCTCCTCGAAGGAGCGGAACTGCGCGGCGCGGCCGCTCTCGCCGGTGCGGAAGAAGTCGAGCCCGGTCTCGCCGATGGCGCGCACCCGCGGCTGCTCCGCCAGCTCGGCGATCACGGCGAGGGCGGCGTCGAGCTCGCCGCGCTGCTCCAGCTCGGGCGCCTCGTTGGGGTGGATCGCGACGGCGGCCAGCATCCGCGGCTCGCTCGCCGCCTGCTCGGCCGACCAGCGGCTCGTCTCGACGTCGGTGCCGACCTGGACGACGCCGCGGACCCCGACGGTGGAGGCCCGGTCGAGCTGCTCGCGGTGGTCGAGCGGCTCGAGGCCGTCGGCGATCTCGAGGTGCGTGTGGTTGTCGTAGACGGGGACGACGAGCGCCTCGGGCAGCGGCGGGTACGTCAGGTCGCGGCCGGACGAGGCCTCGCGGGAGCGGACGTGCTGGCTGTCGGTCATGCGCTCCAGGCTACCGGGAGGGCTCGCGCGGGTCGGAGTCCTGGGCGGACGAGGGCCGAGAGCGGCCGCCGAGGCGCCCTGAGCGGATCGGGTCAGCACCCGATCGGATCGGGACAGCCCGCCTCCCGCGCCGCCGGGAGGCTGGAGCCATGACAGACACCGAGCTCCTCGCCCACTCCGCACCCGGCTCCCTCGCCGGGCGCCACGCCCTCGTCACCGGATCCTCGAGCGGGATCGGCGCGGCCATCGCCCGCCGCCTCGCCGGGGCCGGCGCTCACGTCCTCGTGCACGGACGCGACCCCGAGCGGGTCGGGTCCGTCGTCCGCGGCATCCGCGCCGACGGGGGCACCGCCTCCGCGCTCGTCGCCGACCTCGCGGGCACGCCGGAGGAGACCCGCGCCGTCGCCGAGCGGGCGCTGACCCTCCTCGACGGGCGGATCGACGTCCTCGTCAACAACGCCGGAGTGTTCCCGGTGGGGCCGACCGCCGACCTCAGCGACGCCGATGTCGAGTCCCTCCTCACCACGAACATCCGCGTGCCGCACCAGCTCGTCGCGGCGATCGCCCCGGCCATGGCCGAGCGCGGGAGCGGAGTGGTCGTCAACATCACCTCGTGGATGGGACGGGTGGGAACGCCCGGGACCGCGCTCTACCCCGCGACCAAGGCGGCGCTGGAGCACCTCACGCGGGCGTGGGCGGCCGAGTACGGCCCGAGCGGCGTGCGCGTGGTCGCCGTCGCGCCCAGCGCGACTCTCACGCCCGGCAACGAGCACGCCGCGGCGATCCTGGAGCAGATGACCGCGTCCGCCCCCGCCGGCCGGCCCGGACGTCCGGACGAGATCGCCCTGGCCGTGCGCTGGCTCGTCTCGGACGAGGCCTCGTACGTCCACGGCACGACGCTCGACGTCGACGGAGGCATCGTCGGCGCCCGCGTCTGACGCCGCGGTACGCGCCGCTCGGAGTCCCCGCGACAGCGCCCGCCGCTCAGTGGATCTGGACGAGCGGCCCGGGGTGGAGCGCAGCGTCGGCCGCGGGGGTCGTCTCGTAGGCGCGGCGGTAGTCGCGCCCGAAGTGCGACGCGCTCGCGTAGCCGACCGCGGCCGCGGCCTGCGCGGCGGTGTCGCCCCGGACCAGGAGCAGTCTCCTGGCCTCCCCCAGGCGGAGCCGCCGCAGGTAGCTCAACGGCGACATCCCGGTCAGCTCGCGGAAGCGGCGGGTGAGCGTGGGCACGCTGGTGCCCGCCTCCGCGGCGAGCGCGCCGAGGGTCCAGCCGCGCGAGAGCGACGCGCTCATCGCCTCGACCGCACGGGAGACGGCCTCCGAGCGGACGGTGCTGGACGCGGCCAGCAGCCGGAGCGCCTGGTCCGTCTGCAGCAGCCGCAGCACGAGCTCGCGCGTGATCGCGGGGGCCAGCACCGGGATGTCGGCGGGGGCGTCGAGCAGACGGAAGAGTCGGCGCAGCGAGTCCGCCATCTCCTCCGTGACCGTGCCGATCCGCGGGGCGGGAGCCCGCGGGGCCGTCCGGGGGGCGAGCGCCGCGATCTCGGCCACCACGAGCGGGTCGAGACGCCAGTTGGCCGACAGGAAGTCGCCGCGGTCGCCGGTCTCCACGACGGCCGCCACCACCGGCAGATCGACGGGGGTGATCAGGAAGCGGCCGGCGCCCCACCGCTCGTCGGAGTCGCCGACCACCGAGCGCTTCCGGCCGGCCAGCACCAGGCTGAGGGTCGGCGGGAACCGGGTGTAGACGAGCTCGGTCGGAGCGGTCACCCGGTGCAGGCGCAGGGCGAGCGCGGCGGCGCGCTCCGGGTGCCCGACGTGGCGCCGGGTGAGCTCGGCCGCCTGCTCGAGAGCGTCGAGGACCTCGCGCGTCATCAGCGCCCCGCCGTCCCCGGAGCGGAGGACCGCTCGCACCCGGCCCCTCGCGTGCGGATCACGGTCATCGGGCACTCTCCTGCGGATCCTCCGTCGGCGACTCCAGGCCGCGCGGCTGCTCCGTCCACGGGTCGAGGCGCGGCCGTCAGGACGCGGGAGCCTCGATGCGCGGGAAGAGCGCGGCGAGCGTGCCGACGGTGGTGCCGACGGGGAGGACTCCCCACCGGCCCGCCTCGCGGATCGGCTGCGCGGTGAGGGCGCCCAGCGACTCCGTCACGCCGAGCGCCTCCCAGAGGGACGCCGTCGCGCGCGGCACGACCGGCGAGAGCAGCACGGCCAGGGCGCGGAGCCCCTCCGTCGCGGTGTAGAGCACCGTGCCGAGGCGCTCGCGCTCCTCGCGCTTGGCGAGTGCCCACGGCTCCTGCTCGGTGATGTAGCCGTTGAGCTCCTCGACGATGCTCCACACGGCGGTGATCGCGTCGTGGATCGCGAGCGCGTCGATCGACCGGTCGGCCGACGCGGCGGCCTCGGCGACGATGCGCTGCACGCGCTCCTCCGCCTCGGTCGGCTCCCCCGGCGCGGGCACGACGCCGTCGTAGTAGCGGTGCAGCATCGCGACGACCCGCGAGGCGAGGTTGCCGAAGCCGTTCGCGAGCTCGGACTGGTAGCGCGCAGACAGGTCCTCCCACGAGAACGAGCCGTCCTGGCCGAAGGTGATGGCCCGGAGGAAGTAGTAGCGGAAGGCGTCGGAGCCGAAGGTGTCGGTGATCTGCTCGGGCGCGATGCCGGTGAGCTTCGACTTCGACATCTTCTCGCCGCCGACCAGCAGCCAGCCGTGGCCGAACACCTGCCGGGGGACCTCGAGGCCCGCGGCCATGAGCATGGCGGGCCAGATCACCGCGTGGAAGCGCAGGATGTCCTTGCCGACGATGTGGGTCGCGGGCCAGCGGCGCTCGAACTCCGCCTCGTCCTGGCCGTAGCCGACCGCGGTGATGTAGTTGAGCAGCGCGTCGAACCAGACGTAGACCACGTGCGAGTCGTCCCACGGGACCTTCACGCCCCAGTCGAAGCTGGAGCGGGAGATCGACAGGTCGGCCAGGCCCTGGCGGACGAAGCTCACGACCTCGTTGCGCGCCGACTCGGGCTGGACGAAGTCGGGACGCTCCTCGTAGAGCGCGAGCAGCCGCTCGGTGTACTCGCTCATCTTGAAGAAGTAGTTCTTCTCCTTCAGCAGCTCGACCGGCTTCGAGTGGATCTTGCAGACGTACTGGCCGGCGTAGTCGCCGGTGCCCTCCTCGAGGTCGGACAGCTGCTTGTACTCCTCGCAGCCCACGCAGTAGTAGCCCTCGTACTCGCCGGTGTAGATCGCGTCCTCGTCGTACAGCTTCTGCAGGAACTTCTGGACGTTGGCCTCGTGCCGCGCGTCCGTGGTGCGGATGAAGTCGTCGTTGGCGATGTCGATGGTCTCGAGCAGCGGCTGCCAGGCGGTCCTCACGAGGCGGTCGGCCCACTCCTGGGGGGTCGTGCCGTTGGCGGTGGCGGTGCGGAGGATCTTCTGTCCGTGCTCGTCGGTGCCGGTCAGCAGCCAGGTGTCGTCGCCCGCCTGGCGGTGCCAGCGGGTGAGCACGTCGGCGGCGACCTCGGTGTACGCGTGCCCGATGTGCGGGACGTCGTTCACGTAGAAGATCGGGGTCGTGAGGTAGAAGGAGGCGCCGTCGGACATGGCGACCATCCTATTCACCGCGGGGCACCGCTCCCGGCGTGTGACGGAGGCCGTGGACGACCGGCCGCGGGCGCCGTCTGGGAGGGAGCTCTCAGCCGCGGCGGGAGGCGAGCGCCGCCTCGTAGAGAGCGCGGCGCGAGAGCCCCGTGATCTCGGCGACCTCGGCCGACGCCTCCTTGAGCCGCGATCCGGCCTCGACGCGGGCCAGCACGTCGGCCAGCGCGTCCTCGAGCGACGCCTCCCTCGCGGGGGCTCCCTCGACGACCAGGCAGATCTCGCCGCGCAGGCCGTCGGCCGCCCACTCGGCCAGCTCGGCCGCCGTGCCGCGCCGGACCTCCTCGAACATCTTGGTGAGCTCGCGGCAGACGACGACGCGCCGCTCCGGGCCCATCGCCTCGACCAGGTCGGCGAGCGCGTCGCCGATCCGGTGCGGGGACTCGAAGAAGACCATGGTGCGCCGCTCGTCGACGAGCGCCCGGAAGGTCGAGACCCGCTCGCCGTGCCGGCGGGGCAGGAACCCCTCGAAGCTGAAGCGGTCCGTCGGGAGCCCGGACACGGCGAGCGCCATGAGCACCGCCGAGGGACCGGGCAGCGCGGTGACCGCGACTCCCGCCGCCACCGCCGCCTCGACCAGGTGGTAGCCCGGGTCCGAGACCGTGGGCATGCCAGCATCGCTCAGCACGAGCAGGTCCTCCTCGCGGGCCAGCTCCACCAGCTCGGCGGCGCGCTCGCGCTCGTTGTGGTCGTGCAGGGCGTAGAGGGCGGGCCGGTTCTCGACGCCCAGGGCGCGCATCAGCTGGATGGTCACGCGCGTGTCCTCGGCGGCGACGTGGCGGGCGGAGCCCAGCGCCTCCACGAGCCGGCGGGAGGCGTCGCCGAGGTTTCCGATGGGAGTGCCGGCGAGGATGATCATGCCGCCAGTCTCCCAGGCCGGGTCCGGGGCCTCCCGCCGCGGATCGCCGCCGTCCCGGGAGGAGGCGCCCCGTTAGCATGGCCGGGTGACGGACCGACCGCAGCGCGACTTCGACGACCTGCTCCTGGACGCGGCGGGATCGGCGCGCTCGGTCCCGGTGGAGCCCGCCGAGGCGTCCGCACCGCGCGAGCGCACCCCGCTCCCGGACGTGCCGCGCGGCTCCCGGTTCGACGACCTGCACACCCGGCTCGTCGCCTCCCCCGCGCGCCGCCGGCTGTACGAGCTCGGACTGCCGCTGCTGGTGGTCGCACTGGCCGCGGTACTGCGGCTGTGGAACCTCGGCCACCCGCGCTCGCTCGTGTTCGACGAGACCTTCTACGTGAAGGACGCCTGGACCCTCTGGAACCTCGGGTTCGAGGGCGCCTGGCCCGAGAACCCGGACCCCGGCTTCGCGGCCGGCGACGTGGACACCTTCACGGGGGCGCCGTCCTTCGTGGTGCATCCGCCGCTGGGCAAGTGGATCATCGGGCTCGGGATGGGCGTGTTCGGCGCGGACGACAGCGTCGGCTGGCGCGTCGCGACCGCCGTCGTGGGGATCCTCGCCGTCGCGCTGGTGATCGTGATCGGCCGCCTCCTGTTCCGCTCCACCCTCCTCTCCTCCTTCGCGGGGCTGATGCTCGCGCTCGACGGCCACGCGATCGTGATGTCGCGGGTGTCGCTCCTGGACGGGATCCTGATGTTCGTCGCGCTCTGCGGGGTCGCGGCGGTGCTGCTGGACCGGCGCTGGGCCGACCTGCAGCTGGCGCGGAAGGTGGCGGCGGGAGCGCTGCCGAGCTGGGGGCCGGTCCTGTGGTGGCGGCCCTGGCTGCTCGCGGCCGGCGTGCTCTTCGGCCTGGCCGCGGGCGTGAAGTGGACGGGCGTCTACTTCCTCGCGGCATTCGGCGTGTACGCGGTGGTCGTCGACGCGCTGATGCGGCGCCGCGCGGGCGTGCCGTTCTGGGGCAGCGGCGCGATCCTCAAGCAGGGTCCGGTCACCTTCCTCCTGGTCGTGCCGATCGCCCTGATCGCCTACCTCGTCACCTGGACGGGCTGGCTGCGCACCTCCGGCGGATGGGCCCGGCAGTGGGCGTCGGAGGCCCCCGGCAACGCCTGGACCGGGGCTCTGGCGTGGGTGCCGGACTGGGCGCAGAGCCTCTGGCACTACCACGTGCAGATGTACGACTACTCGATCAACCTGCGGGCCTCGCACCCCTACGAGGCGAACCCGCTCACCTGGCTGCTCATGCTCCGACCGACCAGCATGTACTTCGTCGACCAGGCGACGGGCGTCGACGGCTGCACCGCCGCACGCTGCGACGAGGCGATCACCTCGGTCGCCAATCCGCTCATCTGGTACGCCGGGGTCCTGGCGCTGGTGTACCTCCTCTACCGGCTCGCGCGGTACCGGGAGTGGCGCGCCGGCTTCGTGCTGATGGGGATCGTCGCGGGCTACCTGCCGTGGCTGCTCTACCTCGACCGCACGGTGTTCCAGTTCTACTGCGTCGTCTTCGAGCCCTACATGATGCTGGCACTGGCGCTGACGGCCGGGATCGTGATCGGGAGTCCGGGCGACGAGCGGAGGCGGCGCACCCGGGGCGTCCTCGTGGTGCTCGTCTTCGCGGTGGCGGCGGCCGCCCTGACGGCCTACTTCCTGCCGCTCTGGATCGGCGCGCAGACGTCCTTCCCCTTCTGGCAGGCCCACATGTGGCTGCCCTCGTGGGTATGATCCGGCGGCTGGGCCCGGGAGTCGCGGCCTGCGCCGTCGCGGCGGTGATCGCGGCCCTGCTGCACGCGACGGTGCCGGCAGTGCCGATGCTGACCGCGGCGGTCGCGCTCGGGATCCTCGTGGCGCAGCTGCCCGCGGCGCGCCCCCTGCTGAGCGGGGCGCTGGCGCCGGGCCTGAAGTTCTCGTCCCGCTCGCTGATGCGCGCCGGCATCGTCCTGCTCGGGCTGAAGCTCTCTCTGATCGACATCGCTGCGCTGGGCTGGGGCGCGATCCTGGTCGTCGTCGGGATCGTCCTGGCCACCTTCGGCCTGACCTGGGCGCTGGGCCGGGCGCTCCGGCTGCCCGGGCAGGAGCCGCTGCTGCTCGCGGCGGGCTTCTCGATCTGCGGGGCCTCGGCGATCGGCGCGATGGCCGGAGCGACCCGGGCGAAGGAGCAGGAGCAGGCGACGCCGGTCGCGCTGGTGACGCTCTGCGGCACGCTCGCGATCGCAGTGCTCCCCGCCCTGCAGCAGCCGCTCGGGCTCTCCGACGTGCAGTTCGGGCACTGGGTCGGCGCCTCGGTCCACGACGTGGGCCAGGTCGTGGCGACGGCCCAGGTGGCCGGAGCGTCGGCGCTGGCCGTGGCGGTCGTGGTGAAGCTCACCCGAGTGGTCATGCTGGCGCCGATGGTCGCGGTGGCGGCGGCGGTCACGAGGCGCCGAGGCGGGACCGGCGGGACGCGCCCGGCGATCGTGCCGCTGTTCGTGGTCGGGTTCCTCGCCGCGGTGCTGCTGCGCACGCTCCTCCCCCTGCCGGAGGGACTGCTCGCCGCCGCCGACACCGCGCAGACCTGGCTCCTCGCCGCGGCCCTCTTCGCGCTCGGCAGTGCCGTCCGGGTGCGCGCGCTCGTGACGACGGGGTGGCGTGCTCTCCTCGTCGCCCTGGTGTCGTGGGCGGCGATCGCGGCGATGGGACTGGCCGCGGTGCAGCTGGCGCTCTGATCGGCGCTCCGATCCGCTCGACCGCTCTGTCGCGCACGGTCGCTCTGCACTGCGGGGCCGCTCTGTTACGCGATGCGTCGCCCCGGCGCGGCGGTGTCGGTGGCTCCCGCTAGCGTCGATCGCATGGCAGATCGTGAGTACGGCTTCAAGACGCGTGCGATCCACGCGGGCAACATCCCCGACGCGGTGACGGGCGCCCGCGCTCTGCCGATCTACCAGACCAGCGCCTTCGTCTTCGACGACACCTCCGACGCCGCGGCCCGCTTCGCGCTGCAGAAGTACGGCAACGTCTACTCGCGCCTGTCGAACCCCACGGTCGCCTCCTTCGAGGAGCGCGTCGCGAGCCTCGAGGGCGGCCTCGGCGCCGTCGCCACGGCCTCCGGGCTCTCGGCGCAGTTCATCACCTTCGCGGCGCTCGTCGGCGCGGGCGACCACGTGGTGTCCTCCGCCAACCTCTACGGCGGATCGATCACCCAGCTCGACGTCACGCTCCGCCGTTTCGGAGTGGACACCACCTTCGTCCGCTCGAGCGACCCGGCCGACTACGCGGCGGCGATCACCGAGAAGACCAAGGTGCTCTACGCCGAGACGATCGCGAACCCCTCCGGCGAGATCGCCGACATCGAGGGCCTCGCCGCGGTCGCGCACGCCGCCGGCATCCCGCTGATCATCGACTCCACGGTCGCCACGCCCTACCTCGTCCGCCCGATCGAGTGGGGCGCCGACATCGTCATCCACTCGGCCACCAAGTTCCTCGGCGGACACGGCACCACGCTCGGCGGCGTCGTCGTCGAGTCGGGGCGCTTCCACTACTCCCCCGAGAAGTTCCCGCTGCTGCACGACCCGGTCGCCTCCTACGGAGACCTGTCGTGGGACGGCAACTTCGGGGAGTACGGCTTCCTCACGCGCCTGCGCGCGGAGCAGCTGCGCGACATCGGGCCGGTCCTCGCTCCGCACTCCGCGTTCCTGCTCGCCCAGGGCGTCGAGACGCTGCCGTACCGGATCCAGGCGCACGTCGACAACGCGCGCCGCGTCGCCGAGTGGCTCGACGCCGACCCCCGGATCGAGGCCGTCTACTGGGCCGGGCTCCCCGCGCACCCTCACCACGACCGCGCGCAGAAGTACCTGCCGAAGGGACCGGGCTCGGTCTTCAGCTTCGTGGTGAAGGGCGGCCGCGCCGTCGGCCAGACCTTCATCGAATCGGTCGACCTCGCCAGCCACCTCGCCAACATCGGCGACGCGAAGACGCTGGTGATCCACCCCGCCTCGACCACCCACGCCCAGCTCACCGAGGACCAGCTCCTCCACGCGGGCGTCCTCCCCGGACTCGTCCGCCTCTCCGTCGGCATCGAGGACGCGGACGACATCATCTACGATCTCGACCAGGCGCTCGCCCGCGCGGTCGAGGAGCACGGCACCCCCGACGCTCCGACCGAGCTCCCCGAGGACACGACCACCACCCTGCACACCCCGGCCGTGGAGGTCTGAGCATGAGCACCACCGACACCGCCGACACCGCCGACACCGCCGACACCGCCGACACGGTCGTCCAGCTGTCCAACGGGCTGAGCTGCTCGGTCCCGGCGAACTCGCCGCTGGCGAAGATGCTCCGCTCGCAGCGCACCTGGGTGGGCCCCGACGCCCGCAGGCGACTCGACATCCTCCGCCGCGCGAAGACCGTGGCGATCGTCGGCGCCTCGCCGAACCCGGCCCGCTCCTCCTACTTCGTCGCCACCTACCTGCAGCAGTCGAGCGACTACGAGCTCTACTTCGTGAACCCGAACGCCACCGAGATCCTGGGGCAGCCGGTCTACCGCAGCCTCGCCGAGCTCCCGGTCGTGCCCGACATCGTCGACGTGTTCCGCAAGGCGAGCGACATCCCCGCCGTGATCGACGACGTCCTCGCCGTCGGCGCGCCCACGGTCTGGGTGCAGCTGGGGATCTGGAACCAGGAGGCGGCCGAGTACGGCGAGTCGAAGGGCCTGACCGTCGTGATGGACCGCTGCATCAAGGTCGAGCACGCCCGCTTCCACGGCGGCCTGCACCTGCTCGGCTTCGACACCGGCCAGATCTCGGCGCGCAAGACGCTGCGCTGACCCGCCGCAGACCCTCGTCGACGCCGGATCTCCGTGACTCTTCGTCGCGGGCGCGGCTCGGGCGGCGCACTCCGCCGGCCCCGGCGTAGTCTCGGTGGATGAGCGCCTACGTCTCCGTCCTCGACCTGTTCAGCGTGGGGATCGGCCCGTCCAGCTCGCACACCGTCGGGCCGATGCGCGCCGCCCTCGCCCTCGCCGAGCGGATCCGCGACGCCGGGCTCCTCGGCCGCGTGAGCCGGGTGGGCTGCACCCTCTACGGCTCGCTCGGCTCCACCGGGATCGGCCACGGCACCCCCGACGCGGTGGTCGCCGGTCTCGCCGGCCTGGACCCCGAGACGTGCGACCCGGCGCTGGTGCGCGGGGCCTGGCAGCGCCTCGACGCGGAGGGGACGATCCTCCTGGCCGGCGAGCAGCGCCTCGCGATGACGCGCGACGACGTCGTCTTCGAGCCGCGCACGAGGCTGCCGGAGCACCCGAACGCCCTCACCTTCAGCGTCTGGGTCGGCGACGACGCGCTGCCGGTGTGGGAGGAGACCTACTACTCGATCGGCGGCGGCTTCATCCGGCGCGCGGGCGAGCGTGCCGAGCTGGCTGCGCTGGCCCCGCACCCCTACCCCTTCGTCTCCGGGCTCGACCTGCTGGCGACCTGCGACCGGACCCGCTCCGGCATCGCCGAGATCGCCGCCGCGAACGAGCGCGCTCTGCACCCCGGGGTCGACATCGACGCCCGCCTCGACGCGATCTGGGACGCCATGGCCGCCTGCGTCGAGCACGGCCTGGCGACCGACGGCGTGCTGCCGGGCGGCCTGGGCGTCCGCCGCCGGGCCTCGGTGCTCCGCGAGCGGCTCGATGCCTTCGCGGAGGACCCTCTCGACCGCGCCCGCGCGACCTCGGTGGAGTGGCTCCACGCCTTCGCCCTGGCGGTGAACGAGGAGAACGCCGCAGGCGGGCGCGTCGTGACGGCTCCGACGAACGGAGCGGCGGGCATCATCCCCGCCGTCGGGCACTACTACCTCCGCTTCGTCCCGGGCGCCGACCGCGCGGGGCTGCGACGCTTCCTCCTCACCGCCACCGCGATCGGCTCGCTCTGCAAGACGAACGCCTCGATCTCCGGTGCGGAGGCGGGCTGCCAGGGCGAGGTCGGCTCGGCCTGCGCGATGGCCGCCGGAGCGCTCTGCGCGGTGCTCGGCGGCAGTCCGCGCCAGGTCGAGAACGCGGCCGAGATCGCGATGGAGCACCACCTCGGACTGACCTGCGACCCGGTCGGCGGCCTCGTGCAGATCCCGTGCATCGAGCGGAACGCGATCGCCTCCTCCACCGCGGTGAGCGCGGCCCGCCTCGCGCTGCACGGCGACGGCGACCACCGCGTCTCGCTCGACGCGGTCATCGAGACGATGCGCCAGACCGGCATCGACATGTCGTCGAAGTACAAGGAGACGAGCGAGGGCGGCCTCGCGGTCAACGTCATCGAGTGCTGAGCGCCCGGCGGCGTCCGTGACCGTGCGTGACGCACGGGGGCGCGCCTGTCGGCGGTCGCGCCTACCGTGGGGCGGGTGAGCACCTCCTCCGCCCCGTACCTCGCCCGGCCGATCGTCTCGACCCAGTGGCTCGCCGACCAGCTCGGCCGCGAGCACCTCGTCGTCGTCGACGCCAGCGTGCTGCTCGTGCCCGGCTTCGACGGGCGGCCCGGCTACCTCAGCGGCGACGAGCAGTACCTCCTCGAGGGGCATGTCCCCGGCGCCGTGTTCGGCGACCTGCTCGAGCAGCTGTCGGATCCGGCGGCTCCCCTGCCCTTCACGCGGCTCGACCCGGAGCGCTTCGCCGCCGCGACCGCCGCGCTCGGCATCGACGACGACTCGGTGGTCGTCGTGTACGACTCCGCGGTCGGCCAGTGGGCCTCGCGCGTGTGGTGGCTGCTGCGCTCGGCCGGGCACGACGCCGTCGCGGTGCTCGACGGCGGGCTCCCGGCCTGGCGGCGGGAGGAGCGCCCGATCGAGACGGGGCATGTCGAGCCCGCCGTGAGCGGCGGCATCAGCGTGCGCGAGGAGCGGCCGCTCTGGATCGACAAGGCCGGCGTCGAGAGCGTCGTGCGCGGCGAGGCTCCCGGGGCGCTGGTCTGCGCGGTCCCGCCGAAGGAGTTCACCGGGGAGGAGGGGCGCCGACCCCGCCTCGGACACCTGCCGGGCTCGCGGAGCGTCCCCGCCGGGCGGCTCGTCGACCGGGCCGACAACACGCTCCTGCCGCCGGAGCGGCTGCGGTCGCTGTTCGGAGACGCTCTCCAGGCCGAGCGGATCGTCCTCTACTGCGGCGGCGGGATCGCCGCGACGGCCGATGCGCTCGCACTGGCGGTGCTCGGAGTCCACACGGCGGTCGTCTACGACGGCTCGCTCAACGAGTGGGCCGCCGACCCCGAGGCGCCGCTGGTGGTCACGGCCGCGTGAGCAGCTCCTCCGGGAGGCGGGTCGTCGGCAGGGCGCAGACGAAGGCCTCGCAGGAGTAGGCGGTCGGCAGCCCCTCCCGCGAGATCCGCCCCTCGAACAGCTCGAAGCCCGCGTCCGCCCAGTCCCGGGCGCCCTCGTCGGACACGCCGACCAGCACGCCGATCCCGGCGGACCGGGCGCCCTGCACCGCCTCCGCCGCTCCTGGGCCCACGACGACCATCTGCCGCACCGGGCGAGCCAGCCGCGAAGCGAGCCCGAGCACGGCGCCGAAGCCCATCGGCCGGCGGACCGCGCCCGGAGCGATCGAGGCGACGACCGCCTCGGCCGCCTCCCGGTAGCGCTGCGATCCGGTGAGCAGGTACAGCTCGTGCGCCGCGTCCGCCGTCGCCGACAGACCGGAGGGGTAGGCGCCCTCGGAGGGGTCGGCCGCGAGCAGGAGTCCCCGCGCGGTCAGCGCCGGGTCTCCTCCCCCGGGCAGCGCGAACGGCAGCGGGCCGTCGGCCGCGTCGAGCGCGCCGTCGATCAGGGTGCGCGCCGCGACCGCGTAGCGCGGGCGGCCCTCCGCCAGGGCGAGCTCGAGGAGCCCGCCGGCCAGCATCCCGAGGTCCTCCAGCGCCGGGCGGGCCGCGGAGACGGCACCGTCGAGGGAGGCGCGCACCGCGACGCGGCCGTCGACGAGGTGCCGCTGCAGCACCGCGTCCGCCGCGCGCCGGGCGGCGTCGATCCACTCCTCCCGTCCGAGCACGCGTCCGGCGCGGGCGAGCGCGCGGATCGCCAGGCCGTTCCAGCCGGTGACGACCTTCTCGTCGAGAGCGGGAGGCGCGAGGCGGGAACGGTCCTCGGCGAGGTAGTAGCCGCCCTCCGAGCGCTGGCCGTCGACGATGCTCTCCGAGTCCTGCGCCGATGCGAAGCCGCCGCCCGGCCGCTCGAGAGTGGTCAGGAGGAACGCGGCGACGCCCTCCGCGATCCCGGTCAGCTCCTCCACCCGGGCGCCGTCGTGCCCGAGCAGGACGGCCGCGACGTCGAGCAGCTGCGCGTTGTCGTACAGCATCCGCTCGTAGTGCGGATCGCTCCAGTCGGCCTGCGTCGCGTAGCGGAAGAAGCCCCCGTCGCGGTCGCGGAGCGGGGACGCGGCCAGCGCGAGCAGCGTGCGCTCGGCGAGCGCCGCTCCCGAGGGCCGCGAGGCCAGGAACCCGAGCACGGGAGCCACCGGGAACTTCGGGGCGCCGCCGAAACCGCCGTGCACCCGGTCCTCCTCGTCCTCGAGTGCGCGGACGGCGCCGTCGAGCTCGGCGTCGCCGGGCAGCGCCGCATCGGCGGGCAGCGCCGCGGTCGCCTCGCGCAGGGCCGCGGCCAGGCCGCCCGCCGTCGCCTGCACCTCGTCGCGCCGCAGCCGCCACGCCTCCGAGACCGCGTCGAGGACGTCGGAGAAGGCGGGCACGCCGCCGACGGCGCGCGGCGGGAAGTAGGTGCCGGCGAAGAAGGTCTCGCCGGCGGGGGTGGCGAAGGCCGTCAGCGGCCAGCCGAGCTGCCGGGTGAACGCGCTCGCGGCCGTCAGGTAGGCCGTGTCGACGTCCGGGTGCTCCTCGCGGTCGACCTTCACCGCGACGAAGTCCGCGTTCAGCCGCGCGGCGAACACCGGATCCGAGAACGACTCCCGCGCCATCACGTGGCACCAGTGGCAGGTGGAGTAGCCGATGGACACCATCACCGGGACGTCGCGGCGCACCGCCTCGGCGAACGCCTCCTCGCCCCAGGGGAACCAGTCGACCGGATTGTCCGCGTGCGAGCGGAGGTAGGGGCTGACACTGGAGCGCAGACGATCGGCCATGCGCTCCACGCTAGACGCGGGCGGAGCCGCCGGTCAGGGGGTTGCCGCGGGACGGAGGGTCAGGAGGTCCGCGGAGCGCCGACGTCCACGGGTCTCCCCCGCCGCCGGCCCGCCCGGCCGCTCAGCGCTCGAAGAACCAGCCCGACGGCCGCTCCGTGCCGCGCACGACCGTGCCGCCTCCGCCGCTCCCGCCGCGACGGCCCACCGCCAGGTAGGCGAGGCTGCCGATGAACGGCGCGATCACGATGAACGCCACCCAGGAGACCTTCGCGACCTTCGAGAGCCTCGGGTTCGACAGCACGCCCCTGATCGCGAAGAGCAGCAGCACGATGTTCAGCACGACCAGCAGGGACTGCGGATTCATCGGGGTGCTCCACGGGATCGTGCGCCGCGGTCGACCGGCGCCGGAGCGCCCGACCGGGCAGGGTGGCCCGCGATGTTTCACGAGACAGGGCATTGTCGCACGCGGCGTAGGATGGAGGGCTCATGTCAGACGTGCTCAGCATCCGCTACCCGCCCGAACTCCCCGTGTCGGCGCGGCGCGACGACATCGCCGCCGCGATCCGCGACCACCAGGTGGTCATCGTCGCCGGCGCGACCGGATCGGGCAAGACGACCCAGCTGCCGAAGATCTGCCTGGAGCTCGGCCGCGAGAGCATCGCGCACACGCAGCCCCGGCGCATCGCCGCGCGCACCATCGCCGAGCGCATCGCGGAGGAGCTCGACGACGAGGTCGGCGGGCTGGTCGGCTACCAGGTCCGGTTCACCGACAAGGCGTCCGCCTCGACGCGGATCAAGCTGATGACCGACGGCATCCTGCTCAACGAGATGAACCACGACCGGATGCTCAGCCGGTACGACACGATCATCATCGACGAGGCGCACGAGCGCAGCCTCAACATCGACTTCCTCCTGGGCTACCTGCACCGCCTGCTGCCGCAGCGTCCCGACCTGAAGGTGATCATCACCTCGGCGACGATCGACCCGCAGAGCTTCGCGGCCCACTTCTCCGACGCCGCCGGGGAGCCCGCGCCGATCATCGAGGTCTCCGGCCGCACCTACCCGGTCGAGATCCGCTACCGCCCGCTGGTCGCCGAGGAACCGGAGGAGGACGACGACACCGACGTCCCCGACGCGACGAGCGGCAGCCGCGACCTGATGACCGGCATCGCCGACGCCCTGGCCGAGCTGGCGCGCGAGGATCCGGGCGACGTCCTGGTGTTCCTCTCGGGCGAGAACGAGATCCGCGACGCCGAGGACGCCATCCGGGGCCGGAACCTGCCGGGCACCGAGGTGCTCCCCCTCTACGGGCGCCTGTCGGCGGCCGATCAGCACCGCGTCTTCGAGAAGGGGCGCACCCCCGGCGTCCGCCGCCGCGTCGTGCTGGCGACCAACGTGGCGGAGACGAGCCTCACCGTCCCCGGGATCCGCTACGTGATCGACGGCGGCACGGCCCGCATCTCGCGCTACAGCGCGCGCTCGAAGGTGCAGCGGCTGCCGATCGAGGCGGTGTCGCAGGCCTCCGCGAATCAGCGCTCCGGCCGCTCGGGCCGCACGAGCGCGGGCATCGCGATCCGCCTCTACTCCGAGGAGGACTACCTCCGCCGCCCCGAGTACACCGATCCCGAGATCCTGCGCACGGGCCTGGCCGCGGTGATCCTGCAGATGATCTCGCTCGGACTGGGCGACATCGCGTCGTTCCCGTTCCTCACTCCGCCCGACTCCCGCGGCATCAAGGACGGCCTCGACCTGCTCACGGAGCTCGGCGCCCTCCGCGTCCCCGGCTCCCCCTCCGCCGCCTCCGCCGCGCCGCGAGACGCCGCTCCGGTGCGCGGCACGCCGCCGAGCGCGCACTCGAGCGGCGTCCCGCGCAAGGGGGCGGAGGCCGCGCCGCAGCTCACGCGCATCGGGCGCGACCTCGCGCGGCTCCCCATCGATCCGCGCTTCGGCCGGATGGTGATCGAGTCGCGCCGCCACGGCGTCAGCCGCGAGGTGATGGCGATCGTCGCGGGCCTCACGATCCAGGACGTCCGCGAGCGCCCTCTCGAGCGCCGCGCGCAGGCCGACCAGCAGCACGCGCGCTTCGTCGATCCCACCAGCGACTTCCTCACCCTGCTGAACCTCTGGAACTACGTGGAGGAGAAGCAGGAGGAGCTCTCCTCGAGCGCCTTCCGGCGCCTGTGCAAGGCCGAGTACCTCAACTACCTGCGCGTGCGCGAGTGGCAGGACGTGTTCCGCCAGCTGCGCCAGCTCGAGCGCCCCCTCAAGCTCGAGCTGGGCGAGCCGAAGGTCGACCCCGACGGGATCCACCGGAGCCTCCTGGCCGGCCTGCTCTCGCACCTGGGCATCAAGGACACCACCTCGCAGCAGGCGCAGCGCGCGGCGAAGAGCCGCGAGCGCCAGAACGTGCAGTACATCGGCGCCCGCAACGCGAAGTTCTCGATCTTCCCCGGCAGCGCCCTGGCCAAGAAGCTCCCCGACGCGGTGATGAGCGCCGAGCTGGTCGAGACCAGCCGCCTCTTCGCCCGCTCGAACGCCGCGATCGATCCGGCCTGGGCCGAGGCGATCGCGGGCGACCTCGTCAAGCGGCAGTTCAGCGAGCCGCACTGGGAGAAGTCGCAGGGCGCGGCCGTGGCCTACGAGAAGGTCACGCTCTACGGCGTGCCGATCATCGCCCGCCGCCGCGTCCAGTTCTCGCGGATCGACGCCTCGTACGCCCGCGAGCTGTTCATCCGGCACGCCCTCGTCGAGGGCGAGTGGGAGTCGCGCCACGCCTTCGACCGCAAGAACCGCGCCCTGCGGGCCGAGCTCGAGCGGCTGGAGGAGCGCACGCGCCGCCGCGACCTGCTCGTCGACGACGAGGCCGTGTTCGACTTCTACGACCGCCGACTCCCCCGCGACATCACCTCGGTGCGCTCGTTCGACTCCTGGTGGCGGACGACCCAGCACGACGAGCCCGACCTGCTGACGATGACGCAGGAGACGCTCCTCCCCGAGGACGCGGAGCAGATCGACGAGACCGCGTTCCCCACGCAGTGGCGCCAGGCCGACCAGCGCTTCCGCCTCTCGTACCGGTTCGAGCCGGGGACGGAGGAGGACGGAGTGACGGTGCACGTGCCGCTCGCGCTCCTGCCCCGCGTGACGCCCCTCGGCTTCGACTGGCTGGTGCCGGGACTCCGGGCCGAGCTGGTCACCGCGATGATCAAGGCGCTGCCCAAGCACCTGCGCCGGAACGTGGTGCCCGCGAACGACTGGGCCCGCAAGCTCACCGCGTCCCTGCCGCACGACGTGCCGAACCCGCCGACGGAGTCGTTCGCGGCGACCCTGGCCGGAGCGATCCGCCGCGAGGCCGGCGTGGTGGTGCAGCCCGAGGACTTCGACCTCGAGCGCATCCCCTCGCACCTGCGGGTCACCTTCGCCGTCGCCGACGAGCGGGGGCGCACGGTCGCCGCCGGCAAGGAGCTCGCCCCGCTGGCCGAGCGCCTGCGCGGCCGGGTCCGCGACGAGGTCGCCCGCGTGGTCGAGGCCCGGGTCCCCGACGCGCTCGAGCGCCGGGGCCTGAAGACCTGGGACATGCCGGAGCTGCCCCGCGTCACCGACACCCGGCAGGGCGGGAACACCATCCGCGCCTACCCCGCCCTGATCGACGACGGCGACTCGGTCTCGATCCGCCTGCTCGCCACGGCCGAGGACCAGGCGCGCGAGCACCCGAGAGGCGTCCGCCGCCTCCTCCTGCTCGCGACGCCGAGCCCCGTCGCCTACGTGCAGCAGCACCTCACCTCGAACGAGAAGCTCGTGCTCGCGCAGAGCCCGTACCAGAACACGACCGCGCTCTTCACCGACTGCCTGCTCGCCTGCGTCGACGCGGTCCTCTGGCGGATGAAGCCCGACGGGATGCTCTTCCTCCGCGCCGAGTTCGACGCCGTGCGCGACCGGGTCTCGGCGAGCGTCATGGACGCGATGTTCGAGACCGTGAAGACGGTCACGACGATCCTCACCACCGCCCGGGGCGTCGAGAAGGCGCTCAAGGCCTCGACGAGCATGGCGCTCCTGCCCGCCCTCACGGATGCGCGGGAGCAGCTCTCGGGCCTGGTCTACCCGGGCTTCGTCTCGGCGACCGGAGTGGAGCGGCTGCGGCACCTCCCGCGCTACCTCGGCGGGATCACCGAGCGCTTCGGCAAGATCGCCGAGAACGTCGGGCGCGACCGCGTCTGGCTGAACGAGGTGCAGGCGGCCCAGGAGCTCTACCGGTCGGCAGGCGGCGTCGTGCCGCTGCCCGCGCACGCCCCGGAGCGGATCGCGCGCGCCCGCTGGATGATCGAGGAGCTGCGGGTGAGCTTCTTCGCGCAGTCGCTCGGCACCGCCGAGAGCGTGTCGCTGCAGCGGATCCGCAAGGTGCTGGCCGGCTGACGCGCCCCTCCGCCGAGGGAACCGCGACCCGTCGAGGGACCCTCGTGCAGCGGTCTCCCTCGACGAACCGCAGTCCCCTCCGGAGCGCTAGTGTCGTCCGGTGGGCAGCTACACCGATCTCCTGAAGACCCCCGGGGTGGGGCGCATCATCCTCGCGCAGCTGACCGCGCGCTTCCCGTTCGGGATGCTCTCGCTGGCGTTCCTCCTGCACGTGGAGCGGGTGCACCACTCCTACGCCGCCGCCGGCCTGGTGCTCGGCTCGATGTCGATCGGGCAGGCCATCGCCGGGCCGCTGACCAGCCGCCTGATGGGGCGGCTCGGGATGCGCCGCGTGCTGACGATCACCCTCGTGGTCTGCGCGGGCGCGATCATCGCGATGGCCGTGCTCCCGCTCGAGGTGTGGCAGTTCGTCGTGATCGGGTTCATCGCCGGCCTGAGCATGCCGCCGGTGCAGCCGGCCGTGCGGACCATCTACCCCAAGATGGTCACCAGCTCGCAGCTGACCCCGCTCTTCTCGCTCGACGCCTCCGCGCAGGAGATCATCTGGGTGCTCGGCCCGGTGCTGGCGACGCTCGTGTCGATCCAGGTGTCGACGGTCGCGGGCATCCTGACCGCCGCCGCGTTCCTGATCGGCGGCGGGATCTGGTTCATCGCCTCGCCCGAGGTGGGCCGCGTCCGCATCCCGCGCTCGAAGCGCCGCCTCGGCGTGGTGCTCACGAAGCCCCCGGTGCTGCTGGCCACGGTCGTCGGCTTCCTCCTGATCGGCGCCTGCTCGGCGGTCGAGGCGGGCGTCGTCGCGGTGTTCGGCGAGGGCGGAGTCGAGTCGGGCGTCGTGCTCGCCGTGTTCGCGGCGGGCTCCCTGGTCGGCGGCCTCGCCCTCGGCCACATCCCGATCAGCCGGTGGGCGACCGCGCGGCGGATGCTGATCGTCACGGTCGGCATGGGTCTGGCGGCGGTCTCGACCGACTTCTGGTGGCTGTGCGTCACGCTGTTCCTCGCCGGCATCGGCATCGCCCCCGCTCTCGCGGCTCTGTTCGCGATCACCGCCTCGAGCGTGCGCTTCTCGGACACGGCGGAGGCCTACGGCTGGGTCGGCACCGGTCAGCTGATCGGCGCGGCGCTGGGCTCCGCGATCGCCGGCGTGCAGATCGACCAGGCCGGGCCGACCGCCGCCATCGTCGTCGCCGCTGCCTTCGCCCTGGTCGGCTTCCTGGTGCCCCTGCTCGGCCGCCGGTACCACCCGGATCTCCGCGGGCGCGACGCCAGCCCGCTGCCCGACACCGAGCCGGTCACGCTGCCCTCCTAGGCCGCCACCCCGGTTGTCCGGCGCCTGTCGGACACCCTAGGGTGAAGGCCCACGACGACGAGGGGACGGCATGGGACTGCGGGAGGACGCGGAGGAGCTGGTGCGCGAGCACCGGCGCGCCGCCGCCCGGACCGACCTCCTCGACCCCTGGTCCGATCCGGAGACCCCGGAGTGGTGCACGGAGCTCGCCGCCGCGCTCTGGCAGGGGTCCTTCCGCCCGAGTCCCGTCTACTTCCGCCGCGAGGAGTCCTCGCACGCCTGGCGCGGCCCGCACTCGACCCGCCTGCACCACCTCGGCTACGGGTGGCAGCTCACCGCGCACCGCGAGCAGCACGGGGTCGTCGCCTCCGAGACGGCGGTGGTCCTCGAGACGGGCTCCCTCTGGCGCGGACTCGGCATCGGCCGGCGCCCCGTGCGCGCGCTCCGCGGCCGGCTCGGCGTCGAGGGCCTGCAGGCGGGCCACGACGTGCACTTCGCCGCGCGCGGCATCGACGAGCGCAGCGACGCGGAGCGCGCCGAGCGGCGCCTCCTCTTCGGGGTGGCCGGTCTCGCGGCGCTGATCGAGGACGACGTGCACGTGGGACCGCACGGCGAGCTCGACTGGAGCGTCTGAGGCGCGTGCCAGCATGGGAGGCATGAGCGTCCCCCTGATCCCCCTCAACGACGGCCGCGCGATCCCCCAGCTCGGGCTCGGCGTCTACAAGATCGGCGACGAGGAGGCGGCCCGCACGGTCGCCGTCGCCCTGGAGGCCGGCTACCGGCACGTCGACACCGCCACCCTCTACGGCAACGAGCGCGGAGTCGGCGAGGGGATCCGCGCGAGCGGCCTCCCCCGCGAGCAGGTCTTCGTGACGACCAAGGTCTGGAACGACGACCACGGCTTCGACGAGACGCTCGCCGCCTTCGACCGGAGCCTCGAGCTGCTCGGCACCGACTACGTCGACCTCTACCTCGTGCACTGGCTGATCCCCTCGCGCGACCGCTACGTCGACACCTACCGCGCCCTCGAGCGCCTGCAGAGCGAGGGGCGGGCCCGCTCGATCGGCGTCTCGAACTTCGCCGAGGAGCACGTGCAGCGCCTGCTCGACGAGACGGGAGTGGTGCCGGCGATCAACCAGGTCGAGCTGCACCCGCGGCTGCCCCAGGAGGAGCTGCGCACCTTCGACGCCGCCCACGGGATCGTCACCGAGGCGTGGTCGCCGCTGGCCCGCGGGCGCCTCCTCGACGAGCCGGCCCTGGCCCGCGTCGCCGCGAAGCACGGCGTCTCGCCGGCGCAGGCGGTGCTGCGCTGGCACGTGCAGCTCGGCGTCGTCGTGATCCCGAAGTCGGTGACGCCGGAGCGGATCCGCGAGAACCTGGACGTCTTCGGCTTCGCCCTCGACGACGAGGACCTCGCCGCGATCGCCGGGCTCGCGACCGGTGAGCGCACCGGGCGCGACCCGCGCTTCGACTGAGGCTCCGGCGATGACGGCGGGCAGGGTCCTGCTCCTGCACGGCCTGGGCGGCTCGGGCCGCACCTGGTGGCGGCTGAGCCGCGAGCTGACCGCGGCGGGCTGGAGCGTCTCCGCTCCCGACCTGCGCGGACACGGCGACGGGCCGCGCGGCGGCTCCTCCCGCCACGACGCCTACGCCGACGACGCCCTCGCGCGGGGACCGTTCGACCTCGTCGTCGGGCACTCGCTCGGCGGAGCGGTCGCGGTGCGCGCCGCCGCCCGCGACTCCGGCTGGGCGGGGCGCCTGGCGCTGCTGGACCCGGTGCTCCGGCTCGCCCCGGAGCAGCGGGCCGCCGTCCGCGCGGGCGAGCTCGCCGGTCTCGCGGTCTCGGCCGAGGAGCTCGCTGTCGCGCAGCCGCTCTGGGACGAGCGGGACCGGGCCGAGAAGCTCGCCGCGGTGCGGGCCGCCGATCCGGCCGCGGTCGCCGCGACGATCGACGACAACGACCCGTGGGACCTGCTGGCGGACCTGCCGCGCCTCCGCCCGCCGGTCCTCGTGCTGGCCGGCGACCCGCAGGTCGAGACGCTGCTCCCTCCCTCCCTCGCCGCCCTGGTGCTGCGCGCGAATCCGCGCATCCGGTACGCGGTCGTGGCGGGCGCAGGTCACAGCCCCCACCGCGACCGTCCGGAGGAGACGCTCGCGATGCTCCGCGAGTGGGCCGAGAGCCCGGCGACGGCCTGACCGACCCGCCGGCCCGGTCCGTGTTTCGTCCGGATGAAATCTGGCAGGGGGGACTGGGCCGCACCGTTTCCTGTGAATATCCTCGCAGAGGACGCGATCCCCTCCCAGTCTTCGGGAGGTGCGCGTCGGGGCCACCGACGCGGCGGCCCGTTCTCGAGGAGAGGGAGCCCCAGTGGCGCGAACCACCACGAACACCCCGAGCGGCCGCCGACGCCGCTCGCTGATCGGCTCGAGCGCGATGATCGGAGCGGGCGCCCTCGTCGCCGGCTTCGCCTTCGCGCCGACGGCGAGCGCCGTCGAGCCGGTCGACTTCGCCGACACCGTCACGGTCGACGGCATCATGACCCACCTGGAGGCGCTCCAGGCGATCGCGGACGCCAACGGCGGCACCCGCGCGATCGGCACTCCGGGCTACGAGCTGAGCGGCGCGTACGTCGAGGAGGTCCTCGCGGACGCCGGCTACACGACGCAGCGCCAGGACTTCACCACCGCGACGCAGACGATCGACGCGTTCACGCTGACCACCGGCACCGGCGCCGTCGGCACACCGATGGAGTTCACTCCGTCGACGCCCGAGGGCGGCGTGACCGGCGAGCTCATCGCCCCCGTCGATCCGCTCGGCTGCACCACGGACGCCTGGACCGGCCTCGACGCCACCGGGAAGATCGCGCTCGTCAGCCGCGGCTCCTGCAGCTTCCTCGAGAAGTCGGTCGCCGCCGGTGCCGCCGGCGCCGCCGCGATCATCATCTACGACAACGCGCCGAGCGACGCCCTCAACGGGACGTTCGGCGGACAGGACGAGGCCGCCGTCCCCGGCGTCGGCGTCACGCAGGCCGAGGGGCAGGCGCTGCTGGCGTCGCTCCCCGCGAGCGTCTCGGTCCTCATCGACCAGACGACGACCGAGGTGGAGACCTTCAACATCGTCACGGAGACGCCGGGCGGCGACCACGACAACGTGGTCATGCTCGGCGCGCACCTCGACAGCGTGCCCGCCGGCCCCGGCATCAACGACAACGGCTCCGGGTCCGCGACGCTGCTCGAGACAGCCGTGCAGCTGGCCGCCGCGGGCGACACGACCAACGCGGTCCGCTTCGCCTGGTGGGGCGCCGAGGAGGTGGGCCTGGTCGGCTCCTACACCTACGTCGACTCCCTGACGGAGGAGGACGCCTCGAAGATCGCGACCTACATGAACTTCGACATGGTCGCCTCGCCGAACTACGTGATCTCCGTCTACGACGCGGACCAGTCCACCTACGAGGCCCCCGTGGACGTGCCCGCCGGCTCGATCGCGACCGAGAAGGCGTTCACCGACTACTTCGACTCGATCGACCAGCCCTGGATCGACACCGCGTTCGACGGCCGCAGCGACTACGACGGCTTCATCTCGGTCGGCATCCCGTCCTCGGGCGTCTTCACCGGCGCTGACGACGTCAAGACGGAGGAGGAGGTCGCGCTGTTCGGCGGCACCGCCGGCATCACGCACGACCCGAACTACCACTCCGCCGCCGACGACATCGACAACATCAACCAGGAGGCGCTCGGCATCACGTCGAAGGCCATCGCCTTCGTGACCGCCTCGTTCGCCGCGGACACCTCCGCGATCGACGCCGAGAAGGACCCGACCACGCCGACCCCGACGCCGGAGCCCACCGTGGCCCCGACCGCCGAGCCGACCGTCGCTCCGACCGCGCAGCCGACCGTCGCCCCGACGACCGCGCCCACCACCGCACCGACGGCCGCTCCCACTCCGAGCAGCACGCCGACCGCCGTGGCCCCGCACCCCGGCGGCCGCCCGCCCCTGGCCTCGACGGGCGCCGACATCGGCCTGCCGCTGGGCCTCGGCGGACTGCTGATCACCGGCGGCGTCGGCGGGCTCCTGCTCGCCGCGCTGCGCCGCCGGCGCGCCGAGCGCGCCTAGCCGCCACCGCCCCGGAGCCGTCCGGCCGTCGCTCCGCGACGACCGGGCGGCTCCGTCGTTCCGCCCTGAGGGGACCCCGGACCGTCGAGCTGCGGCGGGTCCCTTCGACGGTCGGGGGCTCCCTCACGTCCGACAGGGCTTCCGGCGGCCGGGGGACACGGTGTTCACTGGGCGCATGCGAGCCATCTGGAAGGGCGCGATCACCTTCGGCCTGGTCAACGTGCCGGTGAAGATCTACAGCGCGACCGAGGACCACGACATCCCGCTGCACCAGGTCCACGACAAGGACGGCGGACGGATCCGGTATCAGCGCAAGTGCGAGATCTGCGGCGAGGTCGTCACCTTCGACCACATCGACAAGGCCTACGACGACGGCGAGCGCACCGTGGTCCTGTCCAAGGACGAGCTCAAGGCGCTGCCGGAGGAGCGCGACCGCGAGATCGACGTCGTGCAGTTCGTGCCCAGCGAGCAGGTCGACCCGATCATGTTCGACCGCGCCTACATCCTGGAGCCCGACTCCTCCTCCCCCAAGGCCTACGTCCTGCTGCGCCGCACCCTCGAGCAGACGGACCGCACCGCGATCGTCGAGTTCGCGCTGCGGCAGAAGACCCGCCTCGCCGCGCTGCGCGTGCGCGGCAAGCTTCTGATGCTGCAGACCCTGCTCTGGGCGGACGAGGTACGGGAGGTCGAGTTCCCGTCGCTGGAGGGCAGCACCCGGATCGCGGCGCGCGAGCTCGAGATGTCGGCGCACCTGGTCGACTCCTACTCCGAGGACTTCGACGCCGCGAAGTTCCACGACGCGTACCAGGAGGAGCTGCGCACGCTGATCGACGCCAAGATCGAGCAGGGCGACGCCCTCGACACCGCCGCGACCTTCGGCGAGGCGCCGGAGGAGGAGGGCGGCGGCGAGGTACTCGACCTGATGGAGGCGCTCAAGCGCTCGGTCGAGCGCAGCCGCGGGGCGAAGGGGACGCCGGCGGAGGAGGCTCCCGCCGAGAAGAAGGCCGCGACGAAGCCCGCCCCGAAGAAGGCGGCGAAGGCTCCGGCGACGACCGCCGCGAAGAAGAAGCCCGCGGCGAAGAAGGCCGACACGGAGAAGGGCGCCGACGCGCCTGCGAAGAAGCGGACCCCGAAGAAGACCACGGCGGCGGAGAAGGCGGCGTCCTAGCCCCGCCGGATGCGGAGGGTCGGGGTCGGACGGAGTCTCAGGCCCGCTCGGCCGCCCGGTCGGGCTCGTCGGCCGCGTCCAGCTCGTCCACGTCGTCGAGGTCGACCGCGACCGAGCTGACCAGCGCGAGCAGCGCCTCCGCGTAGGCGTTCTCGGCCGCCGCGTCCTCGAAGGTCCGCGCCCGGCCGCCGAGCTCGACCTCGACGGCGAACCGCGTCTCCGGCTCGGCGAGGCGACGGAGGGAGCGGAAGGTCCCGCGGAGGAGCTCGCGCAGCTGGTCCTCCCGCGGCAGCCAGAGCGAGTCCTCCAGGGAGACGGAGTCGAGCGCCCATTCCGTGGTGCCGTTGAAGCCGAGGACGGTCCCGCTCGGGTACTCGTGCGCCTCGATGGTCATGTCGCTGACGGTGAAGACGTCGCCGTCGAAGCCCTCCCGCTCGATGCGGAAGCGGTCACCGGTGCGGGGCGTCCAGCGCACGCCCGCCGTGCGCAGGGCACGGGCCAGCTCGAAGGAGATCATCCGACGAGTGTGGCCCGCGAAGCCGCGAACGCGCCGCGAGCGGCACCCGCGCGCCCCGATGTCGGTGGATGAGTTTACGTTCATGAAACGTCCGGTTCACAGGCCGGGCACCCGCACTGCATAGCGTGACCATGCGTGCCCCTTCCGGGGGTGCGCTGGCCGCGCCGCGTGGCGACGACGCTGCGACCGCTCTTCCGAGCGGCGATCGAGAGGACCACCATGCCCGACTCTCCCACCCCGCCCGACCGCCGCCGGAGGCGCGGGCTCGGCCTGGCGGCCCTGACCGGACTGGCCCTGGCGGCCGCTCCGCTGGTCGCGACCTCCGCCGCGGCCGCGCCCTCGGGCGACGAGCTCGTCATCAGCGAGGTCTTCGCCCGCGGAGGCTCCGCCGGTGCCGCGTTCAGCAACCGCTACGTGGAGCTCTACAACCCCACCGCCGCCGAGATCGCCCTCGGCGGCCTCTCGATCCAGTACCGCTCGGCGACCGGCACCGCGAACCCCACCACGACCGTGCCGCTCACCGGCTCGGTGCCCGCCGGCGGCCACTTCCTGCTCGCCGGCGCCAGCAACGGCACCAACGGCGCGGCCCTGCCGACGCCCGACCAGAGCGCGAACGGCCTCAACATGGCCGCCGCGGGCGGCACCCTCTTCCTCGTCGACGGGACCTCGGCGCTCGTGGCGCCGCCCACCGGCGCCGCCGCCCAGCCGGACGCGGTGATCGACCTCGTCGGCTACGGCACCTCGAACACCTTCGAGTCGTCCGTCGCCACGGTGCCCTCCCTCACCCAGACGATCGCCCGCGCGGACACCGCCACCGGCGACACCGACGTCAACTCGGCCGACTTCGCGCTCGGCGCACCGACCCCGCAGGCCGCGGGCGGAGGATCCGAGCCCGAGCCCACGACGCCGCCGACGACGACCCCGCCGACCACTCCCCCGACGACCCCTCCGGCCGAGATCCCGGCCGTCTCCATCGCGGAGATCCAGGGCACCGGCGACGCGTCGCCGCTCGTCGGCAGCACCGTCACCACCTCCGGCGTCGTCACCGCCCGCTACCCGTCCGGCGGCTACAACGGCTACGTCATCCAGACCCCCGGCACCGGCGGCGAGAGCTCGCGCACGGCCTCCGACGCCGTCTTCGTCTTCTCCTCCGCCTCCGTCGGGTCGGTCGCGATCGGCGACCACCTGCGCATCACCGGCGAGGTGAGCGAGTACAACGGCCTGACCGAGCTCACCCCGACCTCGGCCGCGACCGTCGTCAAGCTCGACGCCGCCGCTGCAGCGCCGGTCCCTGCCGCTGTCGCGCTCCCCCGCACCGCCGCCGAGCGCGAGGTGCTCGAGAGCATGCTGATCGCTCCGCAGGGCGCCTACACCGTCACCGACACCTTCGACCTGAACAGCTTCGGCTCGGTCGGCCTCGCCGCCGGCACGTCCCCGCTGCTCACGCCGACCGAGGTCGCCCGCCCCGGCTCACCGGAGCTCGCCGCCGTCGTCGCCGACAACGCCGCCCGCGCGATCACGCTCGACGACGGCGCGTCGATCAACTTCCTCGGCGCCGCCGCGAACAAGGCGATCCCGCTGCCCTATCTCACCCCCACCGCGCCGATCCGCGTGGGTGCTCCGGCGACCTTCGCCCGCCCCGTCGTCCTCGACTACCGCAACGGCGGCTGGGCCTTCCAGCCCACCACGCAGCTGACCGTCGAGAACGCCGGCGACGTGCAGCCCGCGACCTTCGCCAACACCCGGACCGCGAAGCCCGAGGCCGTCGGCGGCGACCTCTCGATCGCGTCCTTCAACGTGCTCAACTACTTCTCCACCACCGGCGACTCGATCACCGGCTGCACCTTCTACACCGACCGCGACGGCGACCCCGTCACGGTCAACAGCGGCTGCGACGCCCGCGGCGCGGCGAACGCCGACGACCTCGAGCGCCAGCAGGCCAAGATCGTGACCGCGATCAACACCCTCGGCGCGGGCGTCGTCTCGCTCGAGGAGATCGAGAACTCGGCCAAGTTCGGCAAGCCGCGCGACGAGGCCCTCGCCACCCTGACCGCCGCGCTGAACACGGCGGCCGGCTCCGAGGTCTGGGCCTACGTCCCCTCCCCCGCAGCGCTCCCCGCGCTCGCGGACGAGGACGTCATCCGCACCGCCTTCATCTACAAGAAGGCCGTCATCGAGCCGGTCGGCGAGTCCGTCGTGCTCAACGACACGGTGAACTTCTCGAACGCCCGCAAGCCCCTCGCCCAGGAGTTCCGCCTCCTCGGCGACGGCGCCAGCGAGTTCGTCGCGATCGTGAACCACTTCAAGTCGAAGGGCTCCGGATCCGGCGCCGACGCCGACCAGGGCGACGGCCAGGGCGCCTCGAACGCCTCGCGCGTGAAGCAGGCGACCGCCCTCGTCGCCTTCGCCGACCGCCTCCGCACCGAGAAGGCCACCGAGCTCGTCTACCTGCTGGGCGACTTCAACGCCTACTCGAAGGAGGACCCGGTGAAGGTGATCACCGACGCCGGCTACATCGACCAGGGTGCGAAGGACGGCAAGTACTCGTACTCGTTCGACGGCGCGGTCGGCTCGCTGGACCACGTCTTCGCCTCGCCCGCGGCCGACAGGACGGTCACCGGGGTCGACACCTGGAACATCAACAGCGGCGAGTCCGTGGCACTGGAGTACAGCCGCTACGACTACAACGCGACGATCTTCTACGACACCTCGGCGTACCGCTCCAGCGACCACGACCCGGTCGTCGTCGGCCTCGACCTGCCCGAGACCCGGACGGACCCGGAGCCCGAGCCCGTCACGGTCATCGACGTCGCGACCACCGCCTCCACCAAGCGCCTCGCCGTCGTGCGGACGCTGACGGTGTCGGCGGTTAACAACGGCGACGAGACGGTCTCGATCGAGATCTCGACGGCGTACGGCAGCAAGACGAAGAAGACGGTCAAGCCCGGCCAGTCGTTCACGGTCAAGACCGTGACCGTCTTCAAGCCCATCAAGGCCGGCACGGCGACCATCGAGGTCACCGCGCCCGACGGCACCGAGCGCGTCTACAAGCAGGCGTACCGCGGCGCCTGATCCCGCGCGACCCCTGACCTCGACGAGCTCCGGCTCCTAGAGTTCGGGGATGCCCGAGGGAGACAGTGTGCACCGTCTCGCCGCCCGCCTCAGGCGGGCGGCGGACGGTCGCACCGTCCTCGAGGGCGAGCTGCGCTCCGGGGACGCGGCCGGCACCTCCCTCGCCGGGCTGAGGATCCTCGAGCACGACACCCACGGCAAGCACCTCCTCACCCGCTTCTCCGGCGGAACGACCCTGCACACCCACCTGCGGATGCAGGGCTCCTGGACCGTGACCGCTCCCGGCCGAGCGGTCCCCCGCTCGGTGCAGAAGGACGTCCGCGTCCGCCTCCGCCTCGACGACGACTCGACCGTGTGGGGCATCGACCTCCCGGTCGTCGAGCTCCTCGCCACCCGCGACGAGCCGCGCGCCGTCGGGCACCTCGGGCCCGACCCGCTCCGCGCGGACTGGGACGCCGACGAGGCCGTCCGGCGCCTCTCCCGCCTCCCGGACCGGCCCGTCGTCGCCGCACTCCTCGACCAGCGCTGCCTCGCGGGTCTCGGCAACCTCTGGGCCAACGAGGTCTGCTTCCTCCGCGGGGTCTGGCCCTGGCGGCCGATCGGCTCCCTCGACGTCCGCGCCCTCGTGGCGACCGCGGCGAGAGGCCTCCGCGCCTCCGTCACGATCCCGGGGATGTTCCAGACCACCACCGGTGACACCCGCCGCGGCGAGCGGCACTGGGTCGCGGGGCGCGCCGGGCGCCCGTGCCTGCGCTGCGGCACGACGGTGCTCGTCCGCGACGAGGTCCGCGACGACCCCGAGCAGCGCCGCACCTGGTGGTGCCCGCACTGCCAGCCGGAGCAGGCGGCCGCCCCCTGAGCCCGCGTACCGCCGCCTCAAGCCCGCGTACCGCTGCCGACGGCCCGTGCGTAGGCTGGCCGCATGACGAACGAGTGGGGAACTCCGGATCCGTCCGCCCGGCGAGACCGGTCCGCGGAGGTCGTCCCGGCGGCCGCCTCCGGCGAGGAGGTGGAGACCGCCCGCGTCGAGGACGCCGAGCGCGCGCTCGCCGTGCGCGAGGTCAAGCGGCGCCGCGACTTCCTGGGATCGCTCGGCGGATGGGCGAGCGTCTCGGCGATCACGACCGCCGTCTGGGTCGGCACAGGGGCCGACGGCTACTTCTGGCCGATCTGGCCGATGATCGGGATCGGGATCGGCGTCGTCGGCCAGGCCGCGTCGATCTGGGGTCCCGCCCGCAAGGAGATCACCGAGGCGGACATCGCCGCCGAAATGCAGCGCCGGGAGAAGCGCGGCCGCTGATCAGTCCAGGCGGCCGACCGAGGTGACGCGGACGACGGCCGCACCCTGCTCGTCCGACTCGGCGAGGTCGACGGTCGCCGAGATCCCCCAGTCGTGGTCGCCGGCCGGATCGTCGAGGATCTGCCGCACGAGCCACTGCGTCGGCTCCTCCGTGACGAGCAGCATCTTCGGCCCCCGGGCGTCGGGCCCGATGCCGATGCTGTCGTGCTCGTCGTAGTAGTCGTCCAGCGCGGCGCCCCACGCGTCGGCGTCGAAGCCGGCGGCGGCGTCGAGCTCGCCGAGCGCCTCGTGGTCGTCGAGGGCGGCGAGGGTCACCCGGCGGAACATCTCGTTGCGCACCAGCACGCGGAAGGCGCGGTGGTTCGCGGTGAGGCGGCGCGGAGCGGGCGGCACGATCGCCTGGTCCGCCGCGTGGAGCGCCGGATTGACCAGCTCCTCCCACTCGTCGACCAGCGAGGAGTCGACCTGGCGCACGAGCTCGCCCAGCCACTCGATCAGGTCGTGCAGCTCCTCGTTCTTCTGCTCGTCGGGGATGGTCTGCCGGGCCGCGCGGAACGCGTCGGACAGGTAGCGCAGCACCAGTCCCTCCGAGCGGGAGAGCTTGTAGAACGCGGTGTACTCGCCGAAGGACATCGCCCGCTCGTACATGTCGCGCACGACCGACTTCGGCGAGAGCTCGAAGTCCTTCACCCACGGCTGCGCCGCGGTGTAGGTCTCGAAGGTCGCCTCGAGGAGCTCCTCGAGCGGCTTGGGGTGCGTGACGGACTCGAGCAGCTCCATCCGCTCCTCGTACTCGATCCCCTCGGCCTTCATCGCGGCGACGGCCTCGCCGCGGGCCTGGAACTGCTGGGCCCCCAGGATCGGGCGCGGGTCGTCGAGGGTCGCCTCGAGCACCGAGATCACGTCGAGCGCGAAGCTCGGAGACTCCGGGTCGAGAACGTCGAACACGGCCAGCGCGAACGGCGAGAGCGGCTGGTTGAGCGCGAAGTTCGGCTGCAGATCGACGGTCAGGCGGATGCGGGTCACGCCGTCGGCGCCGACGCTCTGCTCGACCACTCCTGCCTCCCGCAGCGTCCGGTAGATGCCGAGCGCCCGGCGGGCGAGCTGCAGCTGCCGCTTCCACGGCTCGTGGTTGTCGAAGATCAGGGCGTGCACGTTCGCGTAGGCGTCGCCGCCGCGGGCGATCACGTTCAGCAGCATCGCCGAGGTGATCGTCATGTGCGAGGTCAGCGTCTCGGGCTCGGCGTCGACGAGCTTGCGGAAGCTCGGCTCGCCCCAGCTGACGAAGCCCTGCGGCGCGCGCTTGGCGACCCACTTCCTCCGCTTCTTCGGGTCGTCGCCCATCTTGTCGAGAGCCTTCCGGTTCTCGGACTCGTGCTCGGGGGCCTGCACGACCACGGTCCCGGCGGTGTCGTACCCGGCGCGACCGGCGCGGCCGGCGATCTGGTGGAACTCGCGGGCCGAGAGCTGGCGGGTCCGGGTGCCGTCGTACTTGGTCAGCGCGGTGAGCAGCACGGTGCGGATGGGGACGTTGATGCCGACGCCGAGGGTGTCCGTGCCGCAGATCACGCGCAGCATGCCCTGCTGGGCGAGCTGCTCGACCAGGCGGCGGTACTTCGGCAGCATGCCCGCGTGGTGCACGCCGATCCCCAGCCGGAGCAGCCGGGAGAGGGTCTTGCCGAACGCGGTGGTGAAGCGGAAGCCGCCGATCACCTCGGCGATGCGGTCGCGGTGCTCGCGGGTGGCGATGTTCGCGCTGGTGAGCGCCTGCGCGCGCTCGAGAGCGGCCGCCTGCGAGAAGTGCACGACGTAGACCGGCGACTGGTTCGTCGAGAGCAGCTCCTCGATGGAGTCGTGGATCGGAGCGATCTCGTAGAAGTAGTGCAGCGGCACCGGGCGCTCCACGCCGGTGACCCGGGCGGTCTCCCGGCCCGTGCGGCGGCTGAGGTCGGCGGCGAGCGCCGTCACGTCGCCGAGGGTGGCCGACATCAGCACGAACTGCACGTGAGGGAGGGTGAGCAGCGGCACCTGCCAGGCCCAGCCGCGGGCCGGGTCCGCGTAGAAGTGGAACTCGTCCATAACGACCTGGTCGACCGGGGTGTCCTCGCCGTGCCGGAGCGCGAGGTTCGCGAGGATCTCGGCCGTGCAGCAGATGATCGGCGCGTCGGCGTTCACCGAGGAGTCGCCGGTGACCATCCCGACGTTGGAGGCGCCGAAGACGTCGACCAGCGCGAAGAACTTCTCGGAGACGAGCGCCTTGATCGGTGCCGTGTAGAAGCTGCGGCGCCCGGAGGCGAGCGCCGCGGCGTGCGCGCCGATCGCGACGAGCGACTTCCCGGTGCCGGTGGGCGTCGAGAGGATCAGGTTGGAGCCGGAGGCGATCTCGAGCATGGACTCGTCCTGCGCCGGGTAGAGCGGGAGGCCGCGCGACTCCGCCCACTCGGTGAAGGCCAGGTAGACCGCGTCGTCGTCGACGCGCCCGTCCGCGTCGGGCGTCGGCATCCGGTCGAGCAGCGTCGAGGTCATCCCCCCATCCTCCCAGCCCGCGGCCCGTCGCTCAGGTGCGATCCGTCACGGACGGCCCGTGCGCCCCCGCGTCACGGGCCGCGGGTGACGGATCGGTCCGCCGGAGCGAGGGCCCCGTCGACGAGTCCGACGACGCGGTCGGCATCGGCCAGCACGGAGGGGTCGTGCGAGACGCAGACCACGGTCGCGCCGCGGTCCGCCTCCGCGCGCAGGACCGACCGGATCCGCTCCGCGCTCGCCGAGTCGAGGCCGGTGGTGGGCTCGTCCAGGAGCAGCAGGCCGGCCCCGCGGGCGAGCCCCTGGGCGAGGAGCGCCCGCTGCCGCTGACCGCCGGAGAGCACCGCGAAGGGCTCCCGGGCGAGCGCGACGATCTCCATCCGCTCGAGCGCGGTGGCGATCGCGTCCGCCGCGCGCGCGTCGCTGCGGCGGAGGCGGCCGAGCCGACCCCAGGTGCCCACCGCGACCACGTCGCGCACCGTCACCGGGAGGCGGTCCGGGATCGACGCCCGCTGCGGCACGAAGGCGATCGCTCCGGTGACGTCCCGCGTGCCGGACGTCAGTGGACGCACTCCCGCGATCACCTCCAGGAGCGTCGACTTGCCGGCGCCGTTCGGCCCGGCGATCACGGTGAGCGAGCGCGCGGCGACGTCGAGATCGACCCCCGCGAGAGCGCGGCGGGAGCCGAAGTCGACGTGAGCGCCTCGGAGGCGGACCGGGGGCTCGGGCAGGGGTGAGACGTCCATCCCGACGAGCGTACAGGAGTGATAACTGTTCTCATTATCGTGTACGGTCGGGCACCATGCCCAGCCTCCTCGCCGGAATCCTCGAGCCGTTCGCTCTCGACTTCCTCCAGCGCGCCCTCCTCGGCGGCGTCCTCGTCGCGGTCCTCTGCGGCGTCGTCGGCACCTGGGTGGTCCTCCGCGGGATGGCCTTCCTCGGCGAGGCGCTCGCCCACGGGATGCTCCCCGGCGTCGCCCTCGCGACGGTGCTCGGCGCGCCCGTCCTCGTGGGCGGCGCAGCCAGCGCGGTGCTGATGAGCCTCGGCATCGCGGCCCTGCAGCGGCGCGGACGACTGTCCTACGACACCAGCATCGGCCTGCTCTTCGTCGCCATGCTGGCGCTGGGGGTCATCGTGATCTCGCACTCGGGCAGCTTCGCCACGGACGCGACCTCGATCCTCTTCGGCGACATCCTCGCGATCACTCCCGTCGACATCGGGCTGCTCGCCGCCGCCGCCGGAGTCGGCCTCCTCGTCGCAGCGGCCTTCCACCGCCCGCTCGTCGCCCTGGCGCTGGATCCGCGCATCGCCGCGGTGCTCGGCCTCGGTCCGCGCTCGGCTCAGGCCGCGCTGGTCGGCCTGGTGACCCTCGCCGTCGTCGCCTCCTACCAGGCGGTCGGCTCGCTCCTCGTCGTCGGGCTCCTGCTGGCTCCCGCGGTGGCCGCCGGGCACTGGACCACCCGCATCCCGACCCGGATGCTGCTCGCGTCGATCCTCGGCGCGGCCTCCGTGCTCGTCGGCCTGCTCGTCTCCTGGCACGCGGCCACGGCCGCGGGCGCCTCGGTCGCCGGCACGGCCATCGCGGTCGCCGCGGTGTCCTGGGCGGTCCGCTCGGCCGCGTCGGCCCTCGCGTCCCGGTCGGGCCCTCAGCCGGTCGCCGCATGAGGCCCTGCCGGCACCGCTCCTCCCCCGCTCACCCTCGAAAGGACTCCGTGCACTCCCGAACCACCGCCTCCACCGTCCTCCTGGGCGCTCTCGCGCTGGGCCTGGCCGCCTGCTCGACCGATGCCTCCGCGCCGGCCGCGGACGACACGGGCTCCGGCCACGGCGCCGTCGCGAACGCCGCCGAGCTCGCCGAGCCGCGCCTGGGGCTGACGACGATCGACCCGTCGGGCGCCGTGTCGCACCTCGACCTCCTCGACGAGACGGTCACCGGCCTCGGCACCATCGGCGCACCGAGCGCGATGACGACCGACGGCCGCTACCTCTTCGCCCAGACCGATGCGGGCGTCGAGATCGTCGACAGCGGCGTGTGGACCTGGGACCACGTGGACCACTTCCACTACTACCGCGCGGACCCCCGCCTGATCGGCACGGTCGAGGGCTCCGGGACGGCCGTCGTCGCCACGACGAACCTCTCGACCACCGGCGGAACCGGACTCTTCTTCCCCGACACCGGCGAGGCGGTCCTCCTCGACACCGAGGCGCTGTCGAAGGGCGCGATCGTCGAGCGGTTCCGGAAGGACGTCGAGCCCGGACCCGGGATGGTCGTGCCCGTCGGCTCGTCCGCACTGGTGACCGAGGGGTCCGGATCCGGAGCGGCCGTCGCCGGCTACGACTCGGACGGCGAGCCGACGGGCCTCCGCGAGGCCTGCCCCGACCCCGCCGGGACGATCACCACCCGCGTCGGCGCCGTCATCGGCTGCTCCGACGGCGCACTCCTGGCGTCGATCGAGGACGAGGAGCTCATCGTCGAGCGGATCCCCTACCCCGCCGGCACCACCGCGCCACCCGCCGCCTCCTTCGACAACCGCGAGGGCCGCCCCACGGTCGCCGGCCTCGCCGGGGACGCGGGCATCTGGCTCCTCGACACCCGGGAGCGCTCCTGGAGCCTCCTCCCCTCTCCCGCCCCGCTGGCGCAGGTCACCGCGGTGGACGACGCGGACGAGACCGTCCTCGCCCTCGCCGCCGACGGCCGCGTGCTGGTGCTCGACGGCTCCGACGGTGCGGTCCTCGCCGAGACCGCGCCACTCGTCGCGGACACGACCGCGGACGGCTCGCGGCCCGTCCTGATCGCCGACCAGCAGCGGGCCTACCTCAGCGCGCCCGCCGAGCGGAAGCTGCACGAGATCGACTACGCGGACGGCGCGCGCCTCGCCCGCACCTTCGAGACCGCCACCGAGCCGGCCTTCACGGCGGAGACGGGCCGATGAGGCGCCGCTGGGCCGTCGCGTCCGCCGCGGCGGTCCTGCTCCTGTCGGGCTGCACGTCCGCGGAGGAGGACGAGAGGCCCCTCGTCATCGTCTCCACCAACATCCTCGGCGACGTCGTGGGCGAGCTCGTCGGCGACGAGGCGCAGGTCGTCACGCTGATGAAGCCCGACGCCGACCCGCACTCGTTCGAGATCTCGGCGCAGGAAGCGGCGCGCCTGCGCTCCGCCGACCTCGTCGTCTCGAACGGGCTCGGACTCGAGGAGGGCCTGCAGCAGCACCTCGACGAGGCCTCCGGTGAGGACGTCCCCGCGTTCGTCGCCGGCGACGCCGTCGACGTCCTCGACTACAGCGAGGGCGACGCGGAGGGGAGCCCGGACTCGCACTTCTGGACGGACCCCGGCCGGATGATCGACGTCGTCGACTCCCTCGGGCCCGTGCTCGCCGCGCTCGACGGCGTCGATCCGGCCGCCGTCCGGGACCGGACGGCCGGCTACCGCGCCGAGCTCGAGCGGCTCGACTCCGAGATGGCCGCGGCGTTCGCCGCGATCCCCGCCGAGCGCCGCGCCCTCGTCACCAACCACCACGTCTTCGGGTACCTCGCCGACCGCTTCGACTTCGACGTCGTCGGCGCCGTCATCCCGGGAGGCACGACCCTCGCGGCGCCGTCCGCCTCCGACCTCGCCGATCTCGTCGACGCGGTCGAGCAGACCGGCGTCCCCACGATCTTCGCGGAGTCCTCGTCTCCCGACCGCCTGGTCCAGGCGCTCGCGAGCGAGGCCGACATCCGCGTGGAGGTGGTCGAGCTGTTCACGGAGTCCCTGACGGGGCCCGAGGGCGGCGCTCCCGACTACCTCGCCATGATGCGCGTCAACACGCAGCGCATCGCCACCGGGCTCTCCCCGTGAGCCCTCCGATCCACCACCAGGAAGAAGAAGCACCCATGCAGAATCAGCACGTCCGGCGGGCGGGCCTCGGCCTGATCGCCGCCTGCTCGATCACGGTCCTCGCGGCCTGCTCGTCGAGCTCGACCCCGGCCGCCGAGTCCTCCGCGTCCACCGCGCCGGCCACCGAGGCCGCGGCGGCCGCCGGCGCCCGCGTCGCCGTCGCCTACGAGGGCGGCATCCTCGTCCTCGACGGCGAGACCCTCGAGACCGTCGCGGACCTGGACTCCGAGGAGTTCACCCGCCTCAACCCCGCCGGCGACGACCGCCACGTCATGGTCACCATGAGCGAGGGGTTCCAGCTCCTCGACACCGCCGCCGGCACCAGCGGCGAGCCGGAGCTGACGGACATCGTCTTCCCCGCGGACACCCCGGGCCACGTCGTCCGGCACGCCGGGAAGACCGTCCTCTACGCCGACGGCACGAGCGACACGACCGTCCTCGAGACCGCCGACCTGGCGTCCTCGGACGGGATGCCCGGGACCGAGACCATCCCGGGAGTCGAGGCGCACCACGGCGTCTCTATCGTCCTCGAGGACGGCACCTTCCTCACCACGGTCGGTGACGCCGACGGGCGCACCGGCATCGAGGTGCGCGACGCCTCCGGCGCTGTGACGGCCACGAACGACCAGTGCCCCGGTGTCCACGGAGAGGGCACGGCCGAGAACGAGGTCGTCGTCTTCGGCTGCGAGAACGGCGCCCTGGTCTACGACGGCGGCGAGATCACGAAGCTCGAGGCGCCGGACCAGCCGTACGGCCGCATGGGCAACGCCTGGGTCAGCGAGACCAGCCCGATCATCGTCGGCGACTACAAGGACGACCGCGACGCCGAGGGCTACCTCCTGCACCGCGTGGCGCTGATCGACACCGAGGCGAAGACCCTCGACGTCGTCGACCTGCCCGAGGGCGTCGAGTACACCTTCCGCGGCGTCGCCCGCGGCCCCGACGACCTGGCGTACATGATCGCCTCGGACGGCGCGGTCCACGTCCTCGACCCCGAGACCGGCGAGCTGACCGCCTCCTACCCCGTCGTCGACGCCTGGGAGAGCCCGGTCGAGTGGCAGGACCCGCACCCCGCGATCACGGTCGCCGGGGACATCGCCTACGTGACCGACCCGGCCGCCGACAGCATCCACGCCGTCGACCTCACCACGGGAGAGGTCGTCGCCACGGGCGAGCTCGACGTCACGCCGAACGAGATCGCCGTCGCCGCGAGCTGACCATCGGCACGGAGGAGGGGCGCGGGGCCGTGGGCTCCGCGCCCCTCCTGTTCACCTCGAGGGGCCAGGATCTCCGCATGACGACCGACTTCGATCTCGACCAGGTGGTGCGCGACGTGACCGCGAACGTGCGCAAGAAGTTCCCCGACCACTCCGAGGAGCAGGTCGCGCCGCTCGTGCGCGAGGAGCTCGCGGACCTGCAGGACCGGCCCGTGCAGGACTACCTGACGGTGCTCACGGAGCGAGCGGTCAAGCGCCGCCTCAAGCGCGAGGCGCGCGGGGAGTAGACCGGGTCAGGCGAGCGCCCGCTCGATCGACGCCCGCAGCGCCGGAGCCGGCCGGAGCGCACCCGCCTCCTCCGCTTCGAGGAGCGCCTGCGCGTCCGCCGGGCTGTGCTCGCGGTACCAGCGGTCGACCGGGACGCCGTGCCCGGGCCGGCTCAGCACCTCGACGGCGTCGCCCGCCTCCACCGATCCGCGGTGCAGCACCCGCAGGTACGCGCCGGTACGCCCCTCGTCGGCGAAGCGCTTCACCCACTGGTGCTCTCCGAGGGCCCGCTGGAACGTCGCACACGGCGTCCGCGGCATCGTCACCTCGACCTCGACCGCCTCGCCGATCCGCCAGCGCTCGCCGATCACGGCTCCGCTCACGTCGAGGCCCGCGATCCGCAGGTTCTCGCCGAACATCCCCGCGGCCACCGGCCGCCCCAGGCGCTCCGCCCACCAGAGCGCGTCCTCGTCGGAGTAGGCGTAGAGCGCCTTGTCGAGGCCGCCGTGGTGCGCGCGATCGGCCTGCACGTCGCCGTAGAGGCCCAAGTCGCGCACTCCGACGGGACCCTCGACCGGCCGCTTGTCGATCGCGGTCACGCCGACCGTGCCGGAGTCGGGCAGGAGGCGGGCGACGCGGCACACGGCGAGCAGGCGGGGCATGCCGCCATGGTGCCAGCACTAGGCTCGCCGCGTGCGCGACGCGACCGCTCCTCCCCGGCTCGACCCCCTCCTCCTCGACGGCCTCGCCGAGGGGTACGCCGGGGACACGGGCGCCCGGGAGCACGCCGAAGGACTGCGCTTCGCCGGCACCGACCTCACCGGCGCCGATCTCACCGCGGCCTCCTTCAGCGAGTGCGTGCTGGAGGGAGTGGTCCTGGACGGCGCCCAGCTGCGGGCCGCGTCGATCGCGGAGTCGCGGCTCGAGCGGCTGGACGTCCCCGGGCTCTCGGCGCCGCGGAGCCGGCTCCGATCCGTCGAGCTGCTCGCCTCGCGGCTGGGCTCGGCCGAGCTCTACGAGAGCACCTGGGAGCAGGTGCGCGTGGCCGACTGCAAGCTCGGCTACCTGAACCTCCGCGGAGCCGCGGTGCGCGACGTGCTGCTCGAGCGCTGCACGATCGACGAGCTCGACCTGGCGGGTGCGACCGGCACGCGGCTGCGCCTGGTCGACTGCGACGTCCGCTCCCTCGATCTCTCCCGGGCCCGGATCGAGCACCTCGATCTGCGCGGCGCCGAGCTGCACGTGCTCACCGGGCTGGACGGCCTCCGCGGCGCCACCCTCTCCGAGCTGCAGCTCAGCCTGCTGCTGCCGCTGTTCGCGGAGCACTTCGGGGTGCGGGTGGGCTGAGCCGCCGGTCCGCCTAGCGCCGGCGGGCGATCAGCCGCGTCAGAGCGCGGCGGCCGAGGAGGAACACGGCCAGCACGACGGCCGTCACGATCACGAAGCTCCACTGCACGCCCTGCCCGGAGGCGATCCGCAGGAGCATCCCGCCCGCGACGGTCACCGCCCAGACGACGAGCCCGGCGGGCACGATCCGGTCCGGGGAGCGCCACGAGCGCGTGACGACCCAGCCGAGCAGGAGCGCCGCCAGGAACGGCCAGAGCGTGGTGAGCAGGCCGATCAGCGCCGACCCCTCGTCGTGGCTCCCGCGGCCGATCAGCACGAAGACCAGGACGAGCACGGCGTCGAGGGCGAGGCCGAGGCCCGCGTGCCGGGTCATGCGGGCTCCGTCACGAAGTCGATGAGCTGCTCGACCCGGCCCAGCAGCGCCGGCTCCAGGTCCTGGAAGGTGCGCACCCGGCCGAGGATGCGCTGCCAGGCGCGCGCGATGTCGGCCTGCTCCTCGTGCGGCCAGCCGAGCGCCTCGCAGATCCCGTGCTTCCACTCGGTTCCGCGAGGGATCTCGGGCCAGCGCTCCAGGCCGATCCGGCCGGGCTTCACGGCCTGCCAGACGTCGATGTAGGGGTGGCCGACGACGAGGACGTGGGCGCCGTGCGGACCGGCGGCGACCTGCTCGGCGATCCGCGACTCCTTCGAGCCGCGCACCAGGTGGTCGACGAGCACGCCGATGCGGCGCCCCGGACCGGGCCGGAACTCGCGCACCAGCTCGTCGAGGTTGTCGACGCCCTCGATGTACTCGACGACGACGCCCTCGACCCGCAGGTCGTGGCCCCAGACCTTCTCGACCAGCTCGGCGTCGTGCCGGCCCTCGACGTAGATGCGGCTGGGCAGGGCGACCCGCGCCTTCGCGTCGGCGACGTGGAAGGAGCCGGAGGCGGAGCGCGCGCGACCGAGGCCGGCGTCGCGCTTCAGCCCGGGCGCCTTGAGCGACACGGGCTTCCCCTCGAGGAGGAACCCGGGCCCCAGCGGGAACACGCGGACCTTGCCGAACCGGTCCTCCAGCCGCACCATCCGCAGCTCCACGCCGAGCACGGCACCCACGAAGCCGGAGGCGACCTCCTCGACCACCAGATCGCGCTCGGCCTCGACCACCGCCACCTCGACCCTGCCGCGGGCGCGCCAGTCGCCGGCGAGCACGTCCTGCCCGTACCTGTCCTCGTCCATCGCACCGAGGGTAGCCGGAGGCGCGCGGGGCGCCGCGCGGACACGGCGCATGCGCCTCTGCTTACATGAGCAGATGACCGAGGACCTCGAACCCGCCGCCGAGCTCTTCAAGGTGCTGTCCTCCTCCTCCCGGCTGCGCCTGCTCCGGGCCCTCGCCGAGGAGACGTCGACGGTCGGGCGGCTGGCCGAGGTGACCGGGCTCTCGCAGCCGCTGGTCTCGCAGCACCTGCGGATGCTCCGCACCGCCGGGCTGGTCGCGGTCGAGCGCGTGGGCCGCGAGGCGCACTACTCCGTCGCCGACACCCACGTCACGCACATCGTCGACGACGCTGTCCGGCACGCCCTGGAGGGGTGACCTCCGTCCTTGTCGGGAACGATGATCGCTCTCGATTAGGCGCATCCATTGCAATGCGTTTATGGATCTGGTCGACTGGAGCCCGTCGCGTCCGCGGCCCCCGCATCCGGAAAGGCAGCACCATGAGCACCACCGATCGCCACGCCGAGCACCCCGTCACCGAGCACGGGCACGGCGAGGGCTGCGGCCACCCGGCCGTGCAGCACGAGGACCACGTCGACTACGTCCACGGCACGCACCACCACGCCCTGCACGGCGACCACTACGACGAGCACGAGTCGGAGGCCGAGCACTCGACCGCCGACCACGAGCACGGCGACGCCTGCGGCCACGAGACCGTGCAGCACGACGACCACGTGGACTTCGTCCACGACGGCCACAAGCACGCCGCTCACGCCGGCCACTACGACGAGCACTGAGGCCGTGCGCGACGGGAGGGCTCGCACCCTCCCGTCGGCGCTCAGCCCTGACGGGCCTTGAAGCGCGGGTTCAGCTTGTTGATCACGAAGACGCGGCCCCGGCGGCGGACCACCTGCGAGCCGGGCTGCGCCTTCATCGACCTGAGGGAGTTGCGGACCTTCACGGATGCTCCTGTCGTTAATGAGAACTGTTATCGATAGAGTAGCGGTCCATGGAGCCCCACCACCCCGCACCCCCCGTCCTCGCCGTCACCCTCGTCAGCGCGACCGACCCCCAGGACGCCGGGCGGACCGCCGCACTCCTCGCCGGCAGGCCCGAGTCCCGGATCGCCTTCGAGGTCGATCCGCCCGGCGCCGACGGTCCCGCTCTCGCCGAGGAGCTCCACCGGCGCCTCGCGGCCGACGCCGACGACGGCCACCGCGGTCACACGGTCGTCGCCCTCGATGGCCAGGCCGACCCGCTCGAGATCGGACTCGTGCTCGAGCACCTCTGCGCGCAGCGGCATCCCGCCGACACCCGCATCGCGATCCTCGACGTGGTCGCCGTGACGTCGACGGAGGAGATCCTGCGCGTGCTCTGCGGCGGCGCGGGCCCCTCCTTCGACTCGGCGGAGCGCCTCGCCGCCCGCCTGGAGTTCTCGAGCCTCGTCGCCCTCGCCGAGCCCCTCTCCGAGAGCGACCCCGAGCGGACCGCACTCGTCCGCGACCTCCTGCGAGCACTCGCCCCCACCGCCGATCTCCTCCCCGCCGGTGAGCTCCCGGCGGCGCCACGGAGGCTCCACCCCCGGCGCGCGCACGCGATCGCCTCCTCGATGGGCTGGCAGTGCGCCCTCAACGGGACCTCGCGGCGCCGCGCCTCGGGCACGACCGTCGAGGAGTTCGTGTTCCGCGATCCGCTGCCCTTCCACCCCGGCCGCCTGAGCACGGCGGTCCACGGGGAGCTGGTGGCGGAGAAGGTGGGCCGCATCCTCCGCTCGCGCGGCCTGGTGCGCCTGGCGACGCGCGCCGACCGGGTCGGCTCGTGGTCGGTCGCCGGCGACGTGCTGACGCTGGACCCGACCAGCCTGCTCAGCTGGGACGAGGATGCGCCTCTCGGCCAGGAGCTCGCCTTCTTCGGGACGGGCCTGGACACCGTGAGGCTGACCGCCGTCCTGCAGAGCTGCCTGCTCACCCCCGAGGAGCTGCTGGCCGGCCCCGCCGCCTGGGCGGAGTACGCGGACCCCTTCCCGCGCTGGGTGGACGAGCACCGGCACTGAGCCGGGCGTGCTTTGCCGCGCGGGACTCGACGAGCGCGACCCGGCCCCTGCGTCCGAGCGCCGCCCGCCCGCGCCAGCCGACCGTGCGCCGGGAGTGTGACGCGCGGAGGCTCCCGCCGGGCGGCGGGTGGGTAGGCTGACCGGACAGCACGTGCTCCGGGGTCGGTGGGAATTCCGAACCGGCGGTCACAGTCCGCGAGCCGCAGCCCCTCGAGAGGGGCGGCGGTTGACCTGGTGGAACTCCAGGACCGACGGTGAAAGTCCGGAGGAGAGGCAGCACGAGCGTCGCGCATCACCGCGCGATGCTGAGCGACGGTGCCCGCGCACCGTCGATCGAGACCCCGGAGTTCGGCGACGAACGGAAGAACCGGGAATGACGATCGACTACGAGCACGCGATGCGCTGGGCGCTGGCGCTCGCCGAGCGCGGGCCCGCCCGCGGACCCAACCCGCGCGTGGGCTGCGTGATCCTCGCGCCCGACGGCACCGTCCTCGGCGAGGGCTGGCACCACGGAGCCGGCACCGCGCACGCCGAGGTCGACGCCCTGTCGCACGTCGCGGCGGGCGCCGCCGAGGGCGCGACGGCCGTCGTCTCGCTCGAGCCGTGCGACCACACCGGGCGCACGGGTCCCTGCAGCCGCGCCCTGATCGAGGCGGGCGTCTCCCGCGTCGTCTACGCCGTGCCGGACCCGGGCGAGCGCTCGGCCGGCGGCGGTCGCACCCTCCGCGAGGCCGGCGTCGAGGTGATCGAGGGCGTGCTCGCCGAGGAGGGAGAGCAGTTCCTCCACCCGTGGCTCACCGCGACCCGCCTGCACCGCCCCTTCGTCACGCTCAAGTGGGCCTCGACCCTCGACGGCCGCACCGCGGCGGCGGACGGCAGCAGCCGCTGGATCACCGGAGCGGCGGCCCGGCAGCGCGTGCACGAGCAGCGTGCCGCGCACGACGCGATCCTCGTCGGCACCGGGACCGTCCTCGCCGACGATCCCGCGCTCACCGCCCGCGGCGACGGAGGCGAGCTCCTCGCCCACCAGCCGGTGCCCGTCGTCGTCGGCATGCGCCCCGTGCCGCCGGGCGCCCGCCTGCACGAGCACCCCCGCGCCGTCGTGGTCGAGCGCACCCGCGACCTCGCCGCGGTCCTCGCGCACCTCTACTCCGCCGAGATCCGCAGCGTCTACGTCGAGGCCGGACCGACCCTCGCCTCCGCGCTCGTCGCCGCCGGACTGGTCGACGAGTACCTCGTGTTCCTCGCGCCCGCGCTCCTCGGCGGCCCCCGCCTCGCGCTCGGCGACCTCGGCGTGGAGAGCATCGGCGGGGCCCGGCGCCTCTCCCTCCGCTCGGTCGAGATCCTCGGCGACGACCTCCTCGTGACCGCGCGCCCCGACGTCCTCCCCGCGGGCGGTGCCGGCACCCCGGCCCGCCTCCCCCACGCCCTGCAGATGGAGACCCACTGATGTTCACCGGAATCATCGAGGAGAAGGGCGTCGTGACCGCCGTCGAGGCGGGCGCCGACGCGATCCGCCTCAGCATCCGCGGGCCCCTCGCCGTCGAGGGCGTGCGGCACGGCGACTCGATCGCGGTCTCGGGCGTCTGCCTCACCGTGGTCGAGCACACCGACCAGGGCTTCACCGCCGACGTCATGGCGCAGACCCTGCGGATGTCGACCCTCGACACCGTGGGCGTCGGCGACCCCGTGAACCTCGAGCGCGCCGCGCTGGTCGGCGACCGGCTCGGCGGCCACATCGTCCAGGGCCACATCGACGGCACGGCGACGCTGCTCGCGATCGCACCGGGCGAGGCCTGGCGGGTGCTGCGGTTCTCGCTGCCGACGGAGATCGCCCCGCTCGTCGTCGACAAGGGCTCGATCGCGGTCGACGGCGTCTCGCTGACCGTCTCGGCGATCAGCCCCGCCGCCGAGCCGGAGCAGTGGTTCGAGGTCTCGCTGATCCCCGAGACGCTCGCCGTCACCACGCTGGGCGCGCGCGCGATCGGCGATCACGTCAACATCGAGACCGACCTCCTGGCCCGCCACGTCGAGCGGATGCTCGCGCTGCGCTCGATCGCGGAGGCCCGCTCATGAGCCTCGCCACCATCCCCGAGGCCGTCGAGGCGCTGCGCGCCGGGCGCCCGATCATCGTCGCGGACGACGAGGGCCGCGAGAACGAGGGCGACGTCATCGTCTCGGCCCAGCTCGCCAGCCAGGAGACGATCGCCTGGATGGTCCGCCACTCCTCCGGGTTCATCTGCGCGCCGATGACCAACGAGATCGCCGACCGCCTCGCCCTGCCGCTGATGGTGGTCGAGAACGAGGACCCGCGCGGCACCGCCTACACGCTGTCCGTCGACGCGGCCGACCGGCTCTCCACCGGCATCAGCGCCTCCGACCGCGCGCACACCCTCCGCGTGCTGGCCGACCCCGAGGCGACCCCGTCCCGCCTGAACCGCCCCGGCCACATCCTGCCGCTGCGCGCCGTCGACGGCGGCGTGCGCGAGCGCGACGGGCACACGGAGGCGGCGGTCGACCTGATGAAGCTCGCCGGCCTGTACCCCGTGGGCGCGATCTCCGAGATCGTCGCCGAGGACGGCGAGATGATGCGGCTGCCCGGGCTGATCGCTCTCGGCGAGCGCGAGGGCGTGCCGGTGACCACGGTCGCGGCCCTCATCGCGTACCTGCAGGAGTTCCACTGCGACGCGGAGGTGCCCGTCACGGTCGCGGTCCCGGAGAGCGCGCGGGTGAGCTTCGAGGTCGAGACCACGGTGCCGACCACCCACGGCCCGTTCCGCATCCGCGCCTACCGCGACCGGCAGACCGGAGCGGATCACGTCGCGATCCTCGCGGGAGAGGTCGCCGCGGGGCGGCCCGCCCTGGTGCGCGTGCACTCCGAGTGCCTGACCGGCGAGGCGTTCGGCTCGCTGAAGTGCGAGTGCGGACCCCAGCTCGACGCCGCCCTCGACACGATCCAGCGGGACGGCGGCGTCGTCGTCTACCTCCGCGGGCACGAGGGCCGGGGCATCGGCCTGATCAACAAGCTGCGCGCTTACCGCCTGCAGGAGGACGGACTCGACACCCTCGACGCGAACCTCGCCCTCGGGCTCCCCGCCGACGCGCGGGACTACGGAGCGGCGGTCGGGATCCTCGAGGACCTCGGCCTCACCGAGGTGCGCCTGCTCACCAACAACCCCGAGAAGGTCCGCCAGCTCACCGACCGCGGCATCGTCGTCGCCGAGCGCGTGCCGCTCGTCGTCGGGGTCGGCGCCTTCAACGAGGGCTACCTCGAGACCAAGCGCGACCGCATGGGCCACACCCTCGACAGCGTCCTCGACCACGACCCCCTCGACGCCGGGATCTCCGGCCTCGCCCTCGACGCCGGGATCGCCGGCGCCACCACGAAGGAGTAGCAATGGCCGGTAGCGGCGCCCCCACCACCTCCCCTCTCGACGGCGCGGGACTGCGCGTCGTCGTCATCGCGGGGACCTGGCACGAGCAGATCAGCGACGGTCTGATCGCCGGAGCGGGCCGAGCCCTCGACGAGGCCGGAGCGTCCTGGTCGCTCGTGCGCGTGCCCGGCTCGTTCGAGCTGCCCGTCGCCTCGAAGGCGGCCCTGGAGGCGGGGGCCGACGCGGTCGTCGCCCTCGGCGTGATCATCCGCGGCGGCACCCCGCACTTCGAGTACGTCTCGGACGCCGCCACCTCCGGGCTCACCACCGTCTCGATCCTGACGGGCAAGCCGGTCGGCTTCGGCGTGCTCACCCTCGACACCGAGCAGCAGGGCATCGATCGCGCGGGCCTTCCCGGCTCGAAGGAGGACAAGGGGCGCGAGGCGGCCGAGGCGGCGGTCTCGACCGCTCTGCTCCTCCGCTCGCTGCGGAGCTGAACCACTGCGGGCGGCCCCCGTCCTGGGGCCGCCCGCACACGAACCTGGGAGAACACGGAGTAAAGTGGTCGGGTCGTCACGAGCGACCCCTCTCTCCTCCCCCTCGCCCCAGCGGTCCGCGACGCCCGATCGACGCCCCGCCCCGCCGGCTCAGGGGGAGTCGCCGTCCACACGGAGCCCCTCCCTCATGTCCTCTCCCGCCGTCTCCGACGCGCCAGCAGCCGCCCCGCAGAACTCCCGCGGCCGCGTCATCCTCGCCAGCCTCATCGGCACCTCGATCGAGTTCTACGACTTCTACGCCTACGCGACCGCCGCCGTCCTGGTCTTCCCGTCGCTCTTCTTCGTCAACGAGGACCCGGCCACGGCCCTCCTCGCCTCCTTCGCCGTCTTCGGCGTCGCGTTCATCGCGCGCCCGATCGGGTCGATCATCTTCGGCCACTTCGGCGACCGCGTCGGCCGCAAGGGCACCCTCGTCGCCTCGCTGCTCACCATGGGCGTCGCGACCTTCCTGATCGGCTGCCTGCCCACCGCGCTCACGCCCGGCTGGGAGTTCCTCGCTCCGTTCCTGCTCGTCGTGATGCGCTTCTGCCAGGGCCTCGGCCTCGGCGGCGAGTGGTCCGGAGCCGCGCTGCTCGCGACCGAGAACGCACCGGCCGGCAAGCGCGCCATCTACGGCACCTTCCCGCAGCTGGGCGCACCGATCGGCTTCATCGTCGCCAACGTCCTGTTCCTGGTGCTCGCGAGCACGATGAGCGACGAGACGTTCGCGGCCTGGGGCTGGCGCGTGCCGTTCCTGGCGAGCGCCGTGCTCGTGATCATCGGGCTCTACGTGCGGTTCAAGCTCGTCGAGACGCCCGCGTTCCAGAAGGTCGTCGAGAAGGGCGAGGTCGCCAAGCTGCCCCTCGCCCGCGTCTTCGTCACCAGCTGGCGCCCGCTCATCCTGGGCACCTTCATCATGCTGGCGACCTACGTGCTCTTCTACCTCATGACCACGTTCACGCTGACCTACGGCACCTCGCCCGTCGACGGCGCGGTTCCGGGCCTCGGCTACACGCGCAACGACTTCCTCGTCATGCTGATCGTCGGCGTCGTGTTCTTCGGGATCTTCACGCTCGTCTCCGGCCCGCTCGCGGAGCGCTTCGGCCGCCGGCGCACGCTGCTCGTGGTGACCGCGGCGATCCTCGTCTTCGGCCTGCTCTTCGTGCCCCTGTTCAGCGCCGGCTTCGCGGGCGTCATGGCGGTCCTGATCCTCGGCTTCACGCTGATGGGCCTGACCTTCGGCCCGATGGGCGCCGTCCTCCCCGAGCTGTTCCCGACCAACGTCCGCTACACCGGCTCGGCGATGGCGTACAACCTCGCATCGATCCTCGGAGCGGCCCTCGCGCCGATCATCGCGGTCGCGCTGTGGAGGGCGGCGGGCGGCAGCACCGTGCTGGTCGGCCTCTACCTCAGCGCCGCGGCCGTGCTGACGCTGATCGCGCTCCTGCTCTCCAAGGAGACGAAGAACGCGTCGTACCACGACAACGTCTCGTAGGACTCCCTGCAGAGGACGGCCCGACGGGATCCCCCGGCGGGCCGTCCGCGTCTCCGCTCCCTCCCTGAGCACCGGGCCCGCCCTCTGGCGGCCTGCTCGCAGCGACGACGGGGCAGAATGGACGGCGATGAGCACCACCACCTCCCGGCGCGGCGGACGACGACCCTCCCGCGACGACGGACCCCGCGCCTCCTTCTCGCAGCTCGTGCCCTACCTGCTCGAGCACCGCGGCATCCTCTCGGTCGTCGTGGTCCTCAGTCTGTTCGGAGCGGCGGCGAGCCTCGGCCAGCCCCTGCTCGTCGGCCAGGTCATCACCCGGGTCCAGTCCGGTCTCGATCTCGGCCCGCTCGTGTGGGCCCTCGTCGGCCTGGTCGTGGCCTCCGGGCTCATCTCGGGCTTCGCGCACTACCTACTCCAGCGCACCGGCGAGGGGATCGTGCTCTCGAGCCGCCGCCGCCTCGTCGCGCGGCTGCTGCGCCTCCCCATCCGGGAGTTCGACGCGCGCCGCACCGGCGACCTCGTCTCGCGCGTCGGCTCCGACTCCACGCTCCTGCGCGCGGTGCTGACCCAAGGGCTCGTCGACTCGATCGCGGGCTCCCTCGTCTTCGTCGGCGCGATCATCGCGATGGCCGTCATCGACTGGGTGCTGCTGCTGATCATCGTGGCGGTGGTGGCGGTGGCCCTCGGGCTCGCGCTGACCCTCGGCCGCGGCATCCGCACCGCCAGCCGCAAGGCCCAGGAGAAGGTCGGCGATCTGGCCGCGGCCGTCGAGCGCGCCATCAGCGCCGTCCGGACGATCCGTGCCGCCGGAGCCACCGATCGCGAGATCGCGGTCGTCGACCAGCACGCGACGGAGGCGTACCGCCTCGGGATCCGCGTCGCGCACGTCTCGGCCCTCGTGGTGCCGGTGGCCGGGATCGCCATGCAGGTCGCCTTCCTCGCCGTCCTCGGCGTCGGCGGCTACCGCGTCGCGTCCGGCGCGATCGACATCGCCCAGCTGGTCTCGTTCATCCTCTTCCTCTTCATGATGGTGATGCCGCTCGGCAACTTCATCGGCGCCATCACCTCGGTGAACTCGGCGCTGGGCGCCCTCGGCCGCATCCAGGAGATCATCGATCTGCCGATCGAGGGCGACGGCGACGCCTCCGCGGGCGGCCTCGGCGCCGGCGTGGCGGAGGAGGCCATCTCCTTCGAGGACGTGGTGTTCTCCTACGAGGAGGGCGCCGTTCCCGACGCGGCGGCCGTAGCGGACGAGCGCGACCGCACCGTCCTGCGCGGCGTCTCCTTCACCGTGCCGCGCGGCAAGCGCACCGCCCTGGTCGGGCCGTCGGGAGCGGGCAAGAGCACGATCCTCGCCCTCATCGAGCGGTTCTACGACCCGGAGGCCGGCGTCGTCCGACTCGGCGGTGTCGACATCACGGCCATCGACCGCGACGCGCTCCGCGCGCAGATCGGCTACGTCGAGCAGGACGCCCCGGTCCTGGCCGGCACCATCCGCGAGAACCTCGTCCTCGGCCGCCCCGACGCCGACGACGCCGACTGCCTCCGGGTGCTCGAGGCGGTGAACCTGACCGACGTGCTCGAGCGCAACCCGCTCGGCCTGCACGCGCCGGTGGGCGAGAGCGGAGTGATGCTCTCGGGCGGTGAGCGTCAGCGCCTTGCGATCGGCCGCGCGCTCCTGGCGGCCCCGCCGATCCTGCTGCTGGACGAGTCCACGTCGAGCCTCGACGGACTCAACGAGCAGCGCCTGCGCCTGGCGATCGACGCGGTCGCCGAGAACCGGACCCTGCTGGTGATCGCGCACCGCCTGTCGACGGTGGTCGATTCCGACCGCATCGTCGTGCTGCAGAAGGGCGAGGTCGTGGGAGTCGGCACCCACTCCGAGCTCGTCGAATCGACGCCGCTCTACCGGGACCTCGCCAAGCACCAGCTGCTCGTCTGACGGACGCCGCAGCGGCGTCTCGCGACCGCCGCCGCCTCATGCCGGTCGACCAGCCGCGCAGCGGCGTGTCGAGACGCCCGCACGTCTCGACCGGCAGCCTGCGCCCGCTCGTCCCTCAGCGCGGCGGCAGCCGCAGAGCCCCGTCGAGCCGGATGGTCTCGCCGTTGATCATGGGGTTCTCGACGATGTGCCGCACCAGGGCCGCGAACTCCTCGGGGCGTCCGAGGCGAGCCGGATGCGGCGTCGCCGAGCCGAGCGCCTCGCGGGCCCTGTCCGGCAGCCCGGCGAGCAGGGGCGTGTCGAACGTGCCCGGTGCGATCGACACCACGCGCACGAGCCGGGCCGCGAGCTCGCGCGCGAGCGGCAGGGTCATCGCCGCCACGGCTCCCTTCGACGCGGCGTAGGCCGCCTGTCCGATCTGCCCCTCGAAGGCGGCGACGGAGGCGGTCGTGACCAGGACTCCCCGCTCCCCGTCGACCGGCTCCCGCTCGGCGATCGACGCCGCGGCGAGGCGCAGCACGTTGAGCGTCCCGGTCGTGTTGATCCGCAGCACCCGGTCGAACTGCTCGAGCGGCAGCGGCCCGTCGCGTCCGAGCAGCCGCCCGGGTGTGGCCACCCCCGCACAGCTCACGGCGACGCGCAGCTCCCCCGCCGCCGCCACGGCGCGCGAGACGGCGTCCGGATCGAGGACGTCCCCGGCGATCAGCTGCACGGAGGCGGGCAGACGCGCGGCCTCCACCGCGTGCGGCAGGTCGAGCACGACCACGTGCGCTCCTGCGGCGTCGAGCGCCGTCGCCGTCGCGGCTCCCAGTCCGGATGCTCCCCCCGCGATCAGCGCGGACGTCCCCTCGAGTCGCACGGTCAGCCCGCCGGAGCGGGGGTGGAGTCGGCGTCGGGCTCGTCGGTCGGCTCGCTGCCGGGCTCCCCCGTCGGATCACTGCTCGGCTCTCCGGACGCGAGCGCCTGCGCCGAGCAGTCGGTCAGCGTGGCGTCGTAGGCGTCACGGGCGCGCTGCGCCGCCAGGCGGACCTCCTCCTCCGCGAGCGGGCTCGCGAGCGGCGGCCGGTCGCTCAGGCCGTAGCGGGCGAGGCAGTCGCTGATCAGGCGGGTCATGCGCGCGCCGCTCTCGGGATCGGCTGTGCCGGTGGGCGCCGGGGCGGCGGTCGCGACGGAGCCGGAGTCGCGGACGGACCCATCCGGCACCTCCGCGGCGGGACCGGAGCAGGCGGTGAGGCTCAGTGCGAGCGCGACTCCGACGAGCAGCGCGACGGGCGGGCGGAGCGTCGTGCGCAGGAGCATGGACGACCTCGTTCGTGACGGCTGCGGGCGGGAGTGCGGCCACGGTAGCGCAGTCGATGCTTTCGGCGAGCGCTGGGCGCGCTCTCACGCCCCAGTGGCACCCCCAACGGGGCACAGGCGCGCCTGTCAGGAGGGCTCGGCGAGCGCCCACATCGCGACCGCCGACGCCGCAGCGACGTTGAGCGAGTCGATCCCGTGCCGCATCGGGATCTGGACGGCGACATCGGCGGCGGCGAGCGCGTCGGCGGTGAGACCCTGCCCCTCGGTGCCGAGCACGAGGGCGACGCGCTCCGGAGCGCGGGCGGCGAAGTTCCGCAGGGGCACCGCCTCCGGGGTCAGAGCCATCGCCGCGATCGTGAAGCCCGCTCCGTGCAGGAGCCGCTGCGTCGACGGCCAGTCGCCGACGCGCGTCCAGGGCACCTGGAGGACCGATCCCATGCTCACGCGGATGGCGCGGCGGTAGTACGGATCGGAGCAGCGCGGCGTCACCAGCACGGCATCGGCTCCGATGGCCCCGACGGAGCGGAAGATCGCGCCGACGTTCGTCGGGTCGACCACGTCCTCGAGCACGACGACGCGGCGCGCTCCCGCGAGCAGGCCGGCCGGGTCGGGCAGCACGGGCCGGTCCATCGCCGCGATCAGGCCGCGGTGCAGGGTGTACCCGGTGAGCTCGGCCAGGAGCTCACCCGGGCCCGTGAGGACGGGGACGTCGAAGCGGCCGACCAGGCGCTCGGCCTCGCCTGCCGACCCGCCGAGGGCGAGCACCGAGCGCGGCCGGTGCCCGGCGGCGATCGCGCGCTCGAGCACGAGCGCCGACTCCGCGATGTACAGGCCGTGCGGGCCGCGGGCGTTCTTCAGCGCGACGTCGGTCGCGTGCGCGTAGTCTCGCAGCCGCGGGTCGTCGAGCGCGGTGACCTCGATCCGCTCCACCGGATCAGGCGAAGGGGTCGGGGGTGAGCGTGTACTTGGTGCTGAGGTACTCGTGGATCCCCTCGAGTCCGCCCTCGCGGCCGAGGCCCGACTGCTTCACCCCGCCGAAGGGCGCCGCCGCGTTCGAGACCACCCCGACGTTGAGGCCCATCATCCCGGTGGCGAGCCGCTCGATCATCCGCTGACCGCGGGCGAGGTCGCGCGTGAAGACGTAGGACACCAGTCCGTACTCGGTGTCGTTGGCGAGCGCGACGGCGTCGTCCTCGTCGGTGAACGGCACGATCGCGAGGACCGGGCCGAAGATCTCGGTGCGCAGGATCTCGCTCTCCCGGTCGACCCCCGCGAGCACGGTCGGCCGGTAGAAGTGGCCCGCCCCCTCGATCCGATCGCCGCCGGTGAGCAGGCGCGCGCCGCGGGAGATTGCGTCCTCCACCAGCGCGGACGCCTTCTCGACCGCGCGCTCGTCGATCAGCGGGCCGATGGTCACTCCGTCCTCGGTGCCGCGGCCGACGCGCAGAGCGCGCACGCGCTCCACGATCCGCGCGGCGAACTCCTCGGCGATCGACTCGTGCACGAAGAAGCGGTTGGCGGCCGTGCAGGCCTGGCCGATGTTGCGGAACTTCGCGAGCATCGCGCCCTCGACCGCCCGGTCGAGGTCGGCGTCCTCGAACACGACGAAGGGCGCGTTGCCGCCCAGCTCCATCGAGGTCCGCAGCACGTTCTCGGAGGCCTGCTGCAGCAGCGTGCGCCCGACGGGCGTGGAGCCGGTGAAGGACACCTTCCGCAGGCGGGGATCCGACAGGATCGGAGCCGACACGGCTCCCGCCGAGGACGTGGTGACCACGTTGAGCACGCCGTCGGGGAGCCCCGCCTCGGCGAGCAGTGCCGCGAAGGCGAGCGTGGTGAGCGGAGTGAGCTCGGCCGGCTTCACGACGACGGTGCAGCCCGCCGCCAGCGCCGGAGCGATCTTCCGCGTCGCCATCGCGAGCGGGAAGTTCCAGGGGGTGATGAGGTAGCAGGGGCCCACCGGGTGCTGCGAGACGATCATCCGGCCGCTGCCCTCGGGCGAGACACCGTAGCGTCCGCTGATGCGCACCGCCTCCTCGCTGAACCAGCGGAGGAACTCGCCGCCGTACACGACCTCGCCCCTCGCCTCCGCGACCGGCTTGCCCATCTCGAGCGCCATCAGGAGCGCGAACTCCTCGGTGCGCTCCTGCAGGAGGTCGAACGCCCGCCGGAGGATCTCGCCCCGCTTCCGCGGCGCCGTCGCGGCCCACGACGGACCGGCGGCGACGGCGGCGTCGAGCGCCCGGACCCCGTCCTCCGGAGTCGCGTCGGCGATCGAGACCAGGACCGCTCCGGTGGCCGGGTCCTCGACGTCGATCGAGCCGCCGCCGGAGGCGTCCACCCACTCACCGCCGATCAGCAGCTGCGTGGGGATGCGGGCGAGCAGAGCGGTCTCGGCGGCGCGGGACGCGACGGAATCAGTCACAGGAGGGAACCACTTCTTCGGATCGGAGCGCGCAGACCGCGCCGGGAGGAGCTTCTCGTCCTCCCAGTGTAGGACGGGCGATCGCTCCGGGGGCGTGGTCGCCGGGAGCCGCGAGGACCTGCGCCTCCCTGAGCCCTGTGGAGGGACGAGCGCTCAGACGGACCGCTCGACGCGGACTCCCGCCTCCGTCAGCTCGCGCAGCGCCGCGGCACTCGCCTCCTTGGAGACGCCTGCGACCAGGTCCTGGAGCACGCGGACCTCGAGCCCCGCCCGTCGCGCGTCGAGTGCCGAGGCGCGCACGCAGTGGTCGGTCGCGAGTCCCACGACGTCGAGCGCGGTGACGCCCCGCTCCGCGAGCACGGCGCCGAGCTCCTCGCCCGCCTCCGTCGTGCCCTCGAAGGCCGAGTAGGAGGGACGGCCCTGTCCCTTGAGGATCTGCACGTCGATCCGAGCGGTGTCCAGGGCCGGGTGGAACCGCGCGCCGTCCGTGCCGGCGACGCAGTGGACGGGCCAGCTGTCGACGAAGTCCGGCTCCACCGCGAAGTGGCCGCCGTTGTCGGAGTCGCCCTCGTGCCAGTCGCGGGAGGCCAGCACCGCGGAGTACCGGTCGGCGTGCGCCGCCAGATGCGCGGTGATGCCCTGGGCGACGGCCGCGCCGCCTGTGACGGCGAGCGCGCCGCCCTCGGTGAAGTCGTTCTGCACGTCGACGATCAGGAGTGCGGTGGTCATCGTGGGCCTTCCGGGAGGAGGTGGAGAGGAGGAGCGGGAGGTCGACCCGCCCGCGTCAGGAATCGGAGAGCGAGGATCCGCAGCGGTAGACGCCCGTCACGAGGGTGTCGATCGCGGTCTTCGCCGAGTCGGAGACGTCGCCGAGAGCGTAGACCGCGAAGGTCAGCTCGGTGCCGTCCGCCGCGGTGACCACGCCGGCCAGTGTGTAGCCGGTGTCGATCCAGCCCGTCTTCGCGCGCACCGCGCCGTCGGCCGCGGCGTTGTCGCCGGCGAAGCGGTCGGAGTAGGAGAGCGAGCCCGTCCGGCCCGACACCGGCAGGCCGTCCAGGAGGATCCCCAGCTGCCCCTCGCGGGCCTGCACCTTCCGGAGCAGCTCGGTGAAGTACGCCGGCGCGACCGCGTTGTCGTCGCTCAGGCCGGAGCCGTCGACGATCGCGATCCCGGACGTGTCGACGCCGTAACCGGCGAGCCCCTGCAGCACACCGGCCTGCTCGGCAGCGAAGTCGCTGCCCGCGCCGGTGCGGATCGCGACGAGCCGCGCGAGCATCTCGGCGATCGCATTGTCGGAGACGAGCAGCATCTGCTGCACGAGCGTGCCGACCGGAGCCGACTCCACTGTGCCGAGAACCGCGGCGCCCGCGGGAGCGGTCCCGGTGGAGACCACGGGCGAGCCGTCCAGCTCGTCGGCGAACGCCTCTCCGGCCCGGCCGACCGGATCCGTGCCGCGCTCGGAGGTCGAGGCCGTGGGGTCCTCGCGATCGCCGTCCACCTGGAGCGCCGTGATCTCGGGCATGTAGCCGTCGACCTGCTCCTTGCGGTTCCAGCTCGGCTGCCAGGTCTCGCCCGAGTAGAGGGAGGAGTCGAGCACCAGCGACGTGATCGGCGTCCCGGCGGTGGACGGGTCCGCCTCCCAGGCGCTCTCGACCTGCGCCGCGAGGTCGTCGAGGTGGGCCGCTCCGGCGTAGGTCGACTCCCGGCCGGTCGGGAGCCGGGTCAGGGTGAGGTCTCCCCCGCCGACGAGGACGACGCTTCCGGGCTCGCTCCCGCGGACCACGGTGGTGGCGATGCGCGTGTCCGGGCCGAGGACCGCGAGCGCCGACGCGGCCGTGAGGATCTTGAGGGCGGAGGCGGTGCGGGACGCGGTCCCGCCCCCGCGGTCGAACAGGACCTCGCCCGTCGCGGCGTCGACCACACGCGCCTGCATCGAGCCCAGGCGCGGGTCGGCGGCGAGCCCCGCCACCGAGCAGGTGCGGAGCGCCTCGGCCGCCGCTTCGGCGGTGGGCCGCGCCGTGGCCGTCGGCGTCGGTGCGGGAGTCGCGGTGGCGGTCGGGGTCGAGACGACGGGCAGCGCCCCGGGCTCCGCGGCGCTGCCGAGGGCCGTCCCCACGCCGAAGGCGCCGCCACCGAGCACGGCGGCCACGAGCACCGCGGCGACCACGAGAGTGCGGCGACGGCGGGGAGGAGGCGTGTCGGTCATCCGCAACAGGGTAGCGACGCGAGTTCGACGCGACCTGGACGCCGCGGATGAGGCCGGGAACTCGCGGATCCGGCCGGGACGTCGCGGATGACGGGAGAGGGAGCCGCCTGTGGGAATCGAACCCACGACCTTCTCATTACGAGTGAGACGCTCTGCCGACTGAGCTAAGGCGGCGTGCACGCGGGGCCTGAGCCCCGGACACGATTACACAGCATAGCCTGCTCGCGCCCCCGGGCGTGAATCAGGACGGTGCGGTCGAGCAGAGGCTCCGCGACGGCGGCGGCGACCGCCGCACTCGGCTCAGGCGAGCGCGCCGCGGAGCTCCTCGAAGGAGCGGGCGATGCGTCCGGGCAGGGCCTCCCGGCCGTCGTGATCGACCCAGGCCGCCCAGGCGTGGCGGACGGCGGCGAGCCCGAGGAGCGTCAGCATCCGCGCCCGGCTGCGCACCCGCTCCGCGTCGTCGTCCTCCTGGCCGAGACGCTCGGCGACGAGCCCCTCGACCGCGAGCTCGAACTCGCGCATGCCCGCGATCTTCAGACCGACCAGATGCGGGTGCTCGCGGAAGAGCGCGCGGCGGAGGACGTGCAGCTCCCGGTCCTCCTCGAGCGGCTCCTCCATCGCGGCGACGAAGACCCGCTGCAGGTCCTCGAGCACGGCGCCCCGGCCCGCGACGAACGCCGCCGCCGTCTCGTCGGCGATGACCGGGAGCCCGCCGACCAGCGCGTCCTCCTTCGAGGCGAAGTAGTTGAAGAAGGTGCGCGTGGAGACGTCGGCGGCGCGCGAGACGTCGTCGATGGTCACGCGCTCCGGCCCGCGCTCGCTAGCGAGGCGAAGGACGGCGATCTCGATCGCCCGCCGCGTGGCCAGGCGCTTGCGCTCGCGGAGCCCGGGCTGCTGCTCGCGGGACCGCTCCTGCTCGGTCAGCACTGCGGATCCACCTCCGGGACGGTCCCCTCGAGCAGGTACGCGTCGACCGCGTCGTTCACGCAGGACGTCGACTTGTTGTAGGCCGTGTGGCCCTCGCCGTCGTAGGTGACCAGGTGACCGGCGGAGAGCTCGCCCGCGAGCGCCTGCGCCCATACGTAGGGCGTCGCGGGATCGTTCGTGGTGCCCACGACCAGGATGGGCGCCGAGCCCTCCGCGGTGATCGGCTCGCGGGAGCCCTCGAACGCCGCCGGCCACTCGCTGCAGAGGATGTCGCCGTAGGCCATGTAGCGGCCGATCGTCGGCGCGGCCTGCTCGAGAGCGGCCTCGTCGGCGCGCATCGAGGCGGTGTCGGCGTCGTAGGAGTAGTCGACGCAGTTGATCGCGAGGAACGCCTCGGTGGTGTTGTCCGCGTACCGGCCGTCCGCGTCGCGCCCGTTGTAGGCGTCCGCGTACTGGAACGCGACCGCGGGGTCGCCCCGGCGGACGCCGGCCAGCATCTCGCTCAGCGCTCCCCACGCCGTGGCGTCGTAGAGCGGGTAGACGATCGCGGTGAACAGCGTGCTCGCGCCGAGCTCCCGGCCGTCGGCGGCGCGGATCGGCGAGGCGTCCACGTCCTCGAGCATGCGCTTCAGCTGGGCCATCCCCGCGTCGACGGTGCCGGTGAACGGGCAGTCGTCCGAGCGGAGGCAGTCGGCGAGGTAGGCGCGCAGTGCGCTCTCGAACCCCTTCGCCTGCTCGCGCACCACGTCGAACGAGGTGGCCGCCGGGTCGATCGCGCCGTCGAGGACGAGGCGGCCGACCCGGTCCGGGAACAGCCCGGCGTAGGTCGCTCCGAGGAACGTGCCGTAGGAGTAGCCGAGGTAGTGCAGCGTCTCGTCGCCGAGCGCCGCGCGCAGCACGTCGAGATCACGGGCGGCGCTCGGGGTGCCGACCTCGGGCAGCAGCGGCCCGCTGCGCTCCTCGCAGGCGGCGGCGAACGCGGCAGCGGTCGTGCGCTGCGCCTGGATCCACTCGTCGCTGCCCCGCTCCCCCGGCGTGATGTCGTAGAGGTAGGAGTCGAGCCCCGCGGCGTCGAGGCAGGAGACCGCGGTGGAGGCGCCCACTCCGCGCGGATCGAAGCCGACGACGTCGTACCGGGCGGCGAGCGCGGAGTCGACCGCGTAGTCGGCGCTGTCGCGGATGAAGTCGACGCCCGACGCTCCCGGCCCGCCCGGATTCACGAGCAGGGACCCGATCGCCGGGCCCTTCGTCGCGGGTCGGCGCACCAGAGCGATCGACGCGGTCTCCCCCGAGGGGTCGTCCCAGTCGAGCGGGACGGTCGCGTCGGTGCAGAGAGCGCCGTCACCGCAGTCGTCCCAGACCAGCACCTGCGAGTAGTAGCGCTCCAGGGAGTCGTCGACGGTCTGCGGGTAGGGGGTGGAGGTCCGGTCGACGCTCGGGCCGGGCGCGAAGCAGCCGGTCAGGAGGGACGCGGCCGCGACGAGCGCGACGACGGCGGCCGACCGGCGCCCCCGCCTCACGCGGCCACCGGACGGCGCGCCGCGACGACGAGCAGCGCCTCGAGAGCGAGGACCGGGGAGACGTTCGCGTCGATCCGCTGCCGGGCTGTCGCGATCGCGTCGAGGACGGCGAGCGTGCGGTCGGGCGGAGTCGCGTCGGCGAGCGCGGTCATCTCGGTCCGGACCTCCTCGTTGATGACGCCGCCGGGCGCCCCGAGCTGGAGGCGCACCACGTCGCGGTAGAGGGAGAGCAGGTCGACGAGGATCCGGTCGAGGCCGTCGCGGAGGCTCCGCGTCGCGCGTCGTTTCTGGTCCTCCTCGAGCGCCCGCAGCTGCGAGCGGAGCTGCGCGGGCACGGTGCCTCCGGGCTCGACGCCGAGCGAGCGCAGCGCCTGCTGCCGCTCGGCCTCGTCGCGCTCGAGGGTGATCGCCTTGGCGTCCTCGGTCGCGACCTCGATCATCCGCGCAGCGCCGAGGACCGCGTCCGAGACGCCGCGGAGGCGCAGGGCGATGCGGAGCGTCTCCTCGCGGCGCTCGCGCGCGTTCGCGTCGGTCGCCAGGCGGTGCGCCATCCCGATGTGGCTCTGAGCCTGGCGGGCGGCGCGCTCAGCGGTCTCGGGGTCGACCCCGTCGCGGCGCTCGAGGAGACCGGCGACGTCCTCGATGCTCGGCACGCGGAGCCGCACGGAGCGGACGCGGGAGCGGATGGTGGGGAGCAGATCGGCCTCGCTCGGGGCGCACAGGATCCAGACCGTGCGCTCCGGCGGCTCCTCGAGCGCCTTCAGCAGCACGTTGGACGTGCGCTCGCTCATCCGGTCGGCGTCCTCGATGACCATGACGCGGTAGCGCGACACCGAGGGCGAGTACTGCGAGCTGCTGACCAGCCGCCGCACCTCGTCGATCGAGATGATCACGCGCTCGGTCGTCAGCACGGCGAGGTCGGGATGGGAGCGGGCGGCGACCTGGCGGCAGTCGGGGCACTCCCCGCAGCCGCCGTGGCGGCAGAGCAGTGCGGAGGCGAACGCGTAGGCGAGGTTCGAGCGGCCGGACCCGGGAGGGCCGGTGATGAGCCAGGAGTGCGTCATCGACGACGACTCCCGGCCACGGTCGTCCCGGGGCGTCGAGGCGTCCTGCAGGGCGCCGATGGCGTGCTCCTGCCCGACGAGCTGGCTCCAGACGGTCATGCCACCAGGCTAACCGCGAGCACCGACAGCCGACGCGCCGTCGAGGAGCGCGGCGACCCGCTCCCGCACCGCGGCCGCGATCTCCTCGACCGGGAGACCGGCGTCCACGACGAGGAAGCGCTCGGCGTCCGTCTCGGCGATCGCCAGGAACGCCTCGCGCACGCGCCCGTGGAACTCCGCCTTCTCGGCCTCCAGCCGGTCGAAGCGGGTGCGGGCCGCGTCGAGCCGGCCCCGCGCGACGGCGGGGTCGAGGTCGAGCAGGACGGTGAGGTCGGGCCTCAGGTCGTGGGTGGCCCACTCCGAGAGCCGCCGGACCTCGACGGCGTCGAGGACCCGCCCGGCTCCCTGGTAGGCGACGGAGGAGTCGATGTAGCGGTCCTGCACGACGACCTCGCCACGCTCGAGCGCCGGTCGCACGAGCGTCCCGATGTGCTGGGCGCGGTCCGCCGCGTAGAGCAGGGCCTCGGCCCGCGGATCGATCTCGCCGCGGTGGTGCAGAACGATCTCGCGGATCTGCAGGCCCACCTCGGTGCCTCCGGGCTCGCGGGTGCGGACGACGGTCTCGCCGCGCATGCCCAGCCACTCCTCGAGCAGCCGGGCCTGCGTGGTCTTGCCCGCGCCGTCCCCGCCCTCGAGGGTGACGAACAGCCCGGTCACGACTCCGTCGCGTCCGACGTCTCGGCGGCAGCCGCCGCAGCCGCGCGGCTCGCGGCGGTGGCGCGGGGCGCGGCGGGCTTCTTCGCTGCGGTCGTCTTCTTGGCGGCCGCCGTCGTCTTGGCCGCCGTCGTCCTAGCCGCCGTCGTCTTGGCCGCCGTCGTCTTGGCCGCCGTCGTCTTCGCCGCGGGCTTCCTGGCCGGCGCGCGCTTGGCCGGAGCCTTCTTGGCCGGGCCCTTCGCGCGCTTGTCGGCGAGCATCTGGACCGCCTGCTCGAAGTCGATCTCCTCGATCGTGAGGCCCTTGGAGATCGTGACGTTGGTCTCGCCGTCGGTCACGTAGGCGCCGAAGCGTCCGTCGCGGATCCGGATCGGCTTGCCGCTGACGGGGTCCGCCTCGAACTCCTTCAGCGCGCTCGACGCGCGTCGCGCCCCGTACTTCGGCTGGGCGAAGATCTCGAGCGCCGTCGGCAGGTCGACCTCGAAGATCTGGTCCTCGCTGGTGAGCGACCGGCTGTCGGTGCCCTTCTTGATGTACGGGCCGTACCGGCCGTTCTGAGCCGTGATCGGCTCGCCGCTCTCGGGGTCGTCGCCGACCGTGCGCGGCAGGTCGAGCAGGCGCAGCGCCGTCGCCAGGTCGATCGACGCGACGTCCATCGACTTGAAGAGGGAGGAGGTGCGCGGCTTCACGACAGCGGGCTTCTTCGCGCCGCGCTTCGCGGGCGCGGGCTCGACGACCTCCCCGGTGGCGGGATCCGCCGTGGTCTCCGGCTCCGGATCGACCTCGGTCACGTAGGGGCCGAAGCGCCCGTCCTTGACGACGACGGTCTTGCCCGAGTCGGGGTTGCTTCCCAGCACGCGGTCGGTCTGCACCGGGGCGTCGACGAGCTCCTGCGCCTTGGCGGGCGTGAGCTCGTCGGGAGCCAGCTCGAGCGGCAGGTTGACGCGACGCGGCGTCTCCTGCCCCTCCTCCTGGGCCACCTCGAGGTAGGGGCCGTACTTGCCGATGCGCAGGGTGATGTCGTCCGTGATCCGGACGGAGTTGATGCTCTTCGCATCGATCTCGCCGAGGTTGTCCACGACGTGTCGGAGCCCGGGGTGCGTGCCTCCGCCGAAGTAGAAGCGGTTGAGCCAGGCGACGCGGTCCTCCTCGCCGCCGGCGATGCGGTCGAGGTCGCCCTCCATCTCGGCGGTGAAGTCGTACTCCACCAGGTCGGAGAAGAAGTCCTCGAGCAGCCGGACCACCGAGAAGGCGATCCAGTTGGGCACGAGGGCGGTCCCGCGCGGAGTGACGTAGCCGCGGTCGACGATGGTGGAGATGATCGACGCGTAGGTCGAGGGCCGGCCGATGCCGAGCTCCTCGAGCGCCTTGACCAGGCTCGCCTCCGTGTAGCGCGGGGGCGGCGAGGTCTCGTGGCCCTTGGCCTCGACCTCGGCGACGACCAGGCTCTGGCCGACCTCGAGCACCGGCAGCTTGGCGTCCTTCTCGTCGCGGGCGCCGTGACGCTCCTCGTCGTGCCCCTCCTCGTAGGCGAGCAGGAATCCGCGGAAGGTGATGACGGTTCCGGAGGCGGTGAACTCGGCGGTCTTCGCGACGTCGCCGGCCGGCTCGGCGAGCAGCGTCACGGTGGCGGTCGAGCCCTTGGCGTCGGCCATCTGCGAGGCGACGGTGCGCTTCCAGATGAGCTCGTAGAGGCGGAGGTCGTTGCCGCGGAGGGTGCCCGAGAGCTGGTCCGGGGTGCGGAAGGTCTCGCCCGCGGGCCGGATGGCCTCGTGCGCCTCCTGCGCGTTCTTGTTCTTGCCGGAGTACAGCCGGGGCTTGTCCGGGACGGTCTCGGCTCCGTAGAGGGACGCGGCCTGAGTGCGTGCGGCGTTCAGCGCCTGCTGCGAGAGCCCGGGCGAGTCGGTCCTCATGTAGGTGATGAAGCCGTTCTCGTAGAGCGACTGCGCGACGCTCATCGTCTGGCGCGCCGAGAAGCGGAGCTTGCGCGCCGCCTCCTGCTGGAGCGTGGACGTGGTGAACGGGGCGGCGGGGCGGCGCGAGTACGGCTTGGACTCGAGGTTCGAGACCCGGACCGTGGTGGCGGGGTCGCGCAGCGCCTCGGCGAGGGCACCGGCGGTGGACTCGTCGAGGACGGTGACGTCGCCCTTCAGCTGACCGCGGTCGTCGAAGTCGCGGCCGCTTCCGATCCGCTTGCCGTCGAGCCGCGCCAGGCGGGCGTCGAAGCCCGCCGCGGCGTCCGACTCGGGTGCGAGCACGGTGGCGAGGTCCCAGTAGCTCGCCGACACGAACGCCAGGCGCTCCCGCTCGCGGTCGACCACCAGGCGGGTCGCGGCCGACTGCACCCGACCGGCCGAGAGCCCGGGGCCGACCTTGCGCCACAGCACGGGCGAGATCTCGTAGCCGTAGAGGCGGTCGAGGATGCGGCGGGTCTCCTGGGCGTCGACCAGGGAGGTGTCGATGTCCCGGGTGTTGTCGCGCGCCTTCTGGATCGCGTCCTTCGTGATCTCGTGGAAGACCATGCGGTGCACGGGGACCTTGGGCTTGAGCTCCTCGAGGAGGTGCCACGCGATGGCCTCGCCCTCGCGGTCCTCATCAGTGGCGAGGTAGAGCTCGTCGGCGTTCTTCAGCGCGCGCTTGAGGTCGGCGACCGTCTTCTTCTTCTGGTCGGACACGACGTAGTAGGGCTCGAAGCCGTTGTCGACGTCGACGGAGAACTTGCCCAGCGGGCCCTTCTTCAGCTCCGGGGGGAGGTTCTTCGGCTCGATGAGATCGCGGATGTGCCCGACGGAGGCGAGCACCTCGTAGCCGTCGCCCAGGTACTGGGCGATGGTCTTGGCTTTCGCCGGCGACTCGACGATCACCAGCTTCTTCGTGCCGGACACAGTTCTCCTCGATTGGTGCTGTCGGGTCGGACGACCAGTGGTCCGACGTCCCCTGCTGCGGGGAGACGGTGCGCGGCGACGTGGTGCGGGGAACGGCGACGCGTCCCCATCGGCGGGGGCGCCCGACAGGCACACCATACACACTGACCCCGGACGTGCTGCCCCCTCCCGAGGACACGGGGACCTCGGGAGGACGCTGGACACGGCCTCGGAGCCGCCTGCCCGGCCTGCCGTCGACGGGGGTGACGCGCGGCGCCGATCGGCGCATGATGAGGCATGGCAACGACGCACACCACCACGACCTCCGCCTACACGGCCAAGCTCCTCGACGGACCGCTGGAGGGCAAGACCCTCCGCCGGGGATACGGCGACGATCAGGCCCCCGCCGCACGCCTCGAGATCCCCGGGGCGAGGGCGGGCTCCCGCTACATCTACCTCCTCGCCGGCGGCCTCGAGCACGACGAGGGCGCGGGCGCCCTGCCGACCGCCGCCGCGTACCGGTACCAGCGACTCTCCTCCGACTGACGCGCTCCCGCGGCGTCGTCCGAACCTCGGTCCGGACGACGCCCGCTGCTGCCCCCGCCCTCAGGGCGGCGGGCCGGCCCTCGACCGCGCCGTGAGGGAGAGCGGACCCGCGGCGACGGCCGCCTCCGTTCTCGCGACGCCGCCGTCGACGTCGCAGAGGACGAGCTCGGCGCCGTTCGCGCGGGCCACGGCGGCGGCACGTCCGCACGGATCCCCGGCCAGCAGGCCGGAGGCGACGTCGGCCGCTGCCAGGGACGAGGCGTCCGCGGCGGCGACCGCTCGCTGGTGCCCGACGACTCCTGCGCAGCCGGCGAGCACGGCGGCCGTCACCAGGATCGTGCCCGCGACGACTCCGATCGCCACGACCGCGGCCGAGCCCTCCTCCCGGTCGCGGACAGCCCCGGGGAGTCGGCGGATCATCCGCCCCCGCCCAGCGCGCAGGACCGGACCGAGACCGGGAGCGACACCGCCGGGAGCGGGCGCAGCCGGGCCGCGACGTCGACGCAGACCAGTCCGTCCTGCTCCCCCGCCGTGAGCGACGCCCCCGTCACCCGGGCGAGCGGCGCGCGGGGGTCGTCGCCCCGGGCCGCGGACCGGGCCGCGTCGGCGGCCGCGTCGACGAGCCGGACGTACTGCGCCGAGGCCGCCACCGACCCCAGGCACAGCGCCAGCACCGCGACCACCGCCGGGAGCACGAGCGCGAGCTCGGCAGTGGCCGAGCCCTCCTCCTGGACGAGCCGCCCGCGCAGCAGCGGAAGGCCTCTCATCCCGCCGCGGTGAGCGCGCGGGTCACCAGGTCGGTCAGGATGCTCCGCACCTCGTCGCCCTTGAGGATGACCACCAGCAGCCCGGCGAAACCGACCGCGGCCATCGTCGCGATCGCGTACTCCGCCGTCGCCGACCCCTCATCGTGGCCCAGAGCGCCGAGACCTCCCCACCCGGGTCGGCACCACTCGACGCGCCCCGCGGAGACGTCGATGCCCGTTCCTCCGCCGGACGCCGCACCTCCGCCGCTCCTCGAGCCCCGGCTCGTTCCGGGCACACCACTTCCCGCATCCCTGCTCCTACCGAGTCCTCGACTCCGGGAGACTCCCCCGCCGCTGATCGCCGTGTCACTTCTCATCCGTCCTGCTCCGTTCCGCCCCGCTCCGTGCCCCTCCTCCGAGGATCGCTGACTCCCGATCCCACCGATCGACCCTCCGGCCGATCCGTGGAGACGCCTCCCGATCCCGCCCCTGTGGAGGAGCGGTCGACCGCGTCACGGCGCCACCGAGAACGTCGAGAGCAGCACCGAGACGACCATCGGAGCCACTCCGAGCAGCAGGAACGCCGGCAGCACGCAGATCCCGAGCGGCAGCATCAGGGTCACGCCGAGCCGAGCGGCTCGCTCCCGCGCCCCGGAGGACGCCCGTGCCCGGACCAGAGCCGCCTCGCTCCGGAGCAGGCGTCCGGCCGGCACGCCCGCCGCCGCGGAGAGGGCGAGCACCGGGTCCGCGTCGGAGAGCACGCGCTCGCCCGAGTCGAGCCCGCACTCGGCGAGCGCCGCCACGACCCGGGCGCGCGACGACTCGATCGAGCCGCCACCGGCCAGCGCCACCGAGAGGAGGTCGAGCGCGAGCCCGGGCGCCGGATCGGCCGGGGCCGCGCTTCGGACGAGGCGCCGCGTCCACGCGTGCGCGGCCGCCATCAACCCGGCTCCCCCCACCAGGCAGACCGCACCGGGCACCGTCCCGAGGAGCACGCCGACCACGTCGAAGCCCAGCAGTGCCCCCAGACCCAGCGCCGCCAGCGGCAGCGCGCTCACGACCCTCCCGGTGGCGGAGGGACCGGCCAGAGCCACCTCGATGTCCCGGCGGGCGCGCGCCAGCTCGCGCAGGGACTCCGCCAGCTCGCCGAGAGCGGCGGCGACCGGCGCGCCGGAGTCGGCGGCCACCCGCCACGCGGCGGCCAGCGCCGCCCACGCGGTCGCCTCACCGGTGTCCGGCGCTCGCCGTCGCGGCCGCTTCCGCTCCGAGCCGCTCCGCCGCGAAACCGGCGTTCCGCGCAGCAGCGCCTCCGTCACGTCGCCCCCGCGGCCGGCCTCCTCCGACACCGCCCGGAGCAGTCGCCGCCGCCGCGCGTCCCCGCTGTCCGCCCCTTCCGCCCCCGCGAGATGCCCGAGGGCCGACGCGGGAGCCACTCCCGCCGCGAGGAGGACGGCCAGTCGGTGCACGACGGCCGCGACCTCGTCCAGCCCGTCGCGGCCCGTCACGCGCTCGACCTCGAGGCGCTCGGGAGCGACCCGTCCTCGACCCTCAGGCGGCCGGCCGCGTCGAGCGCGAACGTCCCGGATGCCGCCAGCCGCCGCCGCCCGGCGCGGCGCTCGAGGTGGAGCACCAGGTCGATCGCGCTGACCGTCTGGCGGGCGATCGCCTCGGGCCCGAGCCCTGCGAGGACCCCGAGCGCCTCGAGACGCGCGGGCACGTCCTCGAGGGAGTTCGCGTGGAGGGTCCCCGCACCGCCGTCGTGCCCGGTGTTCAGCGCGGACAGCAGCTCGCGCAGCTCGACGCCGCGGCACTCGCCGAGGACCAGGCGGTCCGGACGCATCCGCAGCGCCTCCCGCACGAGCCGGTCCAGGCCCACGGCACCGGCGCCCTCAAGGTTGGGCTGCCGCGCCTCGAGCGAGACGACGTGCGGGTGCGCCGGCCGGAGCTCGCCGACGTCCTCGATGGCGACGATCCGCTCGGTCGGCGCCGCGCACCCGAGCAGGGCGCCGAGCAGGGTGGTCTTGCCCGATCCACCCGCTCCCGTGATCAGCAGGTTCCACCGCTCGCGGACCGCCCGGCGCAGAAGCCGCACTCCGTCGTCGTCCAGCATCCCCGCTGCCTGCAGCTCCCCGAGCGTCCAGGAGTCCGACCGCGGCACCCGCACCGACACGAGCGCTCCCCCGGTCGCCACCGGCGGCAGCACGACGTGCACACGGACCCCGTGGCGGAGCCTGACGTCCACGCACGGGCTCGCCTCGTCGACGTGCCGTCCACCGGCCGCGACCAGCGCGACGGCCAGCCGCCGTGCTCCGGCGGCGTCGAGCGTCCACTCCGGCACCCGCTCGGCACCGCCGCCCCGGTCGATCCAGAGGCCCGCGCCGCCGTTCACGAAGAGGTCGGTCACCGCGGGGTCCGCGGCGTGCGGCGCGAGCAGCCCGAGGCCGGCGGCGGCGGGCCGCACCGGCAGCGGGTCGCGGCGGTGCTCGGCGGGGACGAGGGGGACGAAGTCGCGGGTCATCCCGGCACGCTAGGAGCCCGTTCCGCGCGCCGGGGCGCTCCCTGCCCGATTGGAGGAGAGACGCCCGCGTCGGCGCCTGTGGAGGAACGACCCGGGCCGGACGCGCGCGCAGGAGCGGCCCGGGGCTCTCGGCAGGGAGCCCCTCCGAGGAGGGTCCCCACGGCGCAGAGAAGCCCAGTCGACGAGGAGACGTCCCGGCATCGCGGAAACGCCCCCGCGAGCAGGGCTCGAGCGGGGGCGTCCCTCCGCCGGATCCGGCGGGAAGAAGGGGGCGGCACCCATTGGGGGGAACAGGTGCCGCCTCGGCGGCGCTGGATTGGGGGGAATCACTTGCGCCGCTGGGCCGAAGTTCATTCGGCCGTATGCAACTGTAGGGGACGGATCGCGATTCGCCAAGCCCGGATCCTGTTCTCTGCGGACTCTTATCCGACACCCGCCCCGCACCCAGCTTGCGGCGCTCGGCGATCCGCGCTGGAGGCGGGCGCTACGGTGGTGCGACGCCGACCGCGCGGGCCGGCGAACGTCTCACTCGCGAAGGAGCGAATCGCAGATGTCCACTCCCCCCGACGCCCCGGCCGCCGACCGGAACGCCATCGACAATCTCCTCCACGAGACCCGCCGGTTCCCGCCGCCGGCCGATCTCGCCGCCGGAGCGGTCGCGACCGCCGCGCTCTACGACGAGGCCGCGGCCGACCGCCTCGCCTTCTGGGCCGACCGGAGCCGCGAGCTCCTGCACTGGCACCGGCCGTTCACGCGCACCCTCGACTGGAGCGAGCCCCCGTTCGCGAAGTGGTTCGACGACGGCGAGCTGAACGTGGCCTACAACTGCCTCGACCGCCACGTCCTGGCCGGCCACGGCGACCGCGTCGCCCTGCACTGGGAGGGCGAGCCCGGCGACTCCCGCTCGATCACCTACGCCGAGCTCACCGCCGAGGTGAAGCGCGCCGCGAACCTGCTCACGAGCCTCGGCGTCCGCGCCGGCGACCGCGTGGCGATCTACCTGCCCATGATCCCGGAGGCGGTCATCGCGATGCTCGCCGTCGCCCGGCTGGGGGCGGTCCACTCCGTCGTCTTCGGCGGATTCAGCGCCGAGAGCCTCCGCGCGCGGATCGACGACGCGGAGGCGACACTCGTCATCACCGCCGACGGCGGCTGGCGCAAGGGCGCCGTCTCGCCCCTGAAGCCGGCGGTCGACGCCGCGCTCGCCCTCGGCGGCGAGTCCAGCGTCCAGCACGTCCTGGTCGTGCGCCGCGGAGGCAACGAGGTCGCCTGGCACGAGGGGCGCGACCTCTGGTGGCACGAGGAGATCGTGGCGGTCGACGCCGACCACGTCGCGAAGCCGTTCCCCGCCGAGCAGCCCCTCTTCATCCTCTACACGAGCGGCACGACCGGGAAGCCCAAGGGCATCCTGCACACCAGCGGCGGATACCTCACCCAGGTCGCCTTCACGCACCGCGCGGTCTTCGACCTGCACCCCGAGTCGGACGTCTACTGGTCGACCGCGGACGTGGGCTGGATCACCGGGCACAGCTACGTCGTCTACGGCCCGCTCGCCAACGGCGCCACCCAGGTGATGTACGAGGGCACTCCCGACAGCCCGCATCCCGGCCGCTGGTGGGAGATCGTCGAGAAGCACGGCGTGACGATCCTCTACGCGGCTCCCACGGCGATCCGCTCCTTCATGAAGCTCGGCCGGCAGATCCCGCAGCGCTTCGACCTCTCGAGCCTGCGCCTGCTCGGATCGGTCGGCGAGCCGATCAACCCGGAGGCGTGGGTCTGGTACCGCGACGTCATCGGCGGCGGCCGCACCCCCATCGTCGACACGTGGTGGCAGACCGAGACCGGCGCGATGATGGTGTCCCCCCTGCCCGGGGTGACGACTCTCAAGCCCGGGTCCGCGCAGGTCGCTCTGCCGGGGATCTCGATCGACGTGGTCGACGACGCCGGGACGCCGGTCGGCGCCGACGAGGGCGGACTGCTCGTGATCACCGAGCCCTGGCCGGCGATGCTGCGCGGCATCTGGGGCGACCCGGAGCGCTACGTCGAGACCTACTGGTCGAAGTTCGGCGACCGCTACTTCGCGGGTGACGGAGCGCGTCGCGACCAGGACGGCGACCTCTGGCTCCTGGGGCGCGTGGACGACGTGATGAACGTCTCCGGCCACCGCCTCTCGACCGCCGAGATCGAGTCGGCCCTCGTCTCCCACCCGGTCGTCGCCGAAGCGGCCGTCGTGGGAGCCGCGGACGAGACCACCGGCCAGGCCGTGGTCGCGTTCGTGATCGCGAAGGCGAGCCAGGCCGAGGCGCTGGCCCACGGACACGACGAGCTCGAGGCCACCCTGAAGGCGCACGTCGCCGAGCACATCGGCGCGATCGCCCGCCCGAAGCGGATCTTCGTGGTGCAGGAGCTGCCCAAGACCCGCTCGGGGAAGATCATGCGCCGGCTGCTGCGCGACGCGGCGGAGGGACGCGCCGTGGGCGACACGACGACGCTCGCGGACACGCAGGTGATGGCGGTGATCTCCTCCGCGATCGCCGCGGACTGACCGGGCACCGCACGCCCCCTCCCGCCGCGTGGGCAGGAGGGGGCGGTGCGTCAGTCGAAGGCGACGATCAGCTCGACCTCGAGGGGAGCGCCGAGGGGCAGCTCCGCCACCCCGACGGCCGATCGCGCGTGACGGCCGGGCTCGCCGAACACGTCGCCGAGCAGCTCCGAGGCGCCGTTGATCACGCCGGGCTGCCCGGTGAAGCCGGAGGCGGACGCGACGAAGCCGGTGAGCTTCACGATCCGCGTCACCCGGTCGAGCGATCCGATCGCGTCGGCGACGGCCGCGAGCGCGTTGAGGGCGCAGGTGCGGGCCAGCTCCTTCGCCTGCTCGGGCGACACCTCGGCGCCGACCTTGCCGACCATCGGCAGAGAGCCGTCGACGAAGGGGATCTGCCCGGCCGTGTAGACGAGGCCGCCGTGCACGACGGCGGGGACGTAGGCGCCGGCGGGGACCGCGACCGCCGGCAGCTCGACGCCGAGCTCCGCGAGACGCTCGGCGATCACGCGCCGGCCTCGGCGACGGGGCGCTTGAGGTACGCGACGAGGCCGCCCTCGGGACCGGTCACGATCTGGACCAGCTCCCAGCCCTCGGATCCCCAGGTGTTCAGGATCGCCGTGGTGTTGTGGATCATCAGCGGGGTGGTGATGTACTCCCAGCGCGGGACGGACATGGCTCTCCTCGGGTGCGGCCGGTGCGGGACGACTGCTGAGCGCCGCGCGTCGGCGGGATGAGCGCCGCGGCTCGTCCGAGCGCGGCGACTACGCTGATTCTATGTCGGGGCAGGGCGGGACCAGAGTCGTGAAGACCATCGGGGGCGCCGTCGGCGGTCTGATCGGCATCGTCGCCATGAGCGTCGTCGCGGGAGTCCTGGTGGCCGCCTCGGTGACGCCGGCGATCGCGCTGAGCGGCATGGCCGCCGGCAACACGGTGGAGATGTTCGACAACCTCCCCGAGTACCTCGAGATCGGCACGCTCGCCGAGAAGAGCGACGTGTACGCGAAGGACTCCTCCGGCGGCGACGTGCTGCTCGCCTCCTTCTACGCCCAGAACCGCGTCGAGGTGGGCTGGGACGAGATCTCGCCGTTCGTGAAGGATGCCGTGGTCGCCTCCGAGGACCCCCGCTTCTACGAGCACGGCGGCATCGATCTGCTCGGCACCGTCCGCGCGGCCGCGACGACGGCCATGGGCGGGGACGTCCAGGGCGGCTCCTCCATCACGCAGCAGTACGTCAAGAACGTGCTCGTGCAGAAGGCGGAGGCGCTCAGCGATCCGATCGAGCGCGACGCGGCCTACCGCGAGGCCACGGAGACCACTCCGGAGCGCAAGGTCGCGGAGATGCGGCTCGCCATCGGGCTCGAGAAGGAGTATCCGAAGAACGACATCCTGCTGGGCTACCTCAACATCGCCCTGTTCGGCGGCACCGTCTACGGCGTCGAGGCGGCTGCCCGCTACTACTTCGGAGTGAGCGCGAAGGACCTCTCGCTCGCGCAGTCCGCCGCGCTCGTCGCGATCGTGAACAACCCCGAGAAGTTCCGCTTCGACCGGCCCGGCGACCCGGCGAACCCCGCCGCGGAGGGCTACCCGCAGACCCGGGACCGGCGCGACTACATCGTCACCCGCATGGACCTCGAGTCGAAGGTGACGTCCGAGCAGGCGCAGGCGGCCGTCGCCGAGCCCGTGACGCCGGACATCACCGAGCCGAGCACCGGCTGCCAGACGGCCGGAGTCGCGGCCTTCTTCTGCGACTACGTCACCTGGGTCATCAAGAACGACGACGCGTTCGGTGCGAGTCAGGACGAGCGCGACGCCACGTTCAAGCGCGGCGGCTACCGGATCTACACGACCCTCGACTCCGACCTGCAGCAGGCCGCCGTCTCGGCCACCGACGACTGGGTGCCCAAGTCGATGGCGAACGTGAACATCGGCAGCGCGAGCGTCTCGGTCGAGGTCGGCACCGGCCGCATCCTCGCGATGACCCAGAACAAGGACTACTCCAACGATCCGGACCTGACGGGCCCCAACTACACGAGCGTCAACTACAACACCGACTTCGGGTACGGCGGCTCCTCGGGATTCCAGGTCGGCTCGACCTACAAGGTGTTCACCCTGGCGGAGTGGCTGCAGGAGGGGCACTCGCTCGGCGAGAGCGTCGACGGCACCCGCCGCGCCTACACGACCTTCCGTGACAGCTGCGAGCCCGACGGCGTCTACTACGGCGAGTCCTGGAACCCCGGGAACGACGAGGGCGGCAACGGAGGAGTGACCACGGCTCTGCAGGCCACGACCGGCTCGATCAACACCTCGTTCGCCGCCATGGCCCAGCAGCTGGACCTCTGCGGCATCCGCAACACGGCGCTGGCGATGGGCGTGCACCGTGCCGACGGGACCGAGCTGCAGAAGCTCGCGCCGACCATCCTCGGCACCAACGAGATCGCTCCGCTCACGATGGCCACGGCCTTCGCCGGCTTCGCGAACAAGGGCACCGTCTGCACGCCCATCGCGATCGACCGCATCGTCGACCGCACGGGCGCCGACGTCGCGCCGCCCGCCTCCGAGTGCAGCCAGGGGATGTCCGAGGAGGTGGCCGCCACCGCCGGCTACGCCCTGCAGCAGGTGGTGACGGGCGGCACCGGCGCCCCCTCCAACCCCCGCACCGGGGTGCCGCACATCGGCAAGACCGGCACCACGGACGACGCGCTGCACACGTGGATGGTCGGCGCGAGCACCGAGGTCGCCACCGCCACCTGGGTCGGCAACGTGACCGGCTTCACCTCCATGCGCGGATTCAGTCTCAACCGGGTGAACGCCGGTCAGGTGCGCCACCAGATCTGGCCGCGCATCATGCGCGTCGCCGACGCCAAGTACGGCGGGACGGCGTTCCCGGCTCCGGTCCGCTCGCTCGTCGACGCTCCGCAGGAGGCCGTGCCCCAGGTCACCGGCCAGAGCCCCTCTGCGGCGGCCTCACGCCTGCGCTCCGTCGGCTTCACGGTCCGCGTCGACACTTCTCCGGTCCCCTCCGACCGCCCGGCAGGGACGGTCGCGCAGACGAACCCGCCCGCCGGGTCGCGCGTCTCCCGGGGCGCGGAGATCACCCTGCAGATCAGCGCCGGACCGGGCGCCCCGCCCCGCGCGGGCTGAGCCCCTGCACCCCCGGCTGCTCCCGAGGGAGCGTCCGGCAGAATGAACGCGGCCGCGCTCGCGGCCGACGTGCGAGAGAAGGACCCATGACCGGACGCACCCGTCGCCCCCTCACCACCGCCCTCGCGACCGTCGCCGCGGCCGGAGCCGTCGCCGCGGCCTGGGGCATCGGCGTCGAGCGGACGCTGTTCACCGTCCGGCGCACGTCGTTCCCGGTGCTGCCCGCCGGTTCCGAGCCGATCCGCGTCCTGCACGTGTCGGACCTGCACATGGCCCCGTGGCAGACGAAGAAGCAGGAGTGGATCCGCTCGCTCCTCGCCCTGGCGCCCGACGTCGTGGTCGACACCGGCGACAACCTCGGCCACCGCGACGGCGTGCTCGGCATCCGCCGGGCTCTGGAGCCCTTCGCCGGGATCCCCGGCGCCTTCGTCAACGGATCCAACGACTACTTCGGCCCTCGGATCAAGAACCCGCTCCGCTACTTCGTCGGCCCCTCCAAGAACCCCAAGCAGCACGAGGCCGATCTCGACACCGACGGGCTGACCGGCTTCTTCTCGGACGGGCTCGGCTGGGTGGACCTCAACAACCGCGCCGAGAGCATCACGGTGAAGGGGACGCGCATCGAGTTCTTCGGCGTCGACGACCCGCACATCGGCCTCGACCGCATCGACCTGGTCGCCGGAGCCGTGGACGAGCTGCGCGGCGCGGAGGACGGACCGGCCGGGGTCAGCATCGGCGTGGCGCACGCGCCCTACCAGCGCATCCTCGACGACTTCGTCGCCCGCGGCGCCGAGGTGATCCTCGCCGGGCACACGCACGGCGGGCAGGTCTGCGTCCCGGGCTTCGGCGCCCTCGTCACCAACTGCGACATCCCGCGCGACAAGGTCGCCGGCTCGACGACGTGGGACAACGGACTGCGCAGCTCGTACCTCAACGTGTCCGCCGGAGTCGGCACCTCGATCTACGCACCGGTGCGCTTCGCCTGCCGGCCCGAGGTGACCCTCGTCACGCTCACTCCGGCGGCCTGACGAGGGGTGTCCGACGGCGGTCCGGAAATCGGCTACTATTGTCGAGGCTCGTGAGCGGTTCTCCGTGATGAGCACACCGGGGTGTGGCGCAGCTTGGTAGCGCGCCTCGTTCGGGACGAGGAGGTCGTGGGTTCGAATCCCGCTACCCCGACCGGTGAGAAGCCCGGCCAGGATCGATGATCCGGCCGGGCTTCTTCGTTCCCGGGGCGTTCTCGGAATTCTGCTGTGGCGGGGCTCGCCCGCAGGCGGATGCTCGCCCGGGCCGGAGCCTGGTCGACGACGGAGCCGGCGCGATCACCGCCCCGCGCTCTCCGGCTCGAGCACCCCTGACGGCGTCCCGAGCGTCCTGCGCACGGGCGTGCCTCCAGCCCACTCCCCCGCGCCTCCCGGCCCGATCCCAGCAGCCGGGAGCGAGACTGTTCTTCCGCCGTCGTCGCCGCCCCCGCCCGACGACCGACGAGAGGAGCACCGTGACCCGGTCGCTCACCCGCCTCACCCTCGCCATCAGCGTGCCCTACGTGGTCGCGCTCGCAGCGATCGCCTTCTGGCCGACGCCCGTCGATGCGGGAGTGCGGGGGGATCTCGGCCGGGTGACCTCCTGGTTCGCCCGGCACGGCCTCCCGATGGTCGACTACGCGTTCATCGAGTCGACCGCCAACATCGCCCTGTTCGTGCCCCTGGGGCTGCTCCTGGCCCTCAACCTGCGGCTCCGGAGGGCGTGGGTCGCTGTGGCCGTCGGCGCCGTCGTGAGCTCGCTGATCGAGGCGGGCCAGCTGCTCTTCCTCTCGGCGCGCTTCGCGACCGTCGACGACGTCGTGATGAACACCTCCGGCGCGCTTCTCGGCGCGGTCGCCGGCGTCCTGCTCCGGATGGTCGTCCGCGCACGACGACGCCGGAGGGCGGCGGAGTGGGACGACGCCTTCGCGCACATCCCCCTCCGCGGCACCTCCGGCGTGGTGGCGGATCAGCCGAGCCGCGTCCGCTGAGACGACGGCTCCGCCGCGTCAGCGGCCGAGGCCGCGGTACTCCCAGCCGGCCGCACGCCAGGCGGCGGGGTCGAGGCAGTTGCGACCGTCGACGAGGAAGGTGTTGGCCACCTTCGCCGCCGTGGCCGCGGGGTCGAGGGCGCGGAACTGCTTCCACTCCGTCACGACGACCACGGCGTCGGCACCGGCCAGCGCCTCGTCGACGTCGGTCGTGTAGGTGATCTCGGGGTAGCGGCGGCGCGAGTTCTCGATCGCCTCGGGGTCGGTCGCGACCACGGTCGCACCGAGGTCGTGCAGGCGAGCGGCGACGTCGAGCGACGGCGAGTCGCGGATGTCGTCCGACTCCGGCTTGAACGCCAGACCGAGCACCGCGATGCGGCGGCCCTCGACGGAGCCGCCCAGGCCCTCGGTGACGAGGTCGACGACGCGCTGACGGCGACGCAGGTTGATCGCGTCGACCTCTTTGAGGAAGGCGACGGACTCGCCGACGCCGAGCTCGTCGGCGCGGGCAGAGAAGGCGCGGATGTCCTTCGGGAGGCAGCCGCCTCCGAAGCCGATGCCCGCGTTCAGGAAGCGGCGGCCGATCCGCACGTCGTAGCCGATCGCGTCGGCGAGCTGCGTGACGTCCGCGCCGGTGACCTCCGCGATCTCGGCGATCGCGTTGATGAACGAGATCTTGGTCGCGAGGAAGGCGTTGGCCGAGACCTTCACCAGCTCGGCGGTGGCGTAGTCGGTGACCACGAGCGGGGTCTCGGCCGCGAGCGCCGTCGCGTAGACCTCGTCGAGGGTCGCCTTCGCCGCTGCTCCGGCCTCGCCCGCGGGCACGCCGTAGACGAGCCGGTCGGGGCTGATCGTGTCCTTGACCGCGAAGCCCTCGCGGAGGAACTCGGGGTTCCAGGCGAGGGTCGCACCGGAGGAGGCGATGCGGTCGGCCAGGCGGGCGGCGGTGCCGACGGGGACGGTCGACTTGCCGACGACGAGGGAGTCCGCCTCGAGGTAGGGCAGGAGACCGTCGATCGCCGAGTCGACGTAGGTCATGTCCGCGGCGTTCTCGCCCGGCTTCTGCGGGGTGCCGACGGCGACGAAGTGCACGGCCGCACCGGCGGCGTCGGCCATGTCGGTCGAGAAGCGCAGGCGCCCGGAGGCGACGCCGGAGGACAGCAGCTCCGGGAGGCCGGGCTCGAAGAACGGCGCGGTGCCGGCGGCCAGGGCGTCGATCTTCTTCTGGTCGACGTCGATGCCGATGACGTCGTGGCCGAGCTCGGCCATGGCGGCAGCGTGGACGGCACCGAGGTAGCCGCAGCCGATGACAGAAAGCTTCACAGGGGTTCTCCGAATCGTGGCGGGTTCGTGTCGCGGTCGCGACGGTGAGGAGGAGCGATGCGATGCGGCGAGGCGTCAGCGCGCCCGCGGACGCGCGACTACCGCCGCGCCAATGCTCTCAGATCGCGGGAGACGTCGGCGACAGCCGCCGCGATCTGCGCCGCCACGCGCTCATGCACGGCCTCGCTGCGGCCGATCGGGTCCTCGATGTCGTCGCCGCCCTCGCCCCGCGGGGCGCGCCCGCGGTGGGCGGCGGCGAGCCGCACGACGGCGCGGAGCCGCGCGGCGGGGTCCTCGACCGTCGGCAGCGGCACCTCCCGCAGCACGAACGGCAGCACGCGGGCGAACTCGAGCAGCGTGAAGCCGCGGAGGAGGAGCGACGGGAAGCGCCGGGAGGCGTCGACCAGGTGGTCGCGCGTCATCGTGAGCAGGAGGTCGGCGTCGCCGACGATCGCGTCGCCGAGCACCGCGCTCGTGTGCGCGGCCGGGTCTCCCCCGTGCTGAGCCGAGAAGCGGGCCGAGACCGGGTCCATCGGCAGTCCGTCGCGCGTCCTCACTCCGGCGCTCGTGAACGCGAAGAGCGGACCTCCCGCGGGTGATGTCGCGTCGGCGAGTGCGGCGCGCAGCAGCTGCTCCGCCATCGGCGACCGGCAGATGTTGCCGGTGCAGACCGAGAGCACGGTGAAGACGGGGGCGGCGGTGGCGGCGACCGGTTCGTCCGGTCGCCAGCTCCGGCGGGCGGGGCGGGCGGAGTCGTCTCCCGGGAAGATCATCGCGGGGCGCTCAGGCCGAGGTCGACGCGGGCTCGGGCTCGACGGCCGTGTCCGGGCGGGCACCCGATCGCTCGGAGCCGTAGTAGCTCGTGTAGTAGTAGCCGTAGCCCCGGCCGACCTGGCCGCGCGCGGGCACGCGGTTGAGGATCACGCCGAGGGTGTGGCCGCTGACCCGCTCGATGTTCTGGATCGCCTTGCCCAGCTCGTCGGTCGTCGTCCTGCCCGCGGAGATGACCACGAGCGCGCCGTCGGTGCGGGCGGTGAGGATGGCGCCGTCCGTGACGGGCAGGAGCGGCGGCGCATCGACGATCACGATGGCCTCGCGAGCGATCTCGTGCAGGAGGATGTCCATGCCGTTGGAGCCGAGCAGCTCGGACGGGTTCGGCGGGATCGACCCGGCTCCGAGCACCCAGAGGTTGCCGGACGGGCCCCACGGCTGCAGGACGTCCTGCAGTTCCGCCTTGCCGATCAGCAAGTCGGTCAGGCCGACGCCGGGAACGAGGCCGAACGACTTGGCGACGGTGGGCTTGCGGAGGTCGCCATCGACGACGACGGTCCGCTGGCCGGAGGCGGCAAGCGTCACCGCGAGGTTCGCGGTCACCGTCGACTTGCCGTCCGAGGGCAGCGGGCTCGTCACGACGATGATGCGCGGCGGGCTGTCGATGTTCATGAACTGCAGGTTCGTGCGGAGCTCGCGCAGCGCCTCGGCGAGTGCGTGCTTGCCGTCGGCCTTGATGTAGTCGGTCGTGTCGGCCTCGGGGACGATGCGGTTGGTCTCGCTGAGGCGCTTGTCGACGGGGAGGGTGCCGACCACGGGGAGGTCGAACAGGCGCTCGACCATCTCGGCGGTGCGGATGCGCCGGTCCAGCGTGTTGCGGACGAACGCGTAGACGAGACCGAGGACGAGGCCCGCGAGCGCGCCGACCGCGAGGACGAGGCGCAGGTTCGGGAACGCCGGCGAGGACGGGAGCGCCGCGGCCTGCAGAACGGTGAGGGAGACCGTGTCGCCGACGCCCGTCTCCTGGTTGACCTGCTGCACCTTGGTGGCGATGGCCGCGACCCAGGCGTCGGCGAGCTTCTGCGCGCCCTCGGGGGTGGAGGCGGTGGCGCTGACCTTCATCACCGGGGCGACCGTGTCGGCCTGCACCGTGATCGCCGAGATCAGCGTGGCGGGCGAGACGTCGAGGCCGAGGCTGTCGATCGCGATCTGCGCCACGTCGCGCGAGGTGGCGATCGGGACGTACGTGGCGAGGCTCGACTTGGCGACGGACTGCGCGATCTGCTGCGTGTAGATCGCCTGGCTGTCGTCGGCACCGGTGGTGGCGACGGAGACCAGGCCCTGCGAGTCGGCGACGTACCGCGGCTTCTGCGTCAGCGACCAGCCGAAGGCGACGAGAGTGCCGAGGAGGATCGCCGCGACGATCGGGATCCAGTGGTCGCGCAGCAGCCGGAGGACGTCTCGAAGTTCCACAGAGTCAGATTTCCTTCGCTGGTACGGATCACGCGGCGGGCGCCGGCGACGGGTTCTTCCGAATTCTGACACAGCGCTTCCGCGCCCTCGGCGCCAGGCGCGTCAACCGTGCCACCCGTCGGGGGTGGGCTCCGGCGGAGTCCCTCTCCTGATCACTCCGAGGCCCTCGAGCTCGACGACCGCCGACTCGACGACCGCCTCCGCATCGACGCCGGCGGGCGGCGGGCCCGCCTCCTCGAGCACCGCGGCGACGAGACCGGGCAGATCGGAGCCCCGGCCGGCGTGGCGCCAGATCGTCGGGCCGATGCCGGACAGGCGAACGAGGGTGCCGCCGCAGAACACGAGCAGCTGGCCGTCGGCGAGCTCCACCGCGTCGTCCGCAGGGGTGCGCAGGACGGTGCCGGGCAGGGCCTCGCCCACAGGGTCGAGCTGCACGGAGACCACCTCGGACCAGGCGGACGGGGCCCCGGCGCCGAGGGACGCGAAGACCTCCTCGACCAGGTGCACCACGCTCGCGGCCTCGGAGTAGACCAGTCGCCGGACGCCGCCCAGCGCCGAGAGGGTGCGGACGAGATCGGCGATCGGCCGCGGTCGGGCCGAGAGGTACGAGGTCTGCGGCACCAGATCCTCGATCGCGTCGACCGGGTCGACGTGCTCGAGGAAGGGCGTCCCGACGCCGTCGCGGCGCTCGAGCAGGAGGACGCCCGCCAGACGCAGGGGCGCCTCCGGGACCGGTCGGAGGGCGAGCGACCCGGGGGCCAGCTGCGCCTTCGGCGCCGATCCGGTCAGCGGCTTCACCGACAGCGGCTTGGGATAGGGCAGGACGCGCCCCTCCGGGGTCACGCCGACCGTCTCGTCGGTGACGTAGCCGAAGCGGGACCCGAGCGTCCGGGCGATGGTGGTCTTGCCGGTCCCGGAGGCGGCGACGAAGGCCAGCACGCGGCCGGACTCGTCGGAGATCCCGCAGGCGTGGAGCATCAGCAGGTCGGCGCGCCGGGCGCCGATCGCCTCGAGGGTCAGGGTCGAGGTCAGGGACTCCTCGAGCTGCGCGAGCGTGGCGCTCGAGACCCGGGGCGAGCCGTCGACCGGGACGGAGGGATCGTGCCCCACCTCGGCGAGGACGTCGCGTGCTCCCGCGTCGGGCTCGGACGCGCAGGCGGCCCAGCTGTCGGCGATCCGCGCCGCGTCCTCGTCGCCGACGCCGCGTCCGAAGACCACGCGGAACGGGGTCTCGAGGACCGAGACGGACAGGGTGCGGGGCTCGGCGCCCCTCCCCCCGGCGATCAGTACGCCCCGTCGCGGGCGAGGACGGCGCGCGCGGTCTTGAAGAGGATGACGATGTCGCCGGTCATCGACCAGTTCTCGACGTAGTACAGGTCGAGGCGGACGGTGTCCTCCCACGAGAGGTTCGAGCGTCCGCTGACCTGCCAGAGCCCGGTGATGCCCGGCTTCATCAGGAAGCGGCGGTGCACGTGCTCCTCGTACTGCTCGACCTCGCGGGCCAGCGGCGGGCGGGGGCCGATCAGGGACATGTCGCCGCGGAAGACGTTCAGGAACTGGGGCAGCTCGTCGAGGCTGAAGCGCCGGAGGATCGCACCCACCCGGGTGACGCGGGGGTCCTTCGCCATCTTGAAGAGGATCGAGTTCCCCTCCGCACGCTGCTGCGACGCGAGAGCCGCCAGTCGCGCCTCCGCGTCGACGACCATCGAGCGGAACTTCAGCATCTCGAAGGTCGCGCCGTTCAGGCCGATGCGCTCCTGCCGGAAGAGCACGGGCCCGGGGCTGGTGACCTTGACCAGCACGGCGACGACGACGAGCACCGGCGCGCTGAGGATGATCAGCATGGTCGACGCCAGGATGTCGAAGAGGCGCTTGGCGAACCGCTGGCGGCCGTCGAAGCGCGGGGTCTCGACGTGGATCAGCGGAAGGCCCGCGACGGGGCGGGTGTGGATGCGCGGACCGCCGATGTCGGTGAGGCTCGGCGCCACGACGAGGTGCTCGCGCCCGGGCTCGAGCGTCCAGCTCAGCTCGCGGATCCGCTGCGGCGCCAGCTCGTCGGAGCTCGTGACGACCACCGTGTCGGCACCGGTGGCGTCCATCACGGCGCGGACGCCGTCGATCCCGGTGAACCCGTGGACCGCGAGGCCCGAGAGCTCCTGCTCGCTCCGCAGCGCGTCCGCACCGCCGACCGAGGTCGAGACGGCGCCGACGAGCTTGTAGCCGGCCTCGGTGCCGCGACGCAGCTCGCGCGCGGTGTGCAGGACGCTCGCGCGGGAGCCGAGGAGCACGACCTGGCTCGAGAAGCGGCCCGCCCGGCGCTGCCGGGTGAGCCAGGAGCGCCAGACCAGGCGGCCGACGCAGATCAGCACGATCCCGGCGGGGAACGCCGTGATGATGTAGCCGCGCGCGAGCAGGATCTGGAGCAGGTAGGCGATGATCGCGACGATGCCGAAGAGCCAGATGGAGGCGTCGACGACGCGGCGGTACTCGACGTAGCCGGTGCCGACGATCCGGCGGTCGCGCGTGTCGAAGACCTGGAGGGCGAGGAGCCAGCCGACCGACAGGGCGACGGACACCCAGGTGTAGCTGACCGCGATGTCGGCGGGGTTCTTGAACCCCAGATCCGAGTTCAGGTTCAGGTCGAACCAGAAGAGCTGCGTGCCGAAGACGGAGAGGACGATCGCGACGACGTCCGTGATGAGCAGCCGTCGCCGGTAGTCCTGCTCCCACGACGGCCGACGCCTCAGCGGTGCCCCTTGCGCCGTCATCGTTTCCCCCGACCTTTCCTGCTGCTTCGAAAGGCGTAATTCCGTTTCCGGTGTTGTCACGTCGTCAGGCTACCCACTTCCTCGTTTCGGAGGGGTGTCGCACCGGTGAGGAACGCTCGACCGGTCAGCCGCGGAGCCGGCCGCGGCTCTCCTGGAGGTAGCACGCGCCGCACAGCGACTCGTAGGTGACCGCCGTTCCGTCGATCGCGACCTGATCGCCGTCGAAGACGAAGCGGCCGTCCACGACGCGCCCGTTGAAGATCGCTTTGCGCCCGCACCGGCAGATCGTCTTCAGCTCCTCGAGGCTGTGGGCGATCTCCAGGAGCCGCCTGCTGCCCGGGAACGCGGCGGTGCGGAAGTCCGTGCGGATGCCGTACGCCAGGACGGGCACGTTCTCGAGGATGGAGATCCGGAGCAGATCGTCGACGTGCGACTCCGGCAGGAACTGCACCTCGTCGACGAGCAGAGCGCTCACGTCGCGCTTCGACTCGGCCAGGACGCGGGCCCGGGCCGCGGTGAAGACGGCCATCGGGTCCCCGTCGGGCTCGAACAGGATGTCCACCGGACGGGTCACGCCGAGCCGCGACACGATCAGCTCCTCGCCCTTCGTGTCGACGGCCGGCTTGGCCAGCAGCACCCGGTGCCCGCGCTCCTCGTAGTTGTGCGCGGCCTGCAGGAGCGACGTGCTCTTCCCGCTGTTCATCGCTCCGTAGCGGAAGTACAGCTTGGCCATCAGGTCTCCTCGGGGCGGGTCCGGAGGCGGGGCCCCCGGGGTGAGCAGGGGCCGGTCACGGGAGGAACCCGTCCTCGCCGGCGCGGCGGATCAGATCGGCCCGGCGGCTCGCGGGCCTGCCGACGGCGACGTACTTGCGGCGCACGCGCTGCAGGTAGGTCTTCGCGGTCTCGAACTGCACGTTCATCTTGGCGGCGACCTCGGGGGTGCTCGATCCGGACGCGTAGAGGCGCAGCGCCTCCAGCTCGCCGGCGCTGAGCCGTGGGCGCTGCTGCGCCGCGACCCCGGACGGCAGGGGCCGCCACTGCGCGGACGAGACGTCGGCCGAGCGCATCTCGAGAGCGGCGCGGGTCTGCTCCATCACCTCGGCGAGCGGGCGCGACTTCGCCAGGTGCCGCACGGCTCCGGCCTTCAGGGCGCGCTCGCGGACCTCGTCGTCCTCGCTCGCGGAGAGCGCCACGACCGCGGCTCCCGCCGCCCGGCAGGTCCGGATCCGCGCCTCGATCGAGATCGGCTCGCGCAGCTCGACGTCCATCACGACCACCTGGGTGGGGAAGACATCGCTCGTCACCAGGTCGTGCCAGGTGGAGGCGGCCACGACGACCTCGAAGTCCGGGGCGTGGGTGCGGATCCACGCGCTCGTCGCCGCGAGCAGGTCCTCGCGCGGGTCGAGCAGGCCGAGCCGGACCGCACGGGGTGCCGCGTCGCGGGCGCTCCAGGCGGAGGAGCCCGAGGGCTCACCGGAGCGGGTGACCATGCGGACGATCCTAGCCGCGGCCGGGCCCGCCCCCGGCTCAGAACAGCGTCGGCTGCCCGACGCCGGGCAGGATCGCGGCGCGCTCCGGCCCGAGCTCCCCGACCAGCAGCCCGTCGTGCTGGAGGGAGCGCCGCTCGCCGCCGAGGGTCCGCAGCGTCCCGAGCGAATTCAGGGCGGAGGACTTGACGGAGCCGGTGGCCGGGTCCTCCTCGCCGCGCTCGAGCCCGTGCGCGCGCATCAGCGGGCGGATGCGCGCGGAGAGCCAGCGCCGGTACTCGAGAGGCGCGTAGGCGTCGCGGCCCGGGTAGAGCGCTCGGTACTTGTCGACCAGCTCGGGGTGCTCCTGCCCGAGCCACTGCAGGAACCACTCCTTCACCCCGGGCTTGAGGTAGAGGGTCGAGTACATGATCGTGCTGGCGCCCGCCTCGCGGCAGGCCCGGAGCGACTCGTCGAGGTGCGCCCGTGTGTCGGTGAGGAACGGCAGGATCGGCATCAGGAACACCGAGCAGTCGAAGCCGGCCTCCCGTGCCGCGGTGACCGTCGCCAGCCTGGCCGCCGCGGTCGGCGCACCCGGCTCGACGGAGCGCTGGAGGCCCTCGTCGTAGACGGCGATCGACACGCCGAGGTCGACCGGGACGTGCTCGGCGGCCTCGCGGAGCAGCGGCAGGTCTCGCCGCAGCAGCGAGCCCTTCGTGAGGATCGAGATCGGGGTGCCCGAGGCGGCGAGCGCGGCGATGATGCCCGGCATCAGCCGGTAGCGGCCCTCGGCGCGCTGGTACGGATCGGTGTTGGTGCCGAGTGCCACGGGGTGCCGCTCCCAGCTCGGCTTCGCGAGCTCCCGGGTGAGGACCTCGGCGACGTTCACCTTCACGACGATCTGCGAGTCGAAGTCGCGGCCGCCGTCGAACTCGAGGTACTCGTGCGTGGGCCGGGCGAAGCAGTAGGTGCAGGCGTGGGTGCAGCCGCGCATCGGGTTGATGCTCCAGCCGAACGGCATCTTCGAGGAGGTGTGCACGCGGTTGAGCGCCGACTTCGCGAGCACCTCGTAGAAGGTGATGCCCTCGAACTCCGGCGTGCGCACCGTCCGCACCAGGTCGGTGAGCTTGACGAGCCCGGGCAGCGCGGCCTCGTCGGCCGTGCCGATCGACTGCCCGCTCCACCTCATGGGGCCATTAGAACATACGTTCGAGCGGGTCGCAGCCGATCAGACCGAGGCGGACAGCTCCAGCGTCTCGGCGGTCGCGGTGACCGTCTGCTCGGCCTTCTCGGGCGCGTCGTTGAGCGTCGAGCCGTAGCTCGGCACCAGTGCGCGGATCCGCGGCTCCCAGGCCTTCATCCGGTCGGGGAAGCACTTCTGCACGATGTCGAGCATGATCGGCACGGCGGTCGAGGCTCCGGGCGAGGCGCCGAGCAGGCCGGCGATCGTGCCGTCCCCTCCCGTGATGACCTCGGTGCCGAACTGCAGCACGCCGCCCTTCTTCTCGTCCTTCTTCATCACCTGGACGCGCTGGCCGGCGGTGATCAGGTACCAGTCCTCGTCGCGGGCGGTGGGCAGGAACTCGCGCAGGGCCTTCATCTTCTTGCCACGGCCGGCGAGCACCTCGCCGATCAGGTACTTCATCAGGTCGAGGTTGTCGCGGGCGACCGCGAGCATCGGGCCGATGTTGTGCGGCCGGATCGACAGGGGCAGGTCGAGCCACGAGCCGCGCTTCAGGAACTTGGGCGTGAAGCCCGCGTAGGGGCCGAAGAGGAGGGACGACTCGCCGTCGACGACGCGCGCATCGAGGTGCGGCACCGACATCGGGGGCGCGCCGACCGCGGCCTTGCCGTAGACCTTCGCCTTGTGCCGGGCGACCAGCTCGGGGTTGTCGGTGCGGAGGAACTGGCCCGAGATCGGGAAGCCTCCGAAGCCCTTGATCTCGGGGATGCCCGACTTCTGCAGGAGGTGCAGCGCACCGCCGCCGGCGCCGACGAAGACGAAGCGGGCGGTCACCGACTGGGGCGTGCCCCCGACGACCTGCTTGAGGTCGAGGCGCCAGGTGCCGTCCTTCTGCCGGGTGATGTCGGTGACCTCGCGGCCGGTGTCGAGCGTGCCGCCGTGGGCGACGACGTGGTCGAACAGCTGGTGGGTCAGCGAGCCGAAGTCGACGTCGGTGCCGGCCGGCATGCGCGTCGCCGCATAGGGGCCGCCGCCGGCGGGACGCTGCTCCATCAGCAGGGGCGCCCACTCGTGGATGGTCTTGACGCTCTCGGTGAACTCGATGCCGGCGAACAGCGGCTGGTCCTTGAGCGCCTCGTAGCGCTTCCGGAGGTACTCGACGTTGGCCTCGCCGTGCACGAAGGTCATGTGCGGCGCCGGGTTGATGAAGCTGGAGGGCTCGCGGATGTCGCCGGACTCCACCAGGCTCGACCAGAACTGGCGCGAGATCTGGAACTGCTCGTTGATCTGGATCGCCTTGGCCGGGTCGACGGAGCCGTCGGCCGCCTCGGGCATGTAGTTCAGCTCGCAGAGGGCCGCGTGACCGGTGCCCGCGTTGTTCCACGGGTTCGACGACTCCTGCGCCACGTCGCCGAGGCGCTCGTAGGCGGCGATCGTCCAGTCGGGCTGCAGCTGGGTGATGAGGGCGCCGAGCGTGGCGCTCATGATGCCCCCACCGATGAGGGCGACGTCGACCGGTTCCGAGGAGTTCACGAGAGTCGAGTTTACGCTCGCCCGAGCACACCGCGGCGGGGAGGGGCCCCGCTCCCCCATCAAATTCGCGGCTTTTCCACCCGGAAGGGGCCGGAGCGCTCGGCGCCGGCCCCGTCCACGGAGGTCAGGAGACGGGCTGCTTCGCCGCGATGAGCTCGGCGATCTGCACGGCGTTCAGGGCCGCGCCCTTGCGGAGGTTGTCGTTGCTGATGAAGAGCGCGAGGCCGCGTCCCTCCGGAGCGCCTTCGTCGGCGCGGATGCGGCCGACGAAGCTCGGGTCCTTGCCCGCGGCCTCCAGCGGAGTCGGCACCTCGCGCAGCACGACGCCGGGCGCGTCGGCCAGCAGCTCGCGAGCACGCTCGGGGCTGAGGGCGGAGGCGAACTCGGCGTTGACGGAGAGCGAGTGGCCGGTGAACACGGGGACGCGCACGCAGGTGCCCGAGACCAGCAGCTCCGGGAGCTCGAGGATGCGGCGGCTCTCGTTGCGGAGCTTCTTCTCCTCGTCGGTCTCGTTCGAGCCGTCCTCGACCAGGCTCCCCGCGAAGGGGATGACGTCGAAGGCGATCGGGGCGACGTACTTGTCCGGCGCGGGGAAGTCGACCGCCGAGCCGTCGTGCACCAGGTCGAGCAGGTGCTCGTCGGCGACGGCGGCGCGGACCTGGCCGGCCAGCTCGTTCGCTCCGGCCAGTCCGCTGCCGGACACGGCCTGGTAGGTGCTGACGATCAGGCGCGTGAGCCCCGCCTCGCGGTCGAGGACCTTGAGGATCGGCATCGCGGCCATCGTGGTGCAGTTGGGGTTGGCGATGATGCCCTTGACCGCCTGGTCGATGGCGTGGGGGTTCACCTCGCTGACGACCAGCGGGACCTCGGGGTCCATACGCCAGGCGCTGGAGTTGTCGATCACGGTGACGCCGGCCGCGGCGAAGCGGGGCGCCTGCGCGCGCGATCCCGTGGCTCCGGCCGAGAACAGGGCGATGTCGAGCCCCGTCGGATCGGCGGTCTCCACGTCCTCGACCACGACGTCCTCGCCGCGGAACGGCAGCGTCGTGCCCGCCGAGCGGGCGGTGGCGAAGAAGCGGATGGACGCGATCGGGAAGTCGCGCTCCTCGAGGAGGCGGCGCATCACCTTCCCGACCTGGCCGGTCGCGCCGACGACGCCCACGTGGAGGGGGGTGCTGCTCATGCTGTGCTCTTTCGTCCGTGCGGCGCGCGGGCCGCTCGTGGCGGGGGGATCGAGGGAGAGAGTACCGGTCGGTCCGGCCGCTCGGGAGGAACGGCCGGATCGCGAGGGTGTCCGGCCGTCAGCGGCCGGTGCCGGCGTAGACGACGGCCTCGTCCTCGGCGTCGAGCCCGAAGGCGGTGTGCACGACGCGCAGAGCCTCGTTCACGGTGTCGGCGCGGGTGACGACCGAGATGCGGATCTCGCTCGTGGAGATCATCTCGATGTTGATCCCGGCCTCGTAGAGGGAGCGGAACAGCTTCGCGGAGACGCCGGCGTTGGTGCGCATCCCGGCGCCCACGAGCGCGAGCTTGGCGATCTGGTCGTCGTACTGCAGGGACTCGAAGCCGACCTCGTCCTTCTCGGCGTTGAGAGCCATGAGGACCGTCTGGCCGTCGGCCTTGGGCAGGGTGAACGAGATGTCGGTGCGGGCGGTGGCCGCAGCCGACACGTTCTGCACGATCATGTCGATGTTGGAGCCGGTCTTGGCCACGATCGTGAAGATCTGAGCGGCCTTGCCCGGGATGTCGGGGACTCCGACGACGGTGATCTTCGCCTCGTTCAGGTCGGCGGCGACTCCGGCGATGATGGGCTCTTCCACGGCTTGTCCGTTCTGCTCGGCGCCGGCGGTCTCGGCGTTGTAGACGATGGTGCCCTCGTTGGGGCTGAAGGAGGAGCGCACGTGGAGCGTGACTCCGTGGCGGCGGGCGAACTCGACGGCGCGGATGTGCAGCACCTTCGCTCCCGCGGCGGCCAGCTCGAGCATCTCCTCGCTGGTGATGCGGTCGAGCTTGCGGGCCTTCTTGACGACCCGCGGGTCGGCGGTGAAGACGCCGTCGACGTCGGTGTAGATCTCGCAGGTGTCGGCGCCGAGTCCCGCGGCGAGCGCGACGGCGGTGGTGTCGGAGCCGCCGCGGCCGAGGGTGGTGATGTCCTTCGTGTCGCGGTTGAAGCCCTGGAAGCCCGCGACGATGACGACGGCGTTCTCGTCGAGCGCCTCGCGGAGGCGGACCGGGGTGATGTCGACGATGCGGGCGGCGCCGTGCTGCGCGTCCGTGATCATGCCGGCCTGGCTGCCGGTGAAGGAGCGGGCCTCGAAGCCCATGCTCTTGATCGCCATCGCCAGCAGCGCCATCGAGATGCGCTCGCCCGAGGAGAGCAGCATGTCGAGCTCGCGGGGGGCGGGGATGGGAGTGACCTGGTGGGCGAGCTCGAGCAGGTCGTCGGTGGTGTCGCCCATGGCCGAGACGGCGACGACCACGTCGTTGCCCGCCTGCTTGGTGGCGACGATCCGCTTCGCGACCCGCTTGATGCTCTCCGCGTCGGCGACGGAGGACCCGCCGAACTTCTGGACGATCAGGCTCACGTGCTGCTCCCGTGTCGGTGGCTGGACCGCCGTCGCGACCCGACGGGCGAGTCTACCGGTCGACCGCATGCCGGAGCGGTCATGCGACTCCGGCGGCCGCGTCAGTTCTCGACGAGCCGGCGGCCCTCGAAGGCGCGGCCGAGGGTGATCTCGTCGGCGTACTCGAGGTCTCCGCCGACGGGCAGCCCGGAGGCCAGGCGGGTGATGCGGATGCCGAGGGTGCTGAGCATGCGCGAGAGGTAGGTCGCCGTCGCCTCGCCCTCGAGGTTCGGGTCGGTCGCGATGATGACCTCCTGCACCTCGCCGTCCGCGAGCCGCTGCAGCAGCTGGCGGATGCGGAGCTGATCCGGGCCGATGCCGTCGATCGGGCTGATCGCGCCGCCGAGCACGTGGTAGAGCCCACGGAACTCGCGGGTGCGCTCGATCGCCGGGACGTCCTTCGCCTCCTCCACGACGCAGATGACGGCGCGGCTGCGGCGCGGATCGCGGCAGATCCCGCAGGTCGCCTCCTCCGCCACGTTCCCGCAGATGTCGCAGAAGTGCACACGGCCGCGCAGCTCGAGCAGGATCTCGGCGAGCCGGGTGACGTCGAACGTCTCGGTCTGCAGGATGTGGAACGCGATGCGCTGGGCGGACTTCGGGCCGATGCCGGGGAGCCGGCCGAGCTCGTCGATCAGCTCCTGGACGATGCCTTCGTACATGCGGTCGCCTCCTCTCGGGTGGGGCGGACGGGGGTGGCGGTGCAGGCGGCGGAGG
>NZ_PSTM01000013.1:0-108475 GCF_002930875.1 Rathayibacter sp. AY1A5 | reverse complement strand
GGGCAGGACGACGCGGCCCGGCCCCGTCGTCCTGCCCCGCGAGGCGCGCCCCGCCCCCCACGGCCTCGGCCACACAGCAGACCGCCGAGCAGCCCTTTCCAGGGTAGGGGCGGTGCGCGCACATCTCCGGAGGTCGAGAGGACGTTCCGCCCTCGAGGCGAACGCGGGAAACGCGTGTCAGCGTTTCCCGCTAGCCGGTCGCGATCCGCTCTCCGAATCGCGACAACGGGTGAAGCCGACCGCGGCGAGGAGAACGCAAGCGTTCTCCTCGCAATTCAGAACAGATCCGGCGACGGCGTCGACGCGTAGCGGATGGCGACGTCGGCGTGGCGGTCGAAGCGGTAGCCGACTCCGCGGACGGTGCGCACGATCTCCTCGTAGCGGCCGAGCTTGGCGCGGAGGCGGCGGACGTGGACGTCGATGGTGCGCTCGTTCGGTGCGTCGTCGTCCGCGGCGCCCCAGAGCGAGGCGATGAGCTCGGCGCGCTCGATGGTGCGGCCCTCGCGGAGCACGAGGTACTGGAGGAGCTCGAACTCCTTGTAGGTGAGGGGGGTGGTCTCCTCGTCGAGGATGACGCGCTTGCGGGAGATGTCGATGACGACGCCGCCGGGTGCACGGTCGGGGTCGGGCTCGGCGTCGGAGCGGCGCTTGGCGACGGCGGCCGGGTCCTGCAGCGCGAGGCGGACCACGTCCACGTCGCGGCCGCCGGCGCCCTGCGGGGCGAGGGCGACGGAGGCGTACGTCTCGGCGTCGGGGGCGAGCTGCGCCGTGACGCGCTTGAGCTCCTCGACCAGGCGGCCGAGGTCGACTCCGGCGGCGCGGGCCTTGGCCTCGTCGATGCCGACGTACAGGGCGAAGCCGCGGGCCTCGGTGCCCTGGGGGACGGCGCGGAGGCGGGGTGCTGCGGGCGCGGCGTCGGCGACCGGCTGGAGGCGGGGCGCCTCGGTGGGGGTGGTGGCGGTGGCGGTGCGGGTGTGGAGGAGGGTCATGACGAGTCCTTGGCTGGTCGGATCCGGGACGAGTGTCCGAGGGGGCGGATCCGGGTGTGCGCGATCGAGCCGGCCCGCGGTGCGCGGTGGCGGCAGAGTCGGATGCGGGGCATCCAGGGGATCGTCCGCGCCTCGGACGCTCAGCCGATCGTGACGATCAGCGGGCGGAGGCGGTGCGGGGATCCGGCGAGGTCAGTTCCTCATGCACACATTCGACAGCACATGACGGGGCCACCGGCCATCATCATGCCGGCATTCCCGGTGGCCTCGAGGGAGGTCGGGGCGTGCAGGGTGTCAGTCATGTCCGTCAGTAAAGCGGAGGCCGGTGCACGGCGTCAACACTTCCGTGGGGATGGACGGCGCGTCGGGGGTGGTTCGGGTGCTCGGGAGAAGGCGCGCGCCGTGATTGGGGACCTCGATGCGCCCGCTGCGCGGGCTGCTCGATCCGCAGGACGGGCTTTGCCGGACGGTCGCGGTGGGGGCTGTCGAGACCCTCGCTGCGCCGGCCGACCGGCACGGCTCAGCGGGGCTCCCTGTTCCGGGGTGCGACGCGAGGCCCGCTCGTCCGGGTGCCGGCGGGCTCAGCCCGCGAGGCCGTAGAGGCGGTCGCCCGCGTCGCCGAGGCCGGGGACGATGTAGCCGAGCTCGTTGAGCTTCTCGTCGAGGGAGCCGAGGACGATGGTCACGTCGCGGTCGCCGAAGGTCTTCTCGACGGCGGCCAGGCCCTCGGGGGCGGCGAGCAGGCAGACGGCGGTGACGTCGACCGCTCCCCGGTCGAAGAGGAACTGGATGGCCGCGACGAGCGAGCCGCCGGTCGCGAGCATCGGGTCGAGGACGAAGCACTGGCGGTTCGACAGGTCGTCGGGCAGGCGCTCCGCGTACGTGGTCGGCTCGAGCGTCTCCTCGTTGCGCGCCATGCCCAGGAAGCCGACCTCGGCGGTCGGGATGAGCTTGACCATGCCCTCGAGCATCCCGAGGCCGGCCCGAAGGATCGGGACGACCAGCGGCTGCGGGTCGCTGAGCGCGAGGCCGGTGGTCTGCGTCACGGGGGTCTCGATGGTGACGGTGCGGGTGCGGACGCCGCGGGTGGCCTCGTAGGCGAGGAGCGTCATCAGCTCCTCGGCGAGCTGCCGGAAGGTGGGGGAGGGGGTGCGCTTGTCACGCAGCACGGTGAGCTTGTGGGTGATCAGCGGGTGGTCGGCTACGTGGACGCGCATAAGCTCAATCTACTGGCCGGAGCGGCGCCCCACCGGCCGCAGCGGGCCGCCGCAGGAGGGGGAGCGATGCGCGACAGCGATCTCCGCGTCCCCCGCCGCTCCGAGGAGTGGATGGGCCTGGCGCTCGACGAGGCGCGGCGGGCCGCGGGCTGGGGCGACGTCCCCGTGGGCGCGGTGGTCCTCGACTCGGAGGGTGCGGTGCTCGGGCTCGGGCGCAACGAGCGCGAGCTGCGGCGGGATCCGACGGCGCACGCCGAGGTGGTCGCGATCCGCGCGGCGGCCGAGGCCCGCGGCGACTGGCATCTCGAGGGCTGCACGCTGGTGGTCACGCTCGAGCCGTGCGTGCTCTGCGCCGGAGCGATCCTGGCGGCGCGGATCGACCGCGTCGTCTTCGGCGCGTGGGACGAGAAGGCGGGCGCCTCCGGATCCGTGCACGACCTCCTCCGCGACCGCCGGCACAACCACGTGGTCGAGGTGTACCCCGGGGTCCGCGCCGCGGAGTGCTCGCGGCTCCTGCTCGACTTCTTCGCCGACCGCCGCTGACGCCGACCGCCGCTGACGCCGACCGCCGCTGACGCCGACCGCCGCTGACGCCGAGCGCCGCTGACGCCGAGCGCCGCCGAACCCCTCAGCTCGGAGCGCCCAGCCACTCCGTCAGCGCGAGCCGCGTCACCGCGTGCATCCGCTCGAAGCGCTCCGCCGCGACGTCCTCGGCGAGCACGGCGGCGTCGTAGCCCGCCGCTCCCGCCCACTCCCCGTCGCCCTCGAGCCACTGCGCAGCCATCGTGCCGGTCAGCTCGGGGTGGAACTGCACGCCGAGGAGCCAGTCCTCCACGGCGAACGCCTGCACCTCGCCCGCCGGCGACGACGCCAGCAGCGCTGCTCCGCTCGGCAGCGCGAAGGTGTCGCCGTGCCACTGCATCACGTCGACGCCGGCGAGGTGCCGGAGCGGGGAGCCGGCGCCCTCCTCCGTGAGCACGACCGGGCGGAAGCCGACCTCGCGGGCCGATCCGGGATGGACGGACTCGCCCAGGGCGGTCGCGATCAGCTGCGCTCCGAAGCAGACGCCGAGCGTGGGACGGCGGTGGTGCATCCGGTCCTGCAGGAGCGCGATCTCGGGGCTGATGAAGGGGTGCCGCGAGGTCTCGTAGACGCCGGCGCTGGAGCCGAGCGTGACGACGAGGTCGGGGGCGAGGATGTCGATCGCGTCGAGGTCCGTCCCTGCGACGGCGTCGACGGCGAACCCCCGCTCGGTCAGCATCGGCTCGAGCGCGCCGAGCCCGGCACCGCGCTCGTTGACGATCGCCAGGGCCCGGCGCATCTCAGGCGCTCCCGTGCGGCGCGGCCGGCGGGGAGGCGGCGGGCGGAGCGGCGGCGGCCGGAGCGGCCGCGGCGGCCGTCCCTTCCGCCTCCGTCACGGCCGGACGGGCCGCCACCGATCCCGCGCGTCCGCGGTCGACGTCGGGCTCGAGGTAGATCGTGGTGGCGGTGGGGACGGCCTCGCGGATCCGCTTCTCCGCGGCGTCGATCCCGGCGGCCACGTGCTCGAGGGTCTCGGCGGCCGGGAAGGCGAGCTTCGCGGCCACGAGGATCTCGTCCGGTCCGAGGTAGAGGGTGCGCATGTGGATGACGCGCTCGACGTCGCGACCGGCCTCGAGCGCGGCGCGGATCGAGGCGGCGTCGGCGGGAGTCGCCCCCTCGCCGACCAGCAGGCTCTTCGTCTCGACGCCCAGCACGATCGCCACCACGATCAGCAGGGTGCCGATCATGATCGTTCCGATCGCGTCGTAGACCGAGTCGCCGGTGATCACGGTCAGCCCGACTCCGAGCAGCGCGAACGTCAGACCGGTGAGCGCGGCGACGTCCTCGAGGAGCACGACCGGCAGCTCCGGCGCCTTCGCCCGGCGGATGAACTGCAACCAGGACTGCGAGCCGCGGACCCGGTTCGACTCCTTCACTCCGGTGCGCAGCGAGTAGCCCTCGAGGCAGATCGAGATCACGAGGACCAGGATCGGCAGCCAGGCGTTCTCGAGCTCGTGCGGCTCGGCGATCTTCTCGATGCCCTCGTAGAGCGAGAAGACGCCGCCGACGGAGAACAGGATGATCGACACCACGAAGGCGTAGACGTAGCGCTCCCGTCCGTAGCCGAACGGGTGCTCCTCGTCGGCGGCCTTCCGCGACTTGCGGCCGCCGAGCAGCAGGAGCAGCTGATTGCCGGAGTCGGCGAGCGAGTGCACGCCCTCGGCGAGCATGGAGGCGGATCCGGAGAAGAACCAGGCGACGAACTTCGTCAGGGCGATGCCGAGGTTGGCCGCGAGCGCCGCGATGATCGCGGTGCCGCCTCCGGATGCGCTCACGTGGTCTCCTCGGGCTCGCCGCTGGATGGTCGGGCCATCCTACGAGGCGCCGGACCGCACCCGGACCCCCTTGCCGCGGGCTCTTCGTAGGATGAGCGGCGTGACCGATGCGCCCGTCCTGCTCCCGTCCATCGCCGTCCTCGGCCTCGGCTCGATGGGGGGTGCGATCCTCCAGGGCCTGCTGGCTCCCGGCGTGCGCGTCGAGGGGGGCGTGCGGGTGACCAACCGCGACTCCGCGAAGGCCGCCGCGTGGGACGGCCACCCGGTGGTCACCGCCTTCGCCACCGCGGACGACCCGGAGGCCAACCGGCGTGCGGTCGAGGGCGCGGCGATCGTGCTCGTGGCCGTCAAGCCGCACATGGTGCCGGACCTGCTCGACGAGATCGCCGACGCGCTCGCCCCGGGCGCGGTCGTCGTCTCCGTCGCCGCCGGCGTGACCGCGGCCACGTTCGAGCGGCACCTGCCCGCGTCCGTCGCCGTGCTCCGCTCGATGCCGAACACTCCCGCGGTCGTGGGCCGCGCCGTCACCGGCCTCAGCGCGGGCACGCGGTCCGGCGACGAGGACCTGGCGCTCGTGCGCCGCCTGTTCGAGACGGTCGGCGAGGTGGTCGAGGTGCCGGAGTCGCAGCTCGACGCGCTCTCGACGATCTCCGGCTCGGGGCCCGCCTACGTGTTCCTGCTGATCGAGGAGCTCATCGCGGCCGCTGTCGCGAAGGGCTTCACCCCGGAGCAGGCGTCGACGATGGTGGTCGGCACGTTCCGCGGCGCGGCCGAGCTGCTCGCGGACTCCGGCGAGGAGCCGGCGGAGCTGCGCCGGCGGGTCACGAGCCCGAAGGGCACCACCGAGCGGGCCGTCGCGGTCCTGCAGGAGGCCGACCTCGCCGCTCTCTTCACGCGGGCGACCGACGCCGCGCTGGCCCGCGCCCGCGAGCTCGCCGCCTCCTGACTCCGCCCTCCTCTCCGCGAGACGCCGCTCGGGTACGCGACACCCCGGAGCGGGCGTACCGGAGCGGCATCCCGCAGAGGAGGAGGAGGGAGGGGGCGCGGGTCAGGAGCCGAGGGCCGCGAAGCGCTCGATGTCGCTGGGGGTGCCGCTGACCACGATGAGGTCGTGGTTCGAGACGACGGTCTGCTCGGTCGCGTAGGTGAAGGGCTTGCCCGGGCTCTTGACGCCGACGACGGTCACGCGGTGCTTGCGGCGCACGCCCGACTCCGTGAGCGTCAGCCCCCGGATCGGCTTGGGCGGGTACATCTTCGCGAGCACGAAGTCGTCGTCGAACTCGATGAAGTCGAGCATGCGGCCCGAGACCAGGTGCGCGACGCGCTCGCCCGCCTCCGCCTCGGGGTAGATCACGTGGTTCGCGCCGATCCGCTCGAGGATCTTGCCGTGCGAGCGCGAGATCGCCTTCGCCCAGATCTGCGGGATCTTGAGGTCGACGAGGTTCGCAGTGATCAGCACGGACGCCTCGATGGAGGAGCCGACCGCGACGACGGCGACCTGGAAGTCCTGCGCGCCGATCTGCGCGAGGGCGTCGAGCGAGCGGGCGTCGGCCTGCACCGCGTGGGTGACCCGCTCCGACCACTTCTGCACGAGACCGGCGTCGGCGTCGATGGCGAGGACCTCGCGGTCGAGGCGGTCGAGCTGGCCGGCCGTGGCGGCTCCGAAGCGCCCGAGGCCGATCACCAGCACCGGGGCGTCGTACCTGATGCGGTCAACCAACGATGGGCCTCTCTTCCGGTCGTCTGAACAACTGCCTCCGCTGGCTCGCGGCGAGCGCGGCGGCGAGAGTCACGGTACCAACGCGGCCCATGAACATCGTCAGCGCCAGGATGTAGACCCCGGACGGCGGCAGCTCCGCGGTGAGCCCCGTCGAGAGCCCGGAGGTCGCGAAGGCCGAGATCACGTCGAAGAGCACGTGGTCGAGCGAGGCCTTGGTGATGTGCAGGATCAGGACGCTCGACACGGCGACCGTCGTCGCGCCCCACAGCACGACCGAGACGGCCAGGCGGAGGACGTCGTTCGGGATCCGGCGGCCGAACGCCTCCATGTCGTTGTTGCCTCGGGCCTCGGCGAAGGCGGCCAGGAACAGGATCGCGAGGGTCGTGACCTTGATCCCGCCGGCCGTGGAGGCCGATCCTCCGCCGATGAACATCAGCATGTCCGTCACGAGCAGGCTCGAGCCGTTGAGGTCGGGGACCGAGATCGTCGAGAAGCCGCCCGACCGCGTCATCGTCGAGAGGAAGAAGGACTGGAAGACGGTGTCTCCCGCATCGAGGCTGCCGAAGGTCCTCGGATTGTCGAACTCGAGCACGATGTAGAGGACGGCCCCGGCGACGAGCAGGATCACGGAGGTGACCAGCGTCAGCTTCACGTGCACCGACCACTTGCGCGGGCGCCGCCAGCCGCGGGAGAAGGCGTAGATGACGGGGAAGCCGATCGAGCCGAGGAAGACGCCGAGCATCAGGATGCCGAGGAACCAGTAGTCGTCCTCGAACGGGGTGAGTCCCGCGGCGTTCGGGGCGAAGCCGGTGTTCGTGAACGCCATCGCGGAGTAGTAGAAGGAGTGCCAGACGGCCTCGCCGATCGGGATCCCGTCGATCAGCATCCGCGGGAACAGCAGGAGCGCGACGATGATCTCGATCGCGGCGGCGCTGATCGCGACGGTGGCGAGCAGCCCGCCGATCTCGCCCAGGCGCACGGCCTGGCCCTCGGCGACGGGGCCGGAGTGGATCCGCAGAGGGTTCGAGTCGCTGGCGACCATGAGCTTCGCCCGGAGCCCGAGGCGGCGCGAGATCGCCAGGCCCATGATCGAGGCGAGCGTCAGCACTCCCAGAGCGCCGATGTTCACGCCGACGAAGATGATCGAGTGGCCGAACGCCGACCAGTGCGTCGCCATGTCGACCGTCGCGAGGCCGGTCACGCAGATCACCGACATCGCGGTGAAGAAGGCGTCGTGCAGCGGCGTGACGGTGCCCGTGGTGCTCGACACCGGCAGCGAGAACAGCAGGGTGAACACGAGCACGAGCGCCGAGAAGATGAGGATCGCGAAGCGGGACGGCGAGCGTCCGGCGAAGTCGTCGATGAGGTCGCGGGCCCGCTCGAAACCCGACCAGGGGGAGACGGGCGAGACGCCCACGGGGCTGCGGAACTGCTGCCGAACCACCACGGCGGATCCTCCACTCGATCGCGGCCATGCTACCCGCTCGGTGCCGGGCCCCCGGGGCGCTGACTAGCCTGGGCGCATGGCTGACATCTTCGGGGTGATCGCGGACGGGACCCGCCGGGACATCCTCGCCCTGCTGCTCGAGCAGCGGCGGGACGGCTCGGCCGAGGGCATGAGCGTGTCGCGGATCGTGGCGCGCCTCGAGCTGAGCCAGCCGACCGTCTCCAAGCACCTCAAGGTGCTGCGCGAGACCGGCCTCGTCACGGTGCGCGAGAGCGGACAGCACCGCTTCTACGCGCTCGAGTACGCGCCGCTGGCGGAGGTCGAGGACTGGCTGCTGCCCTTCCTCGCCGAGGACGAGGCGGCCGGCGCCCTGCTCGACGCTCCGACCGCGGCCCGGGCGGAGTCGCTGGGCCGGGCGCTCGCCGAGCGCACCCACCAGGTCAGCACCGTGGTGCAGGACATCCAGCGGGGCGTCAGCGAGGGAGCGACGAAGGTGGCGGAGGCGCTGCGCATCCGCAAGTGAGGGGCGCCGAGGAGCCGGAAACGGTGGAGCCCCGGGTCGTGTAAGCTCGCGGGAGCCAGTTTTTCGTAAGCGGCCGCCCGTCGGGCGGTCGACCCCCTGAACGTTGTGAGGTCTTCGTGGGTTCTGTCATCAAGAAGCGTCGCAAGCGTATGGCGAAGAAGAAGCACCGCAAGCTGCTTCGCAAGACTCGCCACCAGCGTCGCAACAAGAAGTAGGCTCGCGCCTCTTCCCACTCGAGCGTCCGCCCTTCCGGGGTCGGGCGCTCGTCTGCGTTCACGGATCATCCCGGCGGCGCTCGCCGTCTCGGCGCCCGTCGCCGGGGCCGCCGTACACTGACCGCATGGTGGACGTGGAGCTGACGCTCGTGGGCAAGCCGGGCTGTCATCTCTGCGACGACGCGCGGACCGTGGTCGAGCAGGTGGTCGCCGATCTGGGCGGCGAGGCGTCGGTCGCCGTCTCGGAGGTGTCGATCCTCGACGATCCCGAGCTGCACGAGCGCTTCGTCGAGGAGATCCCGGTGGTGCTGATCGACGGGCGCGTGCACACCTTCTGGCGGGTCGATCCCGCGCGGCTCCGGCGGGCCCTCCTCGATCGCGGGTGAGCTTCGACCGGGCCGTCCGGACGGAAGCACGACCGCGACGTCCCTCTGACGGGGGACGGGACGGCTCGCGAAAGCTCGCCTCTCGCCCTTACCCTCGTGAGGGGGGAGTGCGCTCCTCCGTGCGCGGACGCAGATCGTCGCCCGTGGAGGAAGGAACCGCCATGCCGTCATCCCGCCGACTCGCCCTGCCCGCCGCCGCTCTCGCGGCGCTCGTGCTCGGCCTGGCCCTCCCCGGAGCGGCCGTCGCGGCCCCCTCCGCCTCGACGGTCTCGACCACGGTCGAGCAGCCGGCCGCGACGACCATCCCCGGCGTGCCGGAGGATCCCGAGCAGCCGGGCGACGGCGGCTCCGACCCCGTTCCCGGCGTCCCCGAGGAGCCGTCCGTTCCCGGAGTGCCCGAGGAGCCGGCAGAACCCGAGCAGCCCGCGCCCGTCGACCCCGCGCCCGTGGACCCCGCGCCGGTCGATCCGGCACCGGTCGACCCCGCGCCCCAGCAGCCGAGCCAGCCCTCCACCGGCGGTGGATCCACCGGCGGCGGCTCGACCGGCGGCGGCTCGACCGGCGGCGGCTCGACCGGCGGCGGCCAGCAGGGCGGCTCCGGCGGCGGTCAGCCCTCCACCGGCGGCGGATCGTCCTCCGGCGGCTCCGGCTCCGGCGGCGGCACCACCGGCGGAGCGACGTCCGGCGGCACCTCCGGCGGCGGCACCACAACCGGCACCACCACGTCCGGCACCGCCGGCTCCTCCGGTGCGGGCGCCGTCACTCCGGCGGCGTCGGCCCCCGGACGCACCGAGCTCGGCACCTCGACCGAGGGCGCGAAACCGGCGGCCGGTGCCGCGACCGCGGACGTCTTCCTCACCCGCGAGCTCGCCGTCCAGCCGGAGGCGCTCACCGTCGAGCTCGCCCGCTTCTACGGCGTCGGCTTCTCGTACACCGGCTTCGCGAGCGGCGAGGCCGTCTCGGCGGTCCTCCGCGACCCGAACGGCACCAAGACCCCGCTGACCCTCGAGGCGGGGAGTGGCACCGCGACCGTGCCGACCGCGCTGATCACCAAGTCGGGCGCCTTCACGGTCGACCTCACGGGCGACCAGGGCTCCGCCGCCAAGGTCGTCTTCCGGCTCGCGCCCTCCACCGGCAACGGCCTCCTGCTCGAGCCGCGCGAGCTCGGCGACGGCAGCACCGAGGCGCCCCGCGGCGCCGTCTGGGGCTTCGACGCCGACGAGGAGGTCGCCGTGGGCGCCTTCGAGACCTCCGGGGCCCGCGCCGACCTGGCCGCCGGCGACGTCGCCGTGCAGTCCGACTCCATCGGCTGGGCAGAGCTGGCGCTGGGCGACGCGGTCATCGCCGACCCCGACCCCTCCGTCTACTGCGTCGTCGCCTTCGGCCGCGAGTCGCACCGCACGGCAGCCGTGACCGTCTCCTACCGTGACAGCGACACCACGGCCGCACCGTGGGAGGCGCAGCAGGTCTGCGGCACCGCGATCAGCGCCGCGCGCACCGCCTTCCTCAGCACGGCCGCCTCGGCGGGACCGGCCGGCATCACGCCGACCACCGCGCTGATGATCGGCGGCGGTGCGGTCGCCGCGTCGCTCGTCGCCTGCGCGGCCGTCCTGGTCGTGATGCGCCGCCGGCGCATGAACACGGACCTCTTCATCGGCGGACCGCTGCCGCGCACGCAGAGCGACTGACGCGTCCCGAGGACGAGGGAAGGCCCGCGGGACGCGATCCCGCGGGCCTTCCCTCGTCCTCTCCCGGCGCTCAGCCGGCCGCGGTGAAGCGGAGGAGGATCGTCCGTGCCTCCGGCCGCAGCTGGAAGTCGGGCCACACGTCCGGACCGCACGCACGGGAGCCCAGGCCGTGCTGGGCGGCGTCGATCACGAGGACCGCGCGCTCCGACGCCGGCAGCTCGTGCGGGTGCGCGGCTGCCGTGATCTCCTGCGGCGTGTGCCTCGCCAGGGTGAAGCCGGGGAGGCGCCCGTGCAGGTCGCGCGCGGCTTCGATGCGGAGCCGGGGCGAGCCCGCCTCCGTCAGCGTCAGCTCGCGCACGCTGCTGCGGTGACCGCTCTCCTGCGGGCGGGCGTACAGAGTCGTCAGCCGGTCCATCTCCGCCGTGAAGCGCCCCACCCGCGCGGCCCGGAGGCTGTCGGGGTAGGACTCGAGCGGGCCGGTGCCGAACCACTCCGCGCCGTCGATCGACGCGGGCATGTCGATCCGGATGCCCAGCCGCGGCCAGACGGAGTCCCAGCCCCGGGTCGGCACGAGGTCGACGCGGAGGACCGTGCTCTCCCCGTCGACGCTCCAGCGCTCCTCCATCAGGAGTCCCGCATCGAGATCCGCGGCCGAGAAGCGGGTCACGCGGCGGAGCCCGGCGGAGGCGTCCACCTCCTGCACGCGGCCGACCAGGCGGTCGAGTCCGGCCTCGCGCCAGCGGGCGGCGGAGGAGGGGGCCGGCGTCCCGCGGCCGTCGCCGTCGTACGGGTCGCCGGTGACGTAGCCGGGGAAGCCCGCGCCCTCGTCGTTGTCGGTCGGGGCGCGCCAGAGCTCGGCGCGCGGTCCGTCGACGGGCAGGCCGGCGAGGGAGGCGAGCCGGCCGTCGCGGAACCGCGCGACTCCGAGCGCGCCGCCCTCGAGGGGCGGAGCGGCGCGGACGGCGCGTGTCCACGCGGGCACCGCCGACGGCACGGCGAGGAGGTGCTGACCGGTGGAGAGCACGTGGCCCTCCTCCGCCCAGGCGGTCGAGGCGTCGAGGACCGCGTCGACGGTGAGCCAGGTCTCGCCGCCGGGACGCACCTCGAGCGGGGGGAGCTCGACGTGCACGGCGTCGCCGGCCGCGATGACCGGGGCGTCGAGCACTCCCTCCGCGGTGACCCGCCCGTCCCGCTCGACCCGCCACGCGAAGCGCAGATCGGCGGTGGAGGCGTCGTGCCGGCGGTTCTCGATGACGACGCCGTCGCCGCGGACCGTGAGGCGCACCGGAGCGACGATCTGCTTCCACTCGAACAGGCCCGGGCTGGGCGTGCCGTCGGAGAGCACCATGCCGTCCATCACGAAGTTGCCGTCGTGCACCACCTCGCCGAAGTCGCCGCCGTACGCGTAGTACTCGACGCCCTCCGGCGTGCGCGCCCGCAGGCCGTGGTCGCGCCACTCCCAGACGAAGCCGCCGTGCAGCCGCGGGAAGCGGTCGACGAGGTCCTCGTACTGGTCGATCGCTCCCGGGCCGTTGCCCATCGCGTGCACGTACTCGCAGAGCAGGAAGGGCTTGGAGCGCTGCCGAGCGGACTCGCCGGGGGAGCAGCCGAGCAGCGGAGTGAGCGAGCCGTCGGTGCCGATCCGCTCGGTCTCGGGGATCGAGGAGTACATCCGCGAGTACACGTCGGTGTACGCGCCGGTGTAGTCGCCCTCGTAGTGGACGGGGCGCTCCGGGTCGCGCCCGTGCACCCAGGCGGACATCGCGGCGAGGTTCGCGCCGGTGCCCGCCTCGTTGCCGAGGGACCAGAGCACGATGCTCGGGTGGTTCTTGTCGCGCTCGACGGTCCGCTCGATGCGGTCGAGGTAGGCCTCGCGCCAGGCGGGGTCGTCGCTGGGGTTGCCCGCCCAGCCGACCCGCTCGAAGCCGTGAGTCTCGAGATCGCACTCGAGGACCACCCAGAAGCCGAGCTCGTCGGCGAGGTCGAGCAGACGGGGATGCGGCGGGTAGTGGCTGGTGCGGATGGCGTTCACGTTGAAGCGCTTCATCATCGCGAGGTCCTCGCGGGCGGAGTCCTCGTCGAACGCTCGACCGCGGTCGGGGTGCGTCTCGTGGCGGTTGACTCCGTGGAAGACGACGCGCTCGCCGTTGACCAGGAAGCGGTCGCCGCGGATCTCGACCGTGCGGAAGCCGAGCCGCAGCGAGACCGTCTCGCCGGCGGAGGCGAGCGTCGCGTCGTAGAGGCGCGGAGCCTCCGCCGACCACGGCTCGACCTCGGGGACCTCGATCGCGGCGATCTCCTCCGCCGAGGCCCAGACCGTCTCGATCCCGAGCCCGGGTACGCGCAGCGTCAGCGGGAACGCGTCGGCCGCGGCGGTCACCTCCGCCTCGATCCGGCCCGCGCCGCCGGCGAAGGAGGAGCGCAGCCACACGTCCTCGATCCCGCCGACGGGGCGCGCGAGCAGGTGCACCGAGCGGAAGATCCCCGGCAGCCACCACTGGTCCTGGTCCTCCACGTAGCTCGAGGCCGACCACTGGTGCACGCGGACCACGACGAGGTTCTCGCCCGGGCGGACGACGCCGGTGACGTCGAACTCCTGCGCGAGCCGGCTGCCGGACCCGATGCCGATCTCGACGCCGTTGACCCAGACGCGGTAGCGCGACTCGACCCCGTCGAAGCGCAGGACGACCGCCTCGGCGGAGTCCCACTCCTCCGGGACCACGACGGTGCGGCGGTAGTCGCCCGTCGGGTTCGCGTCCGGAACGAACGGCGGCTCGGTCGGGAACGGGAACTGCACGTTCGTGTAAGCCGGCAGTCCGTAGCGCCCGTCGCCCTGCAGCACCCAGTGCGAGGGCACCGGCATCAGGTCCCAGCCGGAGTCGTCGAACGACTCGTCCCCGACGGCGTCCACGCCCTCGCCCTCCGGCAGCACGCCGGCGCCGCCCGGGGTCCCCGGAGCGGCGGGGAGCAGGCGGAAGCGCCACTCCCCGTCCAGCGGGAGCGCCGGGGCGTCGGTGTGCAGCCATGAGCGGGGGGCCCGGCGGCGGCCGGAGCCCGGTCCGGTGTCCGTCAGGTAGTGGGAGGTCGTCGGGAGAGTCGTCACTTCACGGAGCCTTCCGTCAGGCCGCCGCGCCAGAAGCGCTGCAGCACGATCATGGCGATGGCGAGCGGGATGATCGACAGCAGGACGCCGCCGGTCGTCAGCTCGTAGAACTCGGGGAGGCGGTCGACCTGTCCGAGCCAGTTGTTCAGTCCCAGTGTGATCGGGAACAGGTTCGTGTCCGAGAGCATCACCAGGGGCAGGAAGTAGTTGTTCCAGATCCCGACCAGCTGGAAGAGGAACACGGTGACCAGCGCGGGAGTCAGGATGCGCAGCCCGAGCGTGTGGAAGATCCGCAGCTCCCCGGCGCCGTCGATGCGCGCCGCCTCGATGATCGCGGTGTCCACGGTCGCCTGAGCGTAGATCCGGCAGAGGAACAGCCCGAACGGCGAGACGAGCGAGGGGATCAGCACGCTCCAGTAGGTGTTCGCGATGCCCATCTGGCTGAAGAGCAGGAACAGCGGCAGAGCGGTCGCGGTGCCCGGCACCAGGACGCCCGCGAGGATCGTCCCGAACACGAGCCTGCTGCCGCGGAACTCGTACTTGGCCAGCGCGTAGCCGCCCGCCGCGGCGAGGTAGGTCGCGAGCAGGGCGCCCACTCCGGCGTAGAGGACGGAGTTGAGGAACCAGCGGACGAAGATGCCGTCGCCGTAGGTCAGCACCTGCGTCAGGTTGTCCCAGAGCGCGAACGTCGGGGCGAACCAGAAGCCGTAGGTGGCGAAGAGGTCCTCGGTCGTCTTGGTCGCCGCGACGACGACCCAGTAGACGGGAATGAGGAAGTAGACCGCCACGACGACGAGGATCGCGGTGACGATGATGGTCGAGGCGCGGTTGCGGCCGGCCGAGCGGTCGGGCCCGCGCCCGGCCTTCACGGGGCGGTCGGCGGTGACGACTCCGGTGGTCGTGGTCGGCGGGGTCTCGGTGCGGCTCATGACGACCTCCTGTTCGAGATCGAGAGGAACGTGAAGGAGAGCAGGAACGCGACCAGCGCGATCAGGACGGCCTGGGCGGCGGCGACGTTGTAGTCGTTGTAGGCGAAGGCCGTGGTGTACGCGCTGAGGTTCGGCGTGTACTGGCTGTCGATCGCCGGAGCGACCGTCTTCAGCACCTGCGCCTCGGCGAACAGCTGGAGCGTTCCGATGATCGAGAAGATCGTCGTCAGCACCAGCGCGGGGCGGATGAGCGGCAGCTGGATGCTGCGGGCGACGCGCCAGGTGGAGGCGCCGTCGACCTTCGCCGCCTCGTAGAGCTCGACCGGGATCGCCTTGAGCTGGGCGACGATGATCAGCATGTTGTAGCCGGTGTAGCTCCAGAGCGAGATGTTCGCGATCGACCAGAGCACCGTGTCCGCACCGAGGAAGTCGGGCTGGAGCCCGACCACGTTCGTCGCGTCGATGAGCGGGCTGAGGCCGGGCACGTAGAGGAACGACCACAGGATCGTCGCGATCACTCCGGGTACTCCGTAGGGGAGGAAGTAGGCCGCCCGGAAGAAGCCGGGGAACTTCGCCGACGCCGACTCGAGCATCAGCGCGAGGACGGTGCAGAGGGCGATCATCACCGGCACCTGGACGATGCCGAAGAGGAACATCCGCCCGATGGAGGCGATGAAGTTGCCGTCGGCGAGGGCCTGCGCGTAGTTGTCGAAGCCCGCGAACCCGCTGGTGACCCCGGCCTCGCCGAAGAGGCCGGAGCGCGTCACCTTCGTGAAGCTGGAGCCGACGGCGACGACGATCGGGACGATGAACGTGAGGACGAACAGGGCCAGGAAGGGTCCGAGGAGGATCCACGGGGCGCGGGCGACCGCGCGGCTGCGCCGGGGCGCGCCCGGCGTCCGCGTGGTGGCCGCGACCGCGGCGGCGGCGGGGGAGGTCGTGGTGGTCATGCGGAGGCCCTCCTGATGCTCAGGCCCTTGTTCTCGAAGACCGTGATGATCTGCTGCTCCGCCTCGGCGACCGCGTCCACGAGCGAGAGCCCGGACGCCTTCTTCCGGAAGCCGTCGCTGAGGATGTTGAAGGACTGCTGCGTGACGGGCCACCAGGACCAGTCCGGGTTCTGCTCCTTCGATGCGGGCACGAGGACGTCCTCGTTGTAGTTCTGCCCGCTGAAGAAGTCGCTCGGACCCTTGCGGGCCGTGCCGATCTCGCCGACCGCGGGAGACCAGCCGATGCCGCTGTTGGCGATCATCGCGTCGATGCCCTCCTGCGTGGTGGTCATCCAGACGGCGAACTCGATCGCCTCCTCCGGGTGCTTGCTGCTCGAGAACACCGCCGCGGTCGATCCGCCGAGGAAGCTCGAGCCGAAGCCGGTGTCGCCCCAGACCGGCATGGGAGCAGCGCGCCACTTGCCCGCGCCTCCGCTGACCCCCTCGATCAGGGCGTCGCCCCAGCTGCCGGTGGCGCAGGAGGCGATACCGCCCTTCGCCGCGGCCGCGAACCACGCGGGGGAGTAGGCGCCGTAGCCGGTCTGCACCAGGTCCTGGTCGATGGCCGTGTCGAAGAAGGAGGCGACGCGCGTCGTGGCGTCGTCGGTCATGTCGATGACCCAGCCGTCCTCCTCCGGGCGCAGCCACTGCGCACCGGCCTGCGTCGCGAACGCGGCGAAGACCGAGGCGTCGGCGAGGGGGAAGCAGTCGATGTAGGAGCCGGCTCCGCGCAGCTCCGTCGCCACCGCGGCCCAGTCGTCCCAGGTCGTCGGCGGCTCCGCACCCACCTTCCCGAACACCTCGGGCTGGTAGAAGAGCGCCATCGGGCCGCTGTCCTGCGGGATGCCGTAGACGCCGCCGGTGTAGCTGACCTGGCCCCAGAGCGTGGGGTCGTACAGGTCGCGATACTGCTCGACGCCGTACCGGGTGAGGTCGACGAGGCCGTTGACGAGCATGAACTCGGGGACGGAGCGGATCTCGACCTGGCCGAGGTCCGGCCCGCCGCCCGCGGCGAGAGCCGAGTAGAGCTTCTGGTACCCGCCCGCGTTGCCGCCGGGGATCCAGACGGCCTCGACCTGGATCTCGGGGTGCGAGGCGTTCCAGACGTCGCAGACCTTCTGCAGGTCCTTCAGCCAGCCCCAGTACTGCAGGCGGACCGGGCCGGTGGCCGGGGCGATCGTCGGCGCCGTGTTGACCGAGACGGTGCCCGGTGTCGCGCAGGCTGTCAGGCTCCCGAGTGCCGCGGTGCCGAGACCGGCGGCGATGAGCTGTCTCCGGGTGAACGGATGCATCTTCCCTCACTTCGTCGTGGTGGAGAGCCGGGGAGTCTCACCCGGCGATGATCGGGACGCTACCACGAATTCGAGTACGTACTCGAAATTGGCGGCACTGCTCCTCCGCCGCCGCTACGCTGGCCGTTCGAGGGGCACGGCGAGGCGCCTCCAGTGCGGAGGAGGGGTCGATGGCGGAGGCGACGAGGCGACGCGGCCCGTACGCGAAGTCGGCCGAGCGCCGCCGCGCCATCATCGAGGCCGCCCACCAGGTCTTCGCTGCACGGGGCTACGCCCGCGGCTCCCTCCAGGAGGTCGCCGACCGCGTCGGGCTCAGCCAGACGAGCCTCCTGCACTACTTCCCGTCGAAGACCGACCTGCTCTTCGCGGTCCTCGAGCACCGCGACCTGATCACGGGCGACGGTTCCTCGCCGCCGGACCCGGAGGAGGGGCTGGTCGCCGGCATCCTGCGGCAGACCCGCTACAACGAGACGGCGCCCGGAGTGATCGAGCTGTACGCCGTGCTCTGCGGCGAGTCGACGACGCAGGAGCACCCGGGGCGCGACTTCTTCGCCGCGCGGTTCCGCCGCCTCCGCAGCGAGTACGCGGCCGAGCTGCGCGAGCTCCAGGCAGCCGGGCGCCTCCGCGAGGGGTCCGATCCGGAGCGGGTGGCGGCGTCGATCATCGCGCTCTGGGACGGCGTGCAGCTGCAGTGGCTGCTCGAGCGCGACGCGGTGGACATGGTGGCGTGCCTGGCCGACTACCTCGACCTCGTGGTGCTGCCGGCTCCCTAGCCGCTGGCGCGAGGGAACCCCGGCCCGTCGAGGGGACCCGCCGTCCGCGGCGGTCTCGACGGCTCGGGGCTCCCTCGACCGTGGTGCGCGCCTAGGGCAGCAGGCGGGTCGGGCCGCGGAACAGGTAGGTGACCTCGCGGAGGTTCGCCTGGTTCAGCATCAGCATGATCACGCGCGAGAGGCCCATGCCGAAGCCGCCGTGCGGCGGGACGCCGTAGCGGAAGAAGTCGAGGTAGAACTCGAGCTCCTCCGGGTCCAGGCCCTTCTCGCGGGCCTGCTCGACGAGGACGTCGACGCGGTGCTCGCGCTGGGCTCCGGTCGAGATCTCGACGCCGTTGTAGATGAGGTCGTAGCTGTTGGTGATCGTCCCGTCGCCCTCGCGGCGCATGTGGTAGAACGGCCGGATGCTCGACGCGTAGTCGGTGAGGAACACGAAGTCGTGCCCGAACTCCTCCTGCACGTAGGCCGCGATGCGGCGCTCGCCCTCGGGGTCCATGTCGTCGTCGGCGCGGGGCACCTCGTAGCCGCGCTCGGCGACGATGCGCTTGGCCTCGGCGAGCGGGATGCGCGGGAACGGCGTGGTCGGGACGGTCAGGTCGATGTCGAAGAGCGCCTTCACCTCGGCGCCGTGCTTGTCGACGACGGCGGTGAGGCCGGCGACCATCAGCTGCTCGTGCAGCTCCATGACGTCCTCGTGCGAGTCGATCCAGGAGACCTCGGCGTCGACGCTCGTGAACTCGGTCGCGTGACGCGAGGTGAAGCTGGGGTCGGCGCGGAAGGCGGGGCCGACCTCGAAGACCTTGCCGAAGCCGGCGGGCTGCGCCATCTGCTTGAAGAACTGGGGGCTCTGCGCCAGGTAGGCCTTCGTCTCGAAGTACTCGACCTCGAAGAGCTCGGCCCGCGACTCCGAGGCGCTCGCCATGAGCTTCGGGGTGTGGATCTCGATGAAGTCGTGCTCGATCCAGTACGTGCGCAGCGCGTGCTCGAACGTGGTCTGCACACGGGCGATGAGGTTCTGCTCGGGACGGCGCAGGTCGAGGAAGCGCCAGTCCATGCGCTTGTCGATGCCGGAGTCGGGCGCGATCGGCGCCTCCGGGATCGACGCGGCGACGACCTCGAGCGTCTCGAGCTTGACCTCGATGCCGCCGAGCTTCACGCGCTCGTCGTGCTTGAGCGCGCCGGTGACGGTGATGAAGGAGCCCTGGGCGAGGCCGGAGATCTCCTCGGTGATCGCGAGGCGCGCAGCCGACGCGTCGTCGCCCTCGACGGCCTCGCGCACGGCCGGGTTCACCAGCTGCACGGCACCCGACTCGTCGCGCAGGACGACGAACTGCACCTTCTTCTGGTCGCGCACGGTCTCGACCCAGCCGGACACGCGGACGGGTCCGTCCTCGAGCGCGGCGAGCTTCTTGACAGTGGTTCGGGGGAGGCGGGTCTCGTCGGTCACGGTAGGGGAGTCTACTCGGGGGCCGCCGAGCGGCGACGGGTAGCGTCGGAGCATGAGCACCGCACTGATCACCGGCGCGTCCTCCGGCATCGGCCTCGCGTTCGCCCGGGCGTTCGCGCGCCGCGGCTGGAGCCTCGTCCTCGTCGCCCGCAGCGAGCAGCGCCTCCAGGAGGTGGCGGCCGGACTGCGCGGCCTCGGCGCCGCTGCGGTCGAGGTCCTGCCCGCCGACCTCGGCGACCGCGAGCAGGTCGAGCAGGTGCGAGCGCGGCTCGTCGATCCTGCCCGGCCCGTCCGCGTCCTCGTCAACAACGCCGGCTTCGGGATCGACGGGACCTTCGCCGAGCCGGACGTCGCCGCCCAGGACCGCGCCTTCGAGGTGATGGTGCGCTCGGTCGCCGTGCTCTCGGGCGCGGCGGCCGAGGCGATGACCACCCGCGGCCGCGGCGCGATCCTCACGGTCTCGAGCGTCGCGGGCTTCGTGCACCTCGGCCCCTACTCCGCGGTGAAGGCGTGGGCGACCGCCTTCGCGCAGTCGCTGGCCGTCGAGCTGCGCGGCACCGGCGTCCGCTCCGCCGCGCTCTGCCCGGGCTGGGTGCGCACCGAGTTCCACGAGCGGGCGGCGATGGACACCTCCTCCATCCCCTCCTTCCTCTGGCTCGACGCGGACGCGGTGGTGGAGGAGTTCCTCCGCGACGTCGCGCGCGGCTCCGTCGTCTCGGTGCCGTCGGTGCGCTTCGGAGTCCCGATGGCCGTGGTGCGGCACCTGCCCGGACCGCTCGTGCGGCGGCTGTCGGCGGCGGTCTCGGCGCGGCGCTGAGGCTCCGCTCAGGTCCGGCTCAGGCGACCCTTTTCCCGGCGTTCCCCCACGCCGCGTTCCGTACACTTGACGCTCGTGGTTGCCGATCAGATCCATCTCGTGCGGCACGGCGAGGTGTTCAACCCCGACCGGGTCCTCTACGGGCGACTCCCGAACTTCCGGCTCTCGGATCTGGGCCACCGCATGGCCCGCTCCGCCGCCGACGACCTGCTCGAGCGCCGGCGCCACGTCACGGCGCTGATCGCCTCGCCGCTCCAGCGCACGCAGGAGTCCGCGCAGCCCATCTCGCAGGCGTTCGAGCTCGAGATCCGCACCGATGAGCGGGTGATCGAGCCGAGCAACCGCTTCGAGGGGAAGTCCCTCGCCGCGCGCAGCTCCGCCCTGCGGAACCCCAAGCACTGGCCCTGGCTCCGCAACCCCTTCGAGCCCAGCTGGGGCGAGCCGTACCTCTCCATCTCGGCGCGGATGTACGCGGCGGTCGAGTCGGCGTGGGAGAGCACGGAGGAGGGCGACGCCGCGATCGTCAGCCACCAGCTCCCCATCTGGACGGTCCACCGCGCCCTCGCCGGCGAGCGCCTCTTCCACGATCCGCGCAAGCGCCGCTGCGCGCTCTCGAGCATCACGACCCTCGAGCGGCGCGGGGACGGCTTCGTCGAGGTCGGCTACTCCGACCCGGCCGCCGGCCTGCAGGGCCTGGCCACCGACGTGGGAGCGGTCTGATGCGCCGGACGGGGCGGCTCCGCGCAGCGGGCGTCCTCGCGCTGGCCGCCGCGCTCGCGCTGACGGGCTGCTCCGAGGATCCGCTCGCCGACCAGTACCGCAACGGCAGCAACAAGGGCTACATCTCGGGGGACGGCACCGTCACCGAGATCGCCGCCGCCGACCGGGACGACCCCATCGTCTTCTCCGGCACCGACGAGACCGGCGCCACCATCGACTCCGCCGACCTCGCCGGGCAGGTCGTCGTCGTCAACTTCTGGTACGCCAGCTGCGCCCCGTGCCGCGCCGAGGCCGCTGACCTCGAGACGGTGAACACGGAGTTCGCCGACAAGGGCGTGTCGTTCGTCGGCGTCAACGTGCGCGATCAGGCCCCCACCGCGGCCGCCTTCGCCGAGACCTTCGGGCTCGGCTACCCCTCCATCGTCGACACCGACTCGTCGGTGCAGCTCGCCTTCACCGGCACCGTCCCGCCGAACGCCGTGCCCACGACGCTCGTCCTCGACAGGGAGGGGCGCGTCGCGTCGCGCATCCTCGGCCAGCTCCAGGAGGCGTCGATCCTCTCGACCCTCGTGGGCGACACGCTCGCCGAGGGGGAGTAGCGGCGTGGGCGACATCGTCGTCAGCGGTCAGCTCCTGCTGGCCGTGCCGATCGCGCTCCTGGCCGGGCTCGTGTCCTTCGCGTCGCCCTGCGTACTCCCGCTGGTGCCCGGCTACCTCGCCTACGTCGGCGGATTCACCGACGCCGACGAGCGGGCGGCCCGCGGACGCCGCCGGGTCGTGCTGGGCGTCCTCCTCTTCGTGCTCGGATTCTCGCTGGTGTTCGTCCTCTACGGTGCGGCGGCGGGCACGGTCGGCTTCTGGCTGCGCCAGTACACCGACCTGATCACCCGCGTCCTCGGGCTCGTCGTGATCGCGATGGGGCTCGTCTTCATCGGCCAGTTCTCGTTCCTCCAGCGCACGCTCCGGCCCGGTATCCGTCCCGCCACCGGGCTGATCGGAGCGCCGCTGCTCGGCATCGTCTTCGGCGTCGGCTGGACGCCCTGCCTCGGCCCGACGCTGAGCTCGATCCTCGCCCTCAGCTACGGCGTGGGCTCGCCCTGGCGCGGCGCCCTCCTCGCCCTGGTCTACTGCCTCGGACTCGGCATCCCCTTCCTCCTCGTCGCCTTCGGCTTCAGCTGGGTGACCAGCACGCTCGCCTTCGTGAAGCGCCACATCCGCGTGGTCAACATCCTCGGCGGCGCCGCCCTCGTCCTGATCGGAGTCCTGATGGTCACGGGCATCTGGAACACCCTCGTCTACGGATCCCTCTCGGCGGTGATCGATGGCTTCCAGCCGGCGATCTGAGCCCGAGGAGAGCACGCGCCGCCCCGACGAGGCCGCGCAGCGGAGGACGGACGCCTCCTTCCGCCCCGCCGACCACTACGACTCCGACGGCACCGTCACGCAGCCGGCGCTCGGGTTCACCGGCTGGCTCCGCTGGATGTGGCGCCAGCTCACCAGCATGCGCACGGCGCTGTTCCTGCTGCTGCTGCTGGCGATCGCGGCGGTCCCCGGATCGCTCGTGCCGCAGCGCTCCTCCGACCCCAACGGCGTGACCCAGTACTTCGTCGACAACCCCGACCTCGCGCCCCTGCTCGACAAGGTGCAGGCGTTCGACACCTACACCTCCGCCTGGTTCTCGAGCATCTACCTGCTGCTGTTCATCTCCCTGATCGGCTGCATCGTCCCGCGCACGCGTCACCACTTCCAGGCGATGCGATCGCGGCCGCCGCGCACCCCGGCACGCCTGCAGCGCCTCGCCGGCTACACCGTCCGCGAGGTCGAGGGCGCGACGGAGGAGGAGGCCGTCGCCTCCGCCCACTCCGTCCTGCGCCGGGCGGGCTACCGCGTCGAGCGCTACGACGACCCGCGCGGCCGCTGGTCGAGCGTCTCGGCCGAGCGCGGCTACCTCCGCGAGACCGGCAACCTTGTCTTCCACTCCGCCCTGGTCGGCATCCTCGTCGCCGTCGGAGTGGGCGGCGGGTTCGGCTACAGCGGGCAGCGCGTGCTGGTCGAGGGCTCCCAGGGGTTCGCGAACAACCTCGCGGCCTACGACTCCTTCAACCCCGGCCGCTTCTTCGACAGCAGCCAGCTCGACCCGTACCAGCTGACCCTCGACAGCCTCGACGTGAAGTACGAGGAGCAGAACCAGTCGGCGCTCGGCCAGCCCGTCGATTTCACCGCGAACGTCACGACCTCCGAGCGCGGCGGGGGCACCGAGGACCGCACGATCAAGGTCAACGACCCGCTGGCGATCGGCGGCACGAACGTCTACCTCCTCGGCAACGGCTACGCCCCGACGATCACGGTCCGGGACCCCTCGGGCCGGGCGATCTTCACCGACTCGGTGCCGTTCCTCCCGCAGGACGCGAACCTGACCTCCGTCGGCGTCGTGAAGGTGCCGGACGGGCTCTCCGAGCAGCTGGGCCTCACCGGCTTCTTCTACCCGACGCAGGACACGCTGGCCTCCGGAGCGTCGACCTCGATCTTCCCCGACCTGCAGTACCCCGTGCTCTCGCTGAACGTCTTCGCTGGCGACCTCGGCCTCGACGGGGGAGTGCCCACATCCGTCTACGTGCTCAACACCGACTCGCTGACCCGGCTCACCGGCGGCACCACCGGCGTCGCGCCGATCACCCTCAAGCCCGGCGACACGGCCGAGCTCCCGAACGGGCTCGGCAGCGTGACCTTCGACAACACGGGCGCCGACCCGACGCGGATCGGCACCGACAGCGTCAAGCGCTTCGCCTCGTTCGACATCCACCACGACGCGACCCAGGGCTGGGTGCTGCTCTTCGCGATCCTCGTGCTCGCCGGACTCCTCACCTCGCTGTTCGTCCCGCGGCGCCGCGTGTGGGTGAAGGCGACCGCCCAGGACGACGGCGGCCTCCTCCTCGAGTACGCGGGACTCGCCCGCGGCGAGGACCCCCAGCTGGTGCGCGCCGTGCGGACGATCGCCGACCGGCACGCCCCGCTCGACTGACCCGCCTCCCGGACGCCCCGGAGGCCCCTCCACAGGCGCCGCCCGGCTGGGCAGGGGCCGAGTCTGTGCAAGCGCGAAGGGGCGGGCGGGGCGGCGAGCGATTACCCTGAGGAGGTGATCGCGATCCTCTCGCAGTACTCGGTGCTGTGCCTCTCCTCCGCCATGGGCATCTACGCCATGGCGTTCGTCTTCTTCGCGATCGACCTCGCCCGCCGCGCCTCCCTGGCCGACGGCGAGTCGATCGAGGTCGTGCAGGAGGCGGAGCGCGTCGCCTCCGCGGCCGCCGCCGACCGCGCGGCCAGCGGCAAGGCCACCGTCGCCGCCGCAGGCTCCGGACGCACCGCGACTCTCTCCCGCATCGGCAGCCGCGTCGAGGACGAGGTCTACCGCGCCCCCGCCCGCTCGAAGACCATGCGCATCGGGTTCTCGCTCACGCTCCTCGGCTTCGTGCTGCACCTCGCCGCGACCGTCCTCCGCGGCGTCGCCGCCGGCCGCGTCCCCTGGGCGAACATGTACGAGTTCTCGATGACCGGGACGCTCATCATCATCGGCGTCTTCCTCGCCGTCCAGCTGCGCTGGGACCTCCGCTTCCTCGGAGCGTTCATCACCGGCCTCGTCCTGGTGCTCCTCGGCATCGCGACCGTCAACTACTACGTCGCCGTCGTCCCGCTCCCGCCGGCACTCCAGTCCTACTGGCTGGTCATCCACGTGCTCGTCGCGATCCTCGGCACCGCGTTCTTCGCCCTCGGCTTCGCGCTCTCGGTCACCCAGCTCCTCCAGGCCCGCCGCGAATCCTCCGGCGACAGCCCCCGCTCGGTCCTCCGCTTCCTGCGCACCCTGCCCAGCTCCCTCACCCTCGAGAACCTCGCCTACCGCGTCACGATCCTCGGCTTCATCCTCTGGACCTTCACGCTCATCGCCGGCGCCGTCTGGGCCGAGAAGGCCTGGGGCCGCTACTGGGGCTGGGACACCAAGGAGGTCTGGACCTTCATCATCTGGACCATCTACGCCGGCTACATCCACGCCCGCGCCACCCGCGGCTGGCGCGGCACCCCCTCCGCCTGGCTCGCCATCGTCGGCTTCGCCGCCGTCATGTTCAACTTCGGCGTCGTCAACGTGTTCTTCAAGGGACTCCATGCCTACTCCGGCCTCGACACCGGCATGTAATCGGGTCGGCGGGGCCTGGTGGGGCCCCTCGCGGCGTTGTCGGCGACGAACGTAGCGCCGCTACGCCCGACGCCTCCGCCTTGCGATCGACCCCACCAGGCCCCGCCGACCGCCCACCAGGACGCGCACTGGGGACGGCTCCGCTTCGCGTTCGCCGCGGGGGAGTGCTCCGCTTCGCGGTCGCGGTGGTGGGTGGACTCCGCTTCGCGGTCGGGTCAGCGTGGGCTCCGCGGTCGCCGAGGTGGGTGGGCTCCGCTTCGCGATCGCCGTGGGGGTGCGGTCGCCGTGGGGGAGCGGTCGCCGTGGGGGAGCGCTCCGCTGCGCGGTCGGGTTCTGGGGAGCTGCGCTTCGCGGGAGGGCGGGGGGACGGCGGTCGACGGGACATGCTGATCGAGTAGTGAGCAGCGCGAGTATCGAGATCCCCTGACACGAACGCTCGGAGCGAGCCTGTCGAGTTCCCGCGTACGGAAGCGCCGGGTCGGTGCGTGCTGATCGAGGAACGGGCGTGTCGGGGCCGGGGGCACGGACGGGCTTCGGGTGGCCCCGCGCGGGTCAGACGGCGGTGACGACGTCGATGAGGTGGGGGGCGAAAGGGGCGTCGAGGGCGAGGACGACGCGGGTGCGGGCGTCGGAGGGATGGACGCCGCGGTAAATGCCGCGGAGGTCGGCGACGGTCTGGCCGCGGCCGGGGCCGTGGGTGGCGTCGACAGTGACGTGGACGCGCGGGGCGGAGGTGAGGGCGACGGCGTCGACGGCGATCGCGGCGGCCATGGGGTCGTGCATGGCAGCGGTGCGCTCACCGAAGTGGCCGACGTAGAAGTCGAAGTAGAAGTCGAGCGCCTGCCCGATGGCCTGCGCGAGGGGATCGGGCGACGCGAGCAGGACGGCGCGGTCCTCCTCCGTCAGCAGGTGCCGCATGGTCACGTCCAGGGGCACGAGCGTCAGATCCCAGTCGGCCGCGACGACCTCGGCGGCGGCCGCAGGGTCGTGCCAGATGTTGGCCTCCGCCACGGCGGTCACGTTGCCGGGGACCAGCGCGGCTCCGCCCATCACCGTCACCGAGTGGACGAGGGACGCGATCTCCGGGTGCGCACGGAGGGCGAGCGCGAGATTCGTCAGCGGGCCGATCGCGACCAGCCGCAGCTCGCCCTCGTGCTCACGAGCGAGACGGAGGAGGAGGTCGGCCGGATCCTCGTCGACCGGCTCGCCGCCCTCGGGCAGCGCGACCCCGCCGATGCCGTCGTCGCCGTGCACGTGCGGAGATCCGCCGGCGTAGTCCTCCTCGAGGAAGTGGTGCGCCCCCACGGCGACCGGCACGTCGTCGCGGCCGGCCAGCGCGAGCAGGCCGAGGCTGTTGACGGCGGCCCGGCGGGCGTCGGTGTTGCCGCTGACCGTGCTGATCCCGACGAGGCGGGCCCGGGGCGAGCGGAGGAGGTACGCCAGGGCGAGCGAGTCGTCGATGCCGGTGTCGCAGTCGAGGAAGACGGGGACGGTCGATGCGCTCACGGTGCTCCGATGCTCGAGGGTGGGGGACGCGTCGGGCACCGGCGGCCGACGCTCCCATTCTGCCGCTCCTCCGACGCGGCGCCCGCCGCCGACGATCAGAGCAGCGCGTAGGAGTCGCGGAGCCGCGCCCGCCACCAGGCGAGCCGCTCCGGTGACACGGCGTGACGGGAGAGGAGCTCCTCCGAGACCTGCACGCGGCCGACGGGGATGCCGCCGTCGACCGGCCGTAGCGGCCGCTCCGTGACGTCCGCGGCGAGGAGGGACGCGGTGCCGAGTCCGCAGTCGAAGGGCAGCTCGGGGAGCGCCGCGGCCAGGGCGGCGCCCATGGCGAGTCCGACCGAGCTGTCGATCGCGCTCGAGACCACCGCCGGCAGCCCCGCCTCGGCGACGAGGGCCAGCGCCCGGCGCGTCCCCCCGAGCGGCTGGGCCTTCACGACCAGCAGGTCCGCGGCTCCGGCCCGGGCGACGGCGAGCGGATCGGCGGCCTTGCGGACGCTCTCGTCGGCGGCGATCGGGATGCCCATGTACTTCACCCGGTAGCGCAGCTCCGCCAGCTCGTCGACGCTCGCGCACGGCTGCTCGACGTACTCGAGGTCGGACTCCGCGAGGGCGTGGACGGCGTGCTCGGCCTCGTCGAGGTTCCAGCCGCCGTTCGCGTCCACGCGGATCCGGCCCTCCGGACCGAGCAGGCGGCGGACCTCGACGACCCGGGCCACGTCGTCGGCCAGCGTCTGGCCGCGCTCGGCGACCTTCACCTTCGCCGTGCGGCAGCCGTGGTAGCTCGCGAGCACGGCGGCGACCTCGTGCGGTGCGACGGCCGGGATGGTCGCGTTCACCGGGATGCGGTCGCGCAGCGGTGCCGGCTGCTCGCTCCAGCCGTAGTCGATCGCCGCCCGGAGCCACGCCGCCGACTCCTCCGCGCCGTACTCGAGGAAGGGCGAGAACTCGGTCCAGCCCTCGGGGCCGCGCACGAGCGCGATCTCGCGGTGGTCCACACCGCGGAAGCGGGTGCGCAGCGGCAGAGCGACGACGCGGAGTCCCGCGTCGATCTCGCCGAGGGAGGGGAGCGGGGAGGCGGGCACGACGTCGTCCATCCGGCCATTGTCCACCGGCCGGGGCGACGCGGCGGCCACCCGGGCGCAGGAGGTCGGCGACGCGCGCGCAAGCCCCCGGGGTCCCTCCTCCGAGCGCCCGCCGAGGTGCCAGACTGACGAGGCTGCCGTTGGAGTCCGGAGGAGTGCGATGAGCCAGATGCCGATGAGCCCGCCGCCCGCGCCCGCCCCGGGCCCGACGCAGGGTTCCGTCCCCTCCCACCGCCCGCTCGGCAGGGGCGCCTGGATCGCGCTGGGCACGAGCCTCCTCGTGGGCGTCGTCTACACCGGCGTGCTCGGCACGCTCGTCGCCGTCGGAGTGGGCGGCGCGCTCGACTCCGCCGCCGGCAGCGCGTCGACGAGCGCTCCGTCCGAGCCGTTCGGCGACCCGACGGACGACCCGTTCGGCAGCGGGGACCCGTCCGATCCGCTCTACGACTACCCCGGCTACCAGGACGGCGACGCCGCGACGATCCTCGGCCAGCCGTCCGCGGAGGACGTGCGCGCGAGTGCCGAGAAGGCCGTCGCGGCCGTCGAGGGCGCCGTCCCCGAGGAGTGGACCTCGGCCGACGACGAGTACTACGAGCAGTCGCAGAACGCCTACGGCGGGCCCTCCCTCCTCTACGACTACATCTCGGCGACCGAGTACGCCGCCGCCGACGTCTCGACCGACGCCGACAGGCAGGCGGCGGTCGACCGTTTCACCGCAGCGCTCTCGCCTCTCGGCTTCGACGACGTCGAGGTGGCCGACACCCCCGAGGAGTGGTCGGAGGCGGGCTACGAGCTCGACGGCGACCTCTCGGACGAGGAGGCCTCGGCCGCGCTCTGGATCGTCACCGCCCGCTCATCCGCCGACCTCGTGCCCGCGATCGAGCTGGGCCTCGTCGACCTCGACGCCGATCCGACCGGCCTGGTCGCCGACATGCTCGACGGAGTCGGCCTCTCGCCGGACCCGCAGGGCGCGTTCCTGGCGGGGTACGCGAACGGGGTCCTCCAGGACGAGGACCGCGGCGAGTTCACCGACCGCCTCGAGGAGTACGGCGGAGTCGCCACGACCTGACCGGGCGCTACAAGCAAGCCCGTCCGCCCGCAAGCCCGAATCGGTGCACCGCCCGCGCCCTACGGTGAGGGGATGGCTGCACCCCGCTCGACCAGGCCCCTGCGCGACTACGCCGCGATCGGAGACGGTCGCACGGTCGCCCTGATCGCGAAGGACGGCAGCGTCGACTGGATGCCCGTCCCGGACCTCGGCTCCACCCCCGCCTTCGCCGCCCTGATCGACGCCGAGTCCGGCGGCTGCGTCGAGCTCGCCCCCGAGGAGCCCGCCGAGGTCTCGCGCGCCTACATCCGCGACACGAACGTCCTCGAGACCACCTTCACCACCGAGTCGGGGACCGTCCGCGTGACGGACGCGCTCGTCACCGGGATCGCGGGCCGCCTCCCGTGGGCCGAGCTCGCGCGCCGCGTGGACGGTGTCGACGGCGAGGTGCGGATGCGGTGGGCCGTGCGTCCCGGAACGGGACTCGGCCGGTTCTCCCCGTGGATCCAGAACGCCGACGGCCGCTCGCTCATCCGCGCCGGAGACATCACCATCGGCGTCACCGGGCAGGAGCACGGGCCCGACGGCGACGACGCGCCCTCCGGCGCCGGCGACGAGCTGACGGGCTCCTTCGTCGTGACCGCGGGGAAGGACGCCGTGCGGCACGTCCTGGTCGTGTCGGCCACGCATGACGAGCCGCTGCACTTCCCGGTCGCGAAGAACGTCGACCGCGGCATCGACCGCACCATCCGCAGCTGGCAGAACTGGTCGGAGGAGTTCTCCTACGACGGCCCGTGGTCCGAGGCCGTCCAGCGCAGCGCCCTCGCGCTCAAGCTGCTGATCTACTCGCCCACAGGAGCCATCGCCGCGGCCGCGACCACGTCGCTCCCGGAGTCGCCCAACGGCGGCAAGAACTGGGACTACCGCTTCGCCTGGGTGCGCGACGCCGCGTACACGATGCACGCGCTGGTGCGCTTCGGCCTGCGCGAGGAGACGCACGCCGCGCTGTCCTGGCTCCTCCGCACGATCAAGGAGCACGGGCCGGACCTGCACATCTTCTACGGACTCGACGGCTCCATGCCGACCGTCCTCGAGGAGTTCGACGTCCCGGGCTACGCCGGCATCGGCCCGGTCGTCGCCGGCAACGCAGCGCAGAGCCAGCTGCAGCTGGGCGTCTTCGGCGACCTCTTCGACATCTGCCGCATCTACGTCGACGAGGGCAACGTCCTCGACATCCAGACCGGTCGGCTCCTCGCCCGCGTCGCCGACACCACCTGCGACCTGTGGCGGAACCGCGATGCGGGCATGTGGGAGCTGGAGGAGGAGCAGCACTACACCTCCTCGAAGATGGGCTGCTGGCAGGCGCTCGACGCGGCCGTGCACCTGGCGGAGCTCGGCCAGGTCGCGGGCAGCCCCGACCGCTGGCGCTTCGAGCGCGACCGCATCCGGGAGTGGATCGAGGAGCACTGCTGGTCCGAGGAGCTCGGCTCCTACGTGATGTACCCGGGCAGCGAGGAGCTGGACGCCTCGGTGCTCCTGCACGCGCCCAGCGGCTACGAGCGCGGCGAGCGGATGATCTCGACCATCGACGCCCTGGTGAAGGAGCTGGGCCGCGGCGCGCTGCTGTTCCGCTACTCCGGCATGGAGGGCGAGGAGCACCCGTTCGTGGCCTGCTCGTTCTGGCTCGCCTCCGCCCTGGCCTGCGTCGGTCGGCACGACGAGTCGGTCGCCCTGATGGACGAGCTCGTCGCCACGGTCCCGAACGACGTCGGGATCATGTCCGAGATGATCGCGGTCGACGACCTGGCCTTCTGGGGCAACCTGCCGCAGGGGCTCAGCCACCTCGCGCTGATCAACGCGGCCATCACCATCGAGGAGCTGGCGCCGAAGAAGGTCGGCCGCGCGTAACCCCGCCGACGGCGTCCGCGCAACCCGTTGAGGGCCGGCTCCGAGGGGCGTAGACCGGTACCACCCCCTCGCACCGCACCCACAAGGAGCACCTCAGCATGGATCTCGGGATCACCGGCCGCACCGCCCTCGTCACCGGAGGCGACTCCGGCATCGGCCTGGCCACGGCGCAGCTCCTCCTCGCCGAGGGCGCGACCGTCGTGATCACCGACAAGGACCAGGCGGAGCTGGACCGGGCGGCGGCCGGGCTCGACGCTCCGGAGGGCCGCCTGCACGCCTTCGCCGCCGACGTCACCAGCACGGAGCAGCTCGTCGAGCTGCATCGCCGCGTGGCCGGAGCGGTCGGCGCGATCGACATCCTCGTGCAGTGCGCCGGAGTCACGGGGGCGCAGGGCCTCTTCCACGAGATCGACGACGAGGGCTGGACCAGCACCCTCGAGGTCGATCTGCTCGGGCCTGTGCGGCTCGTGCGCGAGTTCCTCCCCGACCTCCGCACCGGAGGCTGGGGCCGGCTCGTGCTCATCGCCTCCGAGGACGCCGTGCAGCCCTACGACGACGAACTGCCCTACTGCGCCGCGAAGGCGGGCGTCCTCGCCTTCGCCAAGGGCCTCTCGCGCTCCTACGCGCAGGAGGGCCTGCTCGTGAACACGGTCTCGCCCGCGTTCATCCGCACTCCGATGACCGACGCGATGATGTCCAAGCGCGCCGAGCAGAGGGGCACCTCGGTCGACGAGGCGATCTCGTCCTTCCTCGACGAGGAGCGGCCGTACATGGAGCTGAAGCGCCGGGGCGAGGCCGAGGAGGTCGCAGCCGTGATCGCCTTCCTCTGCTCCGACCGCGCCTCGTTCGTGAACGGCTCGAACTACCGCGTCGACTCCGGATCCGTCGCCACGATCTGATCCCTGCAACCACGGGCCCCGCCCAGCGCGCGCACCCCGCGCGTGCGGGCGCCGTCCAGCCGAAGAAGCCAGACTCGGGGCGGGACACCGCACCCGGCACTGCAAGAGAAAGGAACGGTCCATGACCACCACCCTCGAACGCCACGTCGAAGCCCCCGCGGGCTCCGGTGCCAAGACCAGCCGCCGTCAGAACGCCGAGAAGGGCTTCAAGGCCTCCAAGGAGCTGCTCGACAGCCTCCAGATCGTCCTCGTCGACCTGATCGAGCTCCACGTCCAGGGCAAGCAGGCCCACTGGAACGTCGTCGGCAAGAACTTCCGCGACCTCCACCTGCAGCTCGACGAGATCATCGAGGCCGCGCGCGAGTTCAGCGACGACATCGCCGAGCGCATGCGCGCCCTCCACGGGATCCCGGACGGCCGCAGCGACACCGTCGCCGCGACCACCACCCTCCCCGAGTACCCGCACGGCGAGATCGACACGGCCGAGACCGTCGACCTGGTCACGATCCGCCTCGAGAACACCGCCGCCACCATGCGCGAGGTCCACGACCAGGTGGACGAGGAGGACCCGACCAGCGCGGACCTTCTCCACGCGATCATCCAGAGCCTCGAGCAGTACGCCTGGATGGTGTCGGCCGAGAACCGCACCACCTCCGCCGCCAAGTAGGGGCGAGCACCGGCAAGGGGACTCCGCGTCAGCGGGGTCCCCTTCCGTCTGCCCGAGCGGTGTCGAGTCGCCGTGCAGTCCGGATCAGTAGGGTCGTGACATGAGCACGCAGGTCTCCGAACTGTTCGACGCGCACCGCTGGGCGGCCGTCGACGGCTTCGACGCACTCGAGGACATCACCTACCACCACGACCGCTCCGGCCGCATCGCGCGGGTCGCGTTCGACCGGCCCGAGGTCCGCAACGCGTTCCGGCCGCGCACGGTCGACGAGCTGTTCCGCGCCCTCGAGGACGCCCGGACGAACCCGCGCATCGGCGTCGTCATCCTCACCGGCAACGGCCCGAGCCCGCGCGACGGAGGCTGGGCGTTCTGCTCGGGAGGAGACCAGCGGATCCGCGGCCGCGACGGCTACCGGTACTCCGACGGCGAGACCGCCGAGGGCATCGACTCCGCGCGGAACGGCCGCCTGCACATCCTCGAGGTGCAGCGCCTCATCCGCTTCATGCCGAAGGTCGTCATCGCGGCCGTCCCCGGCTGGGCCGCGGGAGGCGGGCACTCGCTGCACGTGGTCTGCGACCTCACCCTCGCCTCCGCCGAGCACGGGCGATTCAAGCAGACGGACGCCGACGTCGGCTCCTTCGACGCGGGCTACGGCTCGGCGTACTTCGCCCGCCAGATCGGGCAGAAGGCCGCGCGCGAGGTGTTCTTCCTCGCGCGGGAGTACTCCGCGCAGCGCGCCTACGAGATGGGCGCCGTGAACGCGGTCGTCCCGCACGCCGAGCTCGAGACGACCGCGGTGGAGTGGGCCGAGACGATCCTCACCAAGTCGCCCACGGCCATCCGGATGCTGAAGTACGCGTTCAACGCCGTGGACGACGGCCTCGTGGGCCAGCAGCTCTTCGCGGGCGAGACCACGCGCCTCGCCTACGGCACCGACGAGGCCGTCGAGGGACGAGACTCCTTCCTCGAGAAGCGCGAGCCCGACTGGTCGCCGTTCCCGTGGCAGTTCTGAGCCGGAGGGCACGCAGGTGACCCGCCCGCTCGCCGGTGTCGACGCGACGGTCGAGGCCGTCCTCCTCGCTCTTCGCGCGGCCCTGGACGGCAGCGGCCCGGCGATCCGCGTCTCCGCCCCCGGCGCTGCGACCGCCTCCGAGGATGCCGTCGTGCCGCAGCGCGTCGCCGCCGTCGTCGAGACCTCGGGGTCGTCGGGGCCGCCCAAGCGGGTCGCGCTCTCGACAGCGGCCCTGCTCACCAGCGCCTCCACGACCCTCGCCGAGCTCGGCGGGCCGGGACGCTGGCTGCTCTGCCTGCCGACGCACTACGTCGCGGGACTGCAGGTGCTCGTCCGCTCGCTGACCGCGGAGGCCGACCCGGTCGTCCTCCCGGCCGGCGGCTTCGACGCGGCGGCCTTCCTCGCTCTCGCTCGGACGATGCCGGCGGGGGAGCGGCGGTACTCCTCGCTGGTCCCCGTGCAGCTCGCGCGGCTGCTGGACCTCGCCGAGCGCGATCCGGCCGCGGCCGAGGCGCTCCGCTCGTTCGACGCGCTCCTGATCGGCGGCCAGGCGACGCCGCAGCCGTTGCGGGACCGCGCCGCCGCCCTCGGTGCGCGCATCCGCCTGACCTACGGATCGAGCGAGACGTCCGGCGGCTGCGTCTACGACGGCGTCCCGCTCCACGACGTGCGGATGCGCGTCGAGAACGGGCAGGTGCTGCTCGGCGGCCCGACCCTCGCGGAGGGCTACCTCGACGCCGACGGCGCGATCGACCACGAGCGCAGCGCCTCCGCCTTCCTCGAGCTCGACGGGGAGCGCTGGTACCGCACGGGCGACGCGGGGTCGATCGTCGACGGGCGCCTCCGGGTGACCGGTCGGCTCGACCGCGTGATCGTGTCGGGCGGGGAGAAGGTGTCGCTCGACGCCGTCGAGGCCGTGCTCCGCGAGGGGCCCGTCCCCGACGCGGTCGTCGTGCGGCGGGCGGACGAGCAGTGGGGCGAGGTCCCGGTCGTCGTCACGGCGGAGGAGGCTCCCGCGCTCACCGACCTGCGCACCCTGATCGCCGACCGCCTCGGGCGCGCCGCCGCTCCTGCGGTCGTGCTGCCCGTCGGCCGCATCCCCCTCCTCGCCTCCGGGAAGCCCGACCGCCGCGCCCTCGAGGTGCTCGCCGAGCAGGGCTGACCGGCTCCGAGCGTCGACGGGCCGGTGGGTAGGATTCCCTCCGTGTCGAGTACGAGTCGCAAGAAGAAGTCCTCCAGCGGCCGCCCCGGGGGCAGCCCGCGAACGATCGTCGTGAAGCCCGCCGGTCCCCGCGAGTGGATCGCCGGCGCCCGCCTCCGCACCCTCCCGCTGGCCGTCGCCCCCGTGCTCATCGGCACCGGAGCGACCCAGGTCGTCGACGAGGGCTGGCACTGGGTGCGCGCCCTGCTCTGCCTGGCCGTCTCGCTCGCCCTGCAGATCGCCGTCAACTACGCCAACGACTACTCCGACGGCGTGCGCGGCACCGACGCCAACCGCGTCGGACCCTCGCGGCTGACCGGCTCCGGAGCGGCGAAGCCCCGCCAGGTGCTCACCGTCGCCCTGGTCTTCTTCGGGATCGCGGCCGTCGCCGGCCTCGTGCTCACCGCCCTCTCGGGGCAGTGGTGGTTCCTGATCGTCGGCGCGGCGGCGATCGCGGCGGGCTGGTTCTACACCGGCGGACGCCGCCCCTACGGCTACCTCGGGCTCGGCGAGCTCTTCGTCTTCGTGTTCTTCGGCCTGGTCGCCACCGTCGGCACCACGTTCGTGCAGATCGGCCGCACCAACCAGGAGTCGTGGCTCGGCGCCGTGGCGGCGGGCCTGTTCGCCTGCGCCGTGCTCATGGTCAACAACATCCGCGACATCCCGACCGACCGCCTCTCGGGCAAGCGGACCCTCGCGGTCCTCGCGGGACCGGCCGTGTCCCGCGCGATCTACACGGGCTTCGTGCTGATCCCGTTCGGCATCGCGGTGATCCTCGCGCTGTTCTACCCGCTGGCATGGCTGACGCTCTTCGTGCTTCTGATGATCCTGCCGGCCATCCTGATCACCCTGACGGCGAAGACGGCGAAGGAGCTCATCCTGGCGCTGCAGTTGACCAGCCTGGGCGGGCTCGCCTACGCGGTCATCCTCGGGGCGGCGCTGGCGTTCTAGAGCGGCGGCTCGCACGAGGCGGGCTCGGGTGGGCCGGATTCGGGTGAGATCGGCTGTTGCGGGCCGGGCCTGGTGCGAGCGGGGTCAGCGCGTCAGAGGGGAGGCCTCGCCGGCGGGAGCGCCCGGCTCAGCGGTCGTCGCGGGTCGCGTCGACCGCGGCGTCCTCGACGTCGTCGTCGGTCGGGGCGCGCGGGACGTCCTTGCGGCGCTCGTAGATCGCCTCCGCGATGCGCTCGCGGGGCTTCCTCAGCAGGATGTAGGAGAGGGACAGGCTCGCGATCGCGGCGACGAAGCCCGCGGTGACCGCTGCCGTCAGCTCCGAGTCGACGAAGGTGCGCGCCGGCAGGTACACCAGCACGAAGACGCCGGCGAACATCGCCAGGCGCAGGAGCGAGTAGACGACGACCGCGCGGCTCAGTTTCACCGGGACAGTGTACGTCGGCCCCTGCACGCGCTTCCGTGAGCACCGTGGGAGCCTCCTGTCCAGCGTCCGTGCGGACCCTCCCCGACGGGGGTGCCGGACGTAGACTCGTGTCCATGATCCGCCTCGTCATCGGCCTGCTCGTGGCCCTCGCCGTCTTCACGGTCTACACCGTGATCGACGTCGCGATGAGCAACCGTCACGCCGTGCGGGCGATCCCGAAGTGGTCCTGGCTCCTGGTGGTGCTGATCCTCCCGGTCATCGGTGCGGGACTGTGGTTCTGGATCGGCCGTCCCCGCAAGCAGCGCGCCGCCGGCCGCCGCTACACCGCTCCGGACGACGACCCCGACTTCCTCGGCACCCTCCGCACCGAGCGCGACCCCGAGGAGGAGCGCCTGCAGGCAGAGCGCATCGCCCAGCTCGAGCGCGACCTCGCCGAGATGGACGAGCAGGGCGAGGCCGACGGCCCCGGCCGCCGGGATGCCTGAGCACCGGCCGGTCGCCCCCTCCACCCGATTCGCGGTCGACCTCCTCACCCGCTTCGTCGCGCTCGGCGTCCGCGACGTCGTCGTCGCTCCGGGCTCCCGCTCGCAGGCGCTCGCCCTGGTGGCGGCCGAGCTCGAGACCCGCGGCGACATCCGGCTGCACGTGCGGATCGACGAGCGCTCCGCGGGGTTCCTGGCGCTGGGCCTCGCCCTCGAATCCCGGATGCCGGCGCTCGTGATCACGACCTCCGGCACGGCGACCGCGAACCTGCACCCGGCCGTGCTCGAGGCGGACGCCTCGGACGTGCCGATGATCGTGCTGACCGCCGACCGGCCCGACGAGCTGCGCGGCATCCGCTCGAACCAGACGGCCGAGCAGCGCGAGCTGTACGGGCGTGCCGTGCGGCTGTTCGAGGACGTCGCTGCTCCGGACGACGCCTCCCTGCCCGAGGACGCGCGGGCGCTCGCCGATCGTGCCGTCACCGCGGCGCGCCGCGGGCCGGTCCATCTGAACCTCTCCTTCCGCGATCCGCTCTCCTCCGCTCTGCCCGACATGGAGCGGATCGAACCGGTCTCGTCGCCCGCCGTCGGATCCTGGATCCCGGGTGCCGTCGTGACCGCCGGCCCTGGTGAGCCGCTCACGGTCGTCATCGCCGGGGACAAGGCGGGCGCCGCGGCCGAGGAGATCGCTCGCGCCGGCGACTGGCCGCTGCTCGCCGAGGTCTCCTCCGGCGCCCGCTTCGGACCGCAACTCGTCGTCGCCTGGCGGGGCCTGCTCGGCGAGCCCGACTTCGGCGGACGCATCCGCCGGGCGATCGTGCTCGGACACCCGACGCTCTCCCGCGAGGTCCCCGAGCTGCTGCGGCGCGAGGACGTCGAGGTGATCGTCGTGGACGCCGTGCGCGAGCAGTTCTACAACCCCGGCCGGCGCGCCCGCCGCGTCGGAGGCGTCGACGTGGTCCGCCCCGAGGGGTCGCCGCGTCCCGAGCGCGGCGAGCGCGCCTGGGCCGGATCCTGGGTGTCCGCGAGCCGCGCCCTGACGGTCGACCCCGACGAGCTGGACGAGGTCCCCGACGCCGGGTCGATGTCGGTCGAGGACCGCCGCGGCTACGCGCGCAACGCCCTCGCCGCGATCAGGGCACCGCTCACCCGCGACTTCGTCGTCGCCGCGGTCTGGAAGGTCACCTGGCCGCACGACCGGCTGCTGTTCGGAGCGTCGCGGCTGATCCGCGTCGCCGACGGGACCCTGCCGGGCAAGCGGATATCCGTCCTGGCGAACCGCGGCCTCGCCGGCATCGACGGCACGATCTCGACGGCTCTCGGGATCGCGGTGGCTTCGCAGGCGACCGAGCAGGGAGCCGGCGGAGTCACCCGCGCGGTCCTCGGCGATCTCACTCTGCTCCACGAGGCCGGCGGCCTCCTCCTCCCGCCCGGAGAGCGACGCCCGCGCGTGCAGCTCGTCGTCGTGAACGACGGGGGCGGCACGATCTTCGACGGACTCGAGGTCGCATCGAGCTCGCATCCCGATGCGTTCGACCGCGTGCAGTTCACCCCGCAGAACGCCGATCTGGAGGCTCTCGCGCGCGCCTACGGGTGGGGCCACCGTCGTGCGGCGACGCGCGGCGAGCTGGAGCAGGCGCTGACCTCGCCGGGCGACGGGCCGGGCATCGTGGAGATCCGGCTCGAGCGCTGAGTCCGCACGGGTCCGGTCGGTCGGTCCTCCACAGGTCGTCGTCGGACGCTGTTCTCCCGGGGACGCCTCGTTCGAGCTCCGCAGCTCGTCTTCTGCTGCTTCGCTGGAGGCATGGCTGATGCGGAGACGGTGCGAGGAGAGGTCCTCGCCCTCGGCGACCGGGCGGCGGCGCTCGCGAGGAGCGCCTCCCCGGTGCTCCTGACCGCGGCGGAGGCGCTGCACGCGGGACACCGCGCGGCGCTGACCTGTCCCGACGCGTTCGCCCGAGGCTCCTCGACGGACAGCAAGGATGCGACGGACCTCGTCGAACGGTCGATCCGAGCGGAGTTCGCCGTCGCCCTCGGGGTCTCCGAGCGCACCGCCGCCAGGGAGCTGCTGCACGCCTCGCTCCTGATGGAGGAGCTGCCGCGGACCCGCTCCGCGCTCGCCGACGCCAGGATGCGCTGGGAGGCCGGCCAGCTCGTCTGCTCCGTCGCGGCGACCCTCCCGGCAGCGGCGCGCGCGGCCTACGACGACCGGGCCGTCGACCTCGCGGAGACGCTGACCCCGGGGCAGCTGCGCCACGCCCTCGCGCGGGTGCGGGAGGAGCTGCACGACGAGCCCCTCGCCGAGCGGCACGCTCGCGCCCGCGAGGACCGCCGGGTGTGGATGACAGCCGGGATCGACGGCATGGCGACGGTGTGCGCGCACGTCCCCGCGCCCGAGGCCGTCGGAGCGCTCGCCCGGCTCGACCGCATCGCGAGGGATCTGCGGGACGGCGCCGAAGGGGACCGCGATCTGCGGACGCTGGCGCAGCTCCGCGCCGACGCGTGGGCCGACCTGCTCTGCCACGGGGACGTGGCGTGGACCACTCCGGAGGGAGCCGCGGCGCCCTCGACCGGACTGCGGGCCGAGGTGAGAGTCACCGTGGCGGCGAGCACCGCCGCAGGTGACGACGAGGCGGCCGCCGAGCTCGACGGCTACGGGCCGATCCCCGCCGAGGCGGTGCGAGCGCTCATCGACGACGCCGCCGCCTTCACTCCCGTGCTGATCGACGAGGAGACCGGCGCGGTCGTCTCCGTCGGGCGCCGGCACCGCCTCCCGCCGCCGAGGATGAGGCTGCTGGTCCGCCTCCGCGACCAGACCTGCCGCTTCCCGGGCTGCACCCGGCCGGCGTCCTCGACGGAGACCGACCACAGCGTCGAATGGCGGAACGGGGGAGAGACGACTCCCGACAACCTCGCCTCCCTGTGCGTCGCCCACCACCACGTGCGCCACGGCGACCGCTGGACGTATCTGCTCCATCCGGACGGCACAGCGGACTGGACCACACCGACCGGCCGTCGCGTGACGACCCGGCCGCCGGCACTGCCCGGGCGTCCGCCGGTGGGCGCAGGACGACGGCCGGGTGCTCCCCGGCTCGACGGGGACCCGGCGGGGTAGGCGCCGGGTAGCCGACGGCTTCAACGACTCCCGACGTGCGTCAGGCCAGCGCGTCGGTGATCGGGCGGAACTTCATTCGGGTCTCGGCGAGCTCGGACTCGGGAACGCTGTCGGCCACGATGCCGGCGCCCGCCCAGGCCGTGACCGCGCCCTCGGCCGTGACCTCGGCGCTGCGGAGTCCGACGGCCCACTCGCCGTCGCCGTTGCCGTCGATCCAGCCGACGGGTCCTGCGTACCGACCGCGGTCGAAGGGCTCCAGGTGCTCGATGAGCGCAAGGGCGTCGGCGGTCGGAGTGCCGGCCACTGCGGCGGTCGGGTGAAGAGCATCGACGAGATCGAGCGCGCTGGAGGAGTCGTCCAGAATTCCTCGCACGTCCGTCGCGAGGTGCCAGAGATTCGGCAGGCGGAGCGTGAACGGGGCGGCGCCCGCCGTCAGCTCCCGTGTGTGGGGCTCGAGTTCCCGGACCAGACTGGCGAGAGCGAAAGCGTGCTCCGAGCGGTCCTTCGGACTCTCGAGCAGAGCGGCCTCCACGTCCGCGTCGGCGAGGGGATCCTCGCCTCGTGCGGCCGTGCCGGCCAACACCCTCGCCGAGATCTCGCCCCGATCGACCGCGACCAGCGTCTCCGGACTGGCGCCGAGGAATCCGTCCACGGCGAAGCCCCAGCAGGCCGGGTACCGCTCGGTGAGCGCACCCAGCATCCGACGCAGGTCCGCCCCCGGCGGGAGCCGTCCCTTCAGATCGCGCGCGATCACGACCTTGGACAGCTCACCCGCCCGGATCGTCTCCACCGCGGCAGCGACCGCCGCGCGGTACCCGTCCGGCGGCAGCGCACCCGGCGAGAGCGGCACGTGGTACTCCGCCCCCAGCGGCTCCTCGCTCGGCGTATACGGTCTCTCCGCCTCGCCGATCGTGATCCGCGTCAGCCATGACCGGCCGTCGCGCGTCCCGATCACGGTGCGCGGCACGATCAGCACGCTCGTCGCCTCGGATCGGCTCGAGAAAGCGAAGGTCCCGAACGCGACCAGCCCCGTCCCGGGCAGTCCGACCCGGTCCTCCACCGTCGCCGCGTCGCAGAGCCGACGCCAGGTTGCCGCCGCCTCCCGCAGCCGTTCCGGGCCCGAGAACTCGAGGCGCAGGGCCTCGCCGCGTCCGCTGAGCCCGGCGCCGTCGCGCTGCCAGAGGAGGGGCCGCCTCGGGTCGGAGTGGGAGAGGAGCGACGGCGGAGAGTCCAGTGGAGTCGTCTCCGCACGCAGCAGGGGGGTTCCAGCGCCGATGAGCGTCACCTCAGCAGGGTACGCCCGCGCCAGAGGATGGGACGTCCCATGCCGCGGGGCTCGGGGCGCAGGGCTCCGTTGCTACCGTGATTCGGTCCGGGGCCGCCGCGCGAGGCGGAGCGGGGCGGTCCCGGCGCTTCCCCATGGGGGAGCGCGCCGACCGGGCGCGGGACGGCGGATGCACAGCCGCCGTCCCTCGTCTCGCCGTAGACTTGCGGATCGTGACGAAGGCAGACCTCACCAAACGGCCCGACGAGGTCGCCTCGATGTTCGACACCGTGGCTCCCGCCTACGACCTGGTGAACGGACTCCTCTCGGTGGGGAACGACCGGCTCTGGCGGATCGCGACGACTCGCGCCGTCAACCCTGCTCCCGGTGAGCGCATCCTCGACATCGCGGCCGGCACCGGCACGTCGAGCGCGTCGCTGGCGCGGTCGGGCGCCCAGGTCGTCGCAGCCGACTTCTCCCCGGGGATGATCGCCGTCGGCCGTCGCCGTCAGGCGGGCAACGACCGGATCGAGTTCGTCCAGGCCGACGCGATGGATCTCCCGTTCGAGGACGAGTCGTTCGACGCCGTGACCATCTCGTTCGGTCTGCGCAACGTGGCCGAGCCGAGGACGGCGCTCGCCGAGTTCCTGCGTGTGCTGAAGCCCGGCGGCCGGGTCGTGATCTGCGAGTTCTCGACTCCGCCGATCGCTCCGCTGGCCGCCGCGTACGACTTCTACCTGTCGAGGGTCATGCCCGCCGTCGTGCGCCTCGCGTCGTCGAACAATCCCGCGTACGACTATCTCGGCGATTCCATCCGGGCCTGGCCGGAGCAGAGCGTCGTCGCCGCCTGGCTCCGCGCGGCGGGCTTCGAGCGTGTGGCCTACCGCGATCTGACCGCGGGCATCGTGGCGCTGCACCGCGGCGTCAAGCCGATCGCGGCGACCCGATGACGACCGGGGTCCGCACAGGCCGAGACGTTAGGGTTTCCCTGTGAACGCCACTGCGCCCGTCGCCCGTCGCAGCCCGTCTCTGACGGCGCAGCTCGGCCTCTCCGAGCGCATCTTCTCCTCCTCGTCGGACCGCGCTCTCGCCCGCACGATCGACGCGGGTCTGGAGCAGGTCGAGGAGGGTCTCGTCCGGCAGCTGTCCTTCGCGGACGCCGTGGCCGACGTCTCCACCCGGTACCTCCTCGAGGCGGGCGGCAAGCGCGTGCGCCCGATGCTCACCCTCCTGGCCGCGTCGCTGGGCCGCGGCAACACGCCGCAGGTCCTGCTCGGTGCGCAGGCGATCGAGATCACGCATCTCGCATCGCTCTACCACGACGACGTCATGGACGAGGCGGAGAAGCGCCGCGGCGTCCCGTCGGCGCAGACCGTGTGGGGCAACAACGTGGCCATCCTGACGGGCGATCTGCTCTTCGCCCGCGCGAACCAGCTGATGGTCGAGCTCGGCGACAAGGCGATCCGGCTCCAGGCCGACACGTTCGAGCGGCTCGTCCTCGGGCAGCTGCATGAGACGGTCGGCCCGACCGACGGCGAGGACCCGGTCGAGCACTACCTGTCCGTCCTGGCCGACAAGACCGGGTCCCTGATCGCCGCGGCGGGCCGCACGGGAGTCGCGTTCTCGGAGGCTCCGGAGGAGTACGAGGAGGCCATGCGCGTCTTCGGCGAGAAGATCGGCGTCGCCTTCCAGATCGTCGACGACGTCATCGACCTCTCTCCCCAGCCGGAGGAGACCGGAAAGAACCCCGGCACGGACATCCGCGCCGGCGTGTCGACGCTGCCGATCCTGCGCCTGCGCGAGCGCGCCTCCTCCGATAGGGAGGCCGCGGCTCTCCTCGCCCGCATCGAGAGCTATGTGAGCCGCTCGAACGACGCCATCGCGCACACGGAGGAGCAGAGCGCCGACATCTCGGACGCCATCGCTCAGCTGCGCGATCACGACGTCACCGCGCAGACCCTCGCCGAGGCCCACCGGTGGGCCGACGAGGCCGTCGCCGCCCTCGCTCCGCTGCCCGACGGCTCCGTCCGCAAGGCGCTGACGCGTTTCGCCGACACCGTCGTCGAGCGCAACGGCTGACCCCGATCGTCGCGGCGCGCCCTGCGCCGCAGGAATGAGACCGGTTGTGCGCTGCGGCGCCCCGGCAGGAGGAACGCAATGACCAAGCTCAGGCTGGCCATCGTCGGCGCGGGTCCCGCGGGCATCTACGCCGCCGACCTCATGATCAAGGCCGAGAAGAAGTACGACGTCTCGATCGATCTGTTCGAGCACCTGCCCGCGCCCTACGGCCTGGTCCGCTACGGCGTCGCGCCCGATCACCCCCGCATCAAGGGGATCATCACCGCGCTGCGGGAGGTGCTCGACCGGGGCGACATCCGCATCTTCGGCAACGTGCACTTCGGGACCGACATCACGCTCGAGGATCTCAAGCGGCACTACCACGCCGTGATCTTCGCGACCGGCGCCGTCCGCGACGCTCCGCTCGACGTCCCGGGTGTCGAGCTCCAGGGCTCCTACGGTGCGGCCGACTTCGTCAGCTGGTTCGACGGCCACCCCGACGTGTCGCGCACCTGGCCGCTGGAGGCGTCCTCCGTCGCCGTCATCGGCAACGGCAACGTGGCGCTCGACGTCTCGCGGATGCTGGCGAAGCACGCCGAGGACCTCCTGCCCACCGAGGTCCCGCCGAACGTCTACGAGGGGCTGAAGGCGTCTCCTGTCACCGACGTGCACGTCTTCGGGCGCCGCGGTCCCGCTCAGGTGAAGTTCACGCCGCTGGAGCTGCGCGAGCTGGGCGAGCTGCGCGACGTCGACATGATCGTCGCCGACGAGGACTTCGACCTCGATCCCGCTTCGGAGGCCGCCATCGCGACCAACAAGCAGGTCATGGTCATCAACCGGGTGCTCAACCAGTGGCGCACCCGCGAGGTCGGGAGCGCCTCGCGTCGTCTCCACCTGCACTTCTGGGCGAAGCCGCTCGAGTTCGTGGACGACGGATCCGGTCGGGTCGGCGCGATCCGGTACGAGCGCACCGAGCCGGACGGCGAGGGCGGAGTGCGCGGCACGGGTGAGATCCGCGAGGTCCCGGTCCAGGCCGTGTACCGCGCGGTCGGCTACTTCGGCTCGCCGCTCGACGGCCTCCCGTTCGACGAGATGCGCGGCGTGATCCCGAACCGCGAGGGCCAGGTCCTGGACGACGAGGACCAGCAGGTCCACGGCGTGTACGCGACCGGCTGGATCAAGCGCGGACCGGTGGGCCTCATCGGGCACACCAAGTCCGACGCCATGGAGACCGTCGCGCACGTGCTCAACGACCAGGCGTCCTGGTGGACGCCCGAGCACCCCGAGGAGGCGGCCGTGGTCGCCCTGCTCGAGGAGCGGGAGATCGCCTACACGGATCTCGACGGCTGGCACCGGCTGGACGAGCACGAGATGGCGCTCGGCGAGCCCGAGGGCCGTGCGCGCGTGAAGGTCGTTCCTCGCGAGGACATGATCGCGATCTCGCGGGCGGAGCCGGTCGCGCTCTGACGCGTGCTCTCCGAACGGCCCTCCGGTGCACTCCGGGGGGCCGTTCGTCGTTCCGGCGCGGACGCCGCGCACCTCCTCTAGGATTCGGGCACCGCTCTGGACGGAGACAGCATGACCACGGCCTCGCCCCACGACGTCATCCGGGTGCGCGGTGCGCGCCAGAACAACCTCCGGGGGATCGACGTCGACATCCCGAAGCGGAGGATCACCGTGTTCACCGGGGTCTCGGGCTCCGGCAAGTCGTCGCTCGTCTTCGGCACCATCGCGGCCGAGTCCCAGCGCCTCATCAACGAGACCTACTCCGCCTTCGTGCAGCAGTTCATGGGGTCGCCGGCCCGCCCGGACGTGGAGTCGCTCGACGGACTGTCGGCCACGATCGTCGTCGACCAGGAGCGGATGGGGTCGAACGGCCGGTCCACGGTCGGCACGGCGACCGACGCGTACACGATGCTGCGGATCCTCTTCAGCCGGATCGGCGATCCGCACGCGGGCACGAGCGGTGCGTTCTCCTTCAACCTGCCGGAGGGGATGTGCCCGCGGTGCGAGGGGACGGGCCGGGTGTCGAGCATCGACCTCGACGCGCTGATCGACCGCTCGAAGTCGCTCGAGGGCGGCGCTCTCGACGCGATCCCCAACTTCGTCGTCGGCGGCTGGTACTGGAAGGGCCTCGCCGAGTCGGGCCTCTATCCGGCCGATGTGCCGATCGCCGACTTCACGCCCGAGCAGATGGACGCGTTCCTCCACCGTCCGGCCACGAAGATGGCCATCGCCGGGATGACGATGACCTACGAGGGCCTCCTGGTGAAGGTCACCCGCCTCTACCTGGCGAAGGAGGCGGCGCAGCCGCACATCCGCGCCTTCGCCGAGCGGGTGGCCACCTTCGCCGCCTGTCCCGAGTGCGGAGGCGGCCGGCTCACCCGGGTGGCGCTGGAGTCGCGCATCGGGGGCCGGAACATCGCCGAGTGCGCCGCGCTGCAGGCGACCGACCTCGCCGCGTGGCTCCGCGGGCTGCAGGCGCCGTCCGTCGCTCCTATCGTCGAGACCCTCCTCGGGACGCTCGACGCCCTCGTCCAGGTCGGGCTGGGCTACCTGTCGCTCGATCGGGAGTCGGGCACCCTCTCGGGCGGTGAGGCGCAGCGGGTCAAGATGGTGCGGCATCTGGGATCGAGCCTCACGGACGTCACGTACGTCTTCGACGAGCCGACGGCGGGTCTGCATCCGCACGACGTCTCGCGGATGATCGAGCTGCTGCGCCGCCTGCGGGACAAGGGCAACACCGTCCTGGTGGTCGAGCACAAGCCGGAGATCATCGAGATCGCCGATCACGTGGTCGACCTCGGTCCGAGGGCCGGTGCGCACGGCGGCGAGCTGCGGTTCGAGGGGACGGTGGCGCAGCTGCGCACGTCCGACACCCTGACGGGCCGTCATCTCGGTCACCGCGTCCCGCTGAAGGAGGCCGTGCGCCGTCCGACCGGGGCGGTGGAGATCCGCGGGGCCTCCACGCACAACCTCCGCGGCGTCGACGTGGACGTCCCGCTGGGCGTGCTGACCGTCGTCACCGGAGTCGCAGGGTCGGGGAAGTCGTCGCTCCTGCACGGCTCGCTCGCGGGTCGGCCCGGCGTGGTGGTGGCCGACCAGTCGCCGATCCGCGGCTCGCGGCGCAGCAATCCGGCGACCTACACCGGGGTCCTCGACGCGATCCGGGCGGCCTTCGCGAAGGCGAACGGTGTGAGACCGGCGCTCTTCAGCGCGAACTCGGCAGGCGCCTGCCCCGTCTGCAAGGGGGCCGGGATGATCTTCACCGAGCTGGGCCCCGCCGCGACGGTCTCGTCGGTCTGCGAGGAGTGCGACGGCAAGCGGTTCACCGCTGAGGTGCTCGAGTACCGCCTCCGCGGGAGGAACATCCACGAGGTGCTCTCGATGCCGATCGTCGACGCCGCGGAGTTCTTCGCGAGCGGACCGGCGCACACGGTGCTCGCCCGTCTCGTCGACGTCGGTCTCGGCTACCTCACGCTCGGACAGCCGCTGAACACGCTGTCCGGGGGCGAGCGCCAGCGCCTCAAGCTCGCGATCAACATGGCCTCGTCCGGATCCGTCTACCTGCTCGACGAGCCGACCACGGGCCTGCACCTCGCGGACGTCGACACGCTGCTCGGACTGCTCGACCGGCTGGTCGACTCCGGGAACTCGGTCGTGGTGATCGAGCACCACCGCGCCCTGATGGCGCACGCGGACTGGATCATCGACGTGGGGCCCGGAGCCGGGCACGACGGAGGGACGATCGTCTTCGAGGGGACTCCGGTCGGGCTCGCGGCGGCGGACACGCTGACCGGACGCGCCCTCGCCGAGTACGCGCGCTGACGCGTCCGCAGGCGCGACGCTCGCGCGTCAGCGCGAGAACGGGCCGGACAGGGCCGCCCACTGCAGGAGCATGATCGTCTTCGCGTCGACGATCTGCACGCCGATCTGGGTCAGCGCCTCGTCGAACGAGAGCTCGAGTACCTCGATGTCCTCGCCCTCGTCGGCGAGTCCCGCGAACGCTCCGCTGCGGGTGCCCGCGCGGTAGCGGCCGGCGTAGAAGTGCAGCTTCTCGGTGACCGAGCCGGGGCTCATGAACGCGTCGAACACGTGCTCGAGCCGGCCGACCTCGAGTCCGGTCTCCTCGGACGCCTCGCGGCGGGCGCCCTCCTCGGGCCCGTCCTCGTCCAGGAGACCGGCGGGCACTTCGAGGAGCATCCCGTCGAGGTCGCCGTTCACGTACGCGGGGTAGCGGAACTGCCGGATCAGGACGACGGTGCGCGCGTCGGCGTCGTAGAGCAGGACCGCCGCGCCGTTCCCCCGGTCGTACGTCTCGCGCTGCTCGCTGGTCCAGCTGCCGTCGCGGTGCCGGTAGTCGAAGCGGGTGGTGCGGAGGACGTACCAGTCGCTCGAGAGGAGGGTGACCTCCTTCACGACGACGTCGGGGTTCCCGACGAGGTCGAGGCCCTCCCGGTCGAGTCCGGTGCGGCCCCGCCGGTCGGGCTCGTCGATGCCGGCGGTCACGCGCGTGCTCCCGTGTGCGTCATTCCTCAGCGGAAGTTGACGAACTGGAGGTCGAGCTCGAGGTCGGCTCCGCGCAGGAGCGCCATGGTCGCCTGGAGGTCGTCGCGGCTCTTCGAGGAGACGCGGAGCTCGTCGCCCTGGATCTGCGACTTGACCGACTTCGGCGCCTCGTCGCGGATGAGCTTGTTGATCTTCTTCGCGTGCTCCTGGTCGATGCCCTCCTTGAGGGTGGCCTCGATCCGGTACTCCTTGCCGGACGCGAAGGGCTCGCCCGCGTCGAGGCTCTTGAGGCTGATGCCGCGCTTGATCAGCTTCGACTGGAAGACGTCGAGGATGGCGTTCGCCCGCTCCTCGGTGTTGGCCTTGATCAGGATCTTCTCGCCGCTCCAGGCGATCGAGGCGCCGACGTTCTTGAAGTCGTAGCGCTGCTCGACCTCCTTGTGGGCCTGGTTCAGGGCGTTGTCCGCCTCCATCTTGTCGATCTTGCTGACGACGTCGAACGTTGAATCTGCCATGGCTCCGAGTTTAGCTTTCAGGCGTGGCGGAGCCCGGCCCCAGGCGCGGCTGGTACCTCTGAGGGGTGCGCCGCCTCCCCGTTCTCGTCCTCGTCCCGCTCGCCGGCCTCCTCCTGGCCGGCTGCGGCCAGCGGCCGCCCGCGCTGACGCTTGAGGAGGGCCTGTCCACCGTGCCTCCCGCGGCGACCGCTCCCGTCGCGGCCGACCCCGTCGTGCTGGAGGATCCCGAGCAGGCCGCGGCGACGCCGGTGCGACTGCTCGCCGACGAGGCGTGGCTGGGCTCGGCGTCCGAGGGGAGCGGCATCCCGCTGCGTGCGCTCACCGCCTACGCGGGCACGGCCCTCCTCACGGCGTCGGTCGACCCCGACTGCCGGTTGGACTGGGCGACCCTGGCCGGCATCGGCTACGTCGAGAGCAGGCACGGCACGATCGACGGCGGCGAGCTGGGCGAGGACGGGCGGCCGACGGAGCCGATCTACGGTCCGCGCCTGGACGGAACGCGCTTCGACCGGGTCCCCGACAACGACGGCGGGGCTCTGGACGGCGACGCCGAGGTCGACCGGGCGATGGGTCCGCTGCAGATAATCCCCGCGACGTGGATGGCGTGGGCGTCGAGCGGATGGGATCCGCAGAACGTGGACCAGCAGGCGGTGACCGCCGCCCGGTACCTCTGCGACGCCGGCGGCGACCTCTCGACGGAGTCGGGATGGCGGGCGGCGATCGCGGCCTACAACCCGGCCGGGAGCTACGCGGGGAAGGTCGCGGAGGCGGCGTCCCGCTACGCGGCGGAGGCGGACTGAGGCCTCGCGGCACCGATTTCCGATCCGCCGGTCGCGTGGGTATCCTTGCTGAGCGCCTCCGGTTGTGAACACGCGGTCGGGTGCGCCACGGCGAGTTACCCTAGCGGCCAAAGGGATCTGACTGTAAATCAGACGGCGTAGCCTTCGGGGGTTCGAATCCCTCACTCGCCACCGAGCAGGAACACCCAGCAGACGCCCCGGCATCACGAGATGCGCGGGGCGTTCCGCATGTCGGGGGATCGCCGTTCCGGCGGAGTGCCTTTCCGGGGGAGTGCCTTTCCGGGGGAGCACCGGTCCGGCGGATCGCCGGGCCCGGCGTCTTCGTCCCGTCGCACCCCGCACGCCGTCGGCCCGGCCTCCGCGGTCGCCCGGCCCGCGCTGTCGGCCCGGCCCGCGCCGTCGCCTCAGCCCCGCGCCTCCTGCTCCAGGAACGCCGCGAGGGAGAGCGGCGGCCGTCCGGTCAGCCGCTCGACGTCGGACGAGACGTGTTCCAGCTGTCCGGCGGCGATCGCGGAGTAGGTGCTGACCCAGGCGTCCAGCTGCCAGCCCGGTGCGTTCCAGCGGCGGCGTGACGCGTACGCCTCCTCGAGGGTCTCGTCGACGTACACGGCGGGGCGGCCCGCCGCCGTCAGGGTCGCCGCGACCTCGTCGAGGGTGAGGGCCTCGGGCCCGGTCAGCTCGTAGGCGGCTCCGCGGTGCTCGGAGGGGGAGCGGAGGACCGCGGCGGCGGCGCGGGCCACGTCCTCGCGCGCGACGACGGCGGCACGGCCCGATCCCGCGGGTCCGCGGATCGCGCCGTCGTCGCCGAGCATCGCGGGCAGGAAGTCGAGGTAGAGGTTGTCGCGGAGGAACGTCCAGCCCATGCCCGAGCGGCGGATCGCGTCCTCGGTGGCCGCGTGGTCTCGGGCGAGGGTGAAGACCGCGTCGGGTGCGGCTCCGGCGAAGGAGGTGTAGACGACGTGCTCGACACCCGCGGCGGCGGCTGCACCGACGAACGCGAGGTGCTCGGCGCGGCGCTCCTCGTTCTCGGAGGCGGAGACCATCAGGAGGAGGCGCACGCCCTCGAGCGAGTCGCCCGCGTCGGCGAAGGAGGAGCGCACCACCTCGGCCCCGGGGAGCCCGGGCGCGCGGGACGGGTCGCGGACCAGCAGGCGGAGGGCGTGACCGGCGTCGGCGAGCTCGCGCGCGACGCGACCGCCCACGGCTCCGGTGGCTCCGGTGAGGGCGATAGGGGTGCTCATCCCCCCATGATGGGCCCGATCCCTAGGCTGGGGCCATGAGCGACAACGCCCCCCTCCTCGCCATCGCCCGCTCGATCGCCGTCGAGGCGGCGCACCTCGCCCGCCAGCGGCGGCAGGACGGTGTCGAGATCGCCGCGTCGAAGTCGTCCCCGGAGGACGTGGTGACGGCCGCGGACCGGGAGGTCGAGGAGCTGATCCGCAGGCGCCTGGCCGAGGCGCGTCCGGACGACGGCTTCCTCGGCGAGGAGTCGGGGTCGGGGGGCGGCACGAGCGGGCTGACCTGGGTCGTCGATCCGATCGACGGGACCGTCAACTACCTCTACGGCATCCCCTCCTACGCGGTCAGCATCGCTGTGGTGGAGGGGGAGCCGGATCCCGCGACCTGGACCGCGCTCGCCGGCGCGGTCGTGAACGGAGCGACGGGCGAGGTGACCACGGCCAGCCGAGGCGGGGGAGCCGAGCGGGACGGAGTCGCGCTGCAGGTCTCGGCTCCCTCCTCCCTCTCGCTCGCGCTGGTCGGCACCGGCTTCGGCTACGACGCGGGCCGCCGGATGCGCCAGGGCGCCGTGGTGCAGGAGCTCCTGGGCTCGGTCCGCGACATCCGCCGCATCGGCTCGGCGGCGCTCGACCTGTGCTCGGTGGCCACCGGGCAGCTGAACGCGTACTACGAGCGGGGCCTGAACCCGTGGGACCTCGCTGCGGGCGCCCTCATCGCCGAGGAGGCGGGCGCGCGGGTCGCGGGACTCGACGGCGCGCCCTTCGGCTCCGGCCTGCTCATCGCGGCACCGGATCCTCTCTTCGCCGAGCTGGAGGATCTGCTGCGCCGCCTGCGCGCGGACGAGGTGTAACCGCTCTCCCAGGCCGGGCCGACAGGGATTCCGTGCGCCGAGAGGCGGATCGGCGCAGGATCCCGCCGGGGCTCGCCGCGGGTCGTGCCCCGATCGCGCCTGTGCGCGGCGGCCTCTGGCCGGATCCCGCCGGCCGTGGTTATCCTTTATGAATTCGTGATGTTCGCACAGGCTGCGCTCACGGAACCGAGCGGTGCCTCTCCCTGGAGGCCCGCTCGTCCCCTGCCCCCGACGGAAGACATCGATTTCGTGAGCCCCGATTCGCCCGCCCCCGCTGCCCCTGCATCGACCCCCGGCGAATCGACTCCACCCCTCTCCCGTCGCGAGCTCCGCGAGCGCGAGCGCGCTCTGGCCCTCGCCTCCGACGTCTCGCTCGCGAGCGGCTCCGACGACCTCCTCGCGGCTCCCACGGCGGAGCAGCTGCGCGAAGCGGAGCGCCGCGTCGCCTCGGTCCGCAGCGCCCCGGCCCCCGTCCCCGCACCGCGCGCGACGCCGCTCCGGCCCGTGCGCCGGGCCCGGGTCGGCGGACTCGTCGCCCTCTCCTTCGTCGCGGCCATCGTGGCGGCGACCTCTCTGCCGGCCACATCGCTCCTGACCGCGGAGGACGTGCAGGCGCAGAGCCTCTCGACCCCCTTCGGCGCCGACGCCCGCCGCGGCGCGCAGTCGTTCGTCGCCGGCGAGGTCAGCGCCGAGACGGTCGCCCGCGACGGGTTCGGCGTGCAGGAGCGCAAGACGCAGACCAACGTCGCCGACATCGTCCGCACCTCCGACACCGGCTTCACCAACGACCCGAACGCGTCCATCCAGTGGCCCTTCGCCGTCGGCGTGCCGGTGGGCGACCGCTTCGGCTACCGCAACTGCGCGGGCTGCTCGGTGAACCACGGCGGCACCGACTTCAACCCGGGCGACGGCTCGCCCATCCAGGCGATCGCCGACGGCGTCGTGCGCACGGTCATCGACGGCGAGGGCTCGCTCGGCGTGCACGTGATCGTCGACCACGAGATCGACGGGCAGCTCGTCTCGAGCGTGTACGCGCACATGCAGCACGGCTCGGCGGCCGTGAACGAGGGCGACCCGGTGAAGGTCGGTCAGCTCCTCGGCCTGGTGGGCACGACCGGCATGTCGACCGGCCCGCACCTGCACTTCGAGATCCGCCTCGACGGCGTGACCAAGGTCGACTCCTACCTCTGGCTCAAGGCCAACGCCGGGCGCTGACCCGGCGGCGCGACGCGGGAGCCGCCGGGCGGACCCCGCGGCCCGCTACTCCGCGCGCAGCCAGACCGTGGTGTCGGCGGGCAGCGCCGGCTCGTGCAGCTCCTCCGAGGACAGCACCACGGAGCCGACGGGCAGCTCGACCGGAGCCTCGCCGAGGTTCGCGATCACCGTGACGGCTCCGTTGCGGAACGCCACGACGTCCTCCGGGTAGCCCTCGAGCCATTCGACGGCGCCGGAGCCCAGGTCCTCGGCGCGGCGCACCGCGAGCAGGGACCGGTACAGCTCGAGCGTCGAGCCCGCGACACCGCGCTGGCGGTCGCGCGCGAGCGGCGCCCAGTCGCCGGGCTGCGGCAGCCAGGAGTCGCCGGTGCCGCTGAAGCCGTACGCGGGTGCGTCCGCCTCCCACGGGATCGGCACCCGGCAACCGTCACGGCCGTAGCGCTCGCCGCCCGTGCGGAACCAGGTCGGGTCCTGACGCGCCGAGTCCGGCAGGTCGATCGCCTCGGGGAGCCCGAGCTCCTCGCCCTGGTAGACGTAGGCGGAGCCGGGGAGCGCGAGCATGAGGGCGGTCGCGGCACGAGCGCGGCGCAGCCCCAGGACGGGGTCGGGGAGTCCCGGCGTGCGCGGGCCGATGCCGTAGCCCTGCGGGTTGTCGGACGTCAGTGCCAGGCGGCTCGCGTGGCGCACGACGTCGTGGTTCGACAGCACCCAGGTCGACGGGGCGCCGACGGCGGCGAAGGCCTCGACGGAGGAGTCGATGATGTCGCGGAGGGCGGGTGCGCTCCACGGGGTCTCGAGGTAGGCGAAGTTGAAGGCCTGGTGCATCTCGTCGGGGCGGACCCAGCGGGCGAGCTTGGAGAGGGGCTGCACCCACGCCTCGGCGCAGAGCACGCGGTCGTCCGGGTACTCGGCGAGCAGGGAGTGCCAGTCGCGGTAGATCTCGTGGACGCCGTCCTGCGCCCAGTAGGGGGCGGTGGCGGGCTGCTCGCCGTCGGCGGGAGCGACTCCGCCCATCGACCCGCTGTCGGCGGGCGGCGTGTAGTCGGGCAGCCCCTCGGCCTTGATCATCCCGTGCGCGACGTCGACGCGGAAGCCGTCGACGCCGCGGTCGAGCCAGAAGCGGAGGACCTCCCGGAAGCGCTCGCGCACCCACTCGTTCGTCCAGTCGAAGTCGGGCTGCGAGGTGTCGAAGAGGTGCAGGTACCACTGGCCGGCCGAGCCGTCGGGCTCCATGACGCGGGTCCACGCGGGGCCGCCGAAGACAGACTCCCAGTTGTTCGGGGGCAGCTCGCCCGACTCGCCCCGGCCGTCGCGGAACAGGTAGCGCGCCCGCTCGGCGCTGCCCGCGGGAGCGGCGAGCGCCTCCTGGAACCAGCGGTGGGCGCTGGAGGAGTGGTTGGGCACGAGGTCGACGATGATCCGGATGCCCAGGGCGTGAGCGCGGGCGAGCATCGCGTCGAAGTCGGCGAGGGTGCCGAAGAGCGGATCGACGTCGCAGTAGTCGGCGACGTCGTAGCCCGCGTCCTTCTGCGGCGAGGTCATGAAGGGCGAGAGCCAGATCGCGTCGACGCCGAGCTCGGCGAGGCTCTCGAGGCGCGAGGCGATGCCGGGCAGGTCGCCGATGCCGTCGCCGTCCGCGTCCGCGAAGGAGCGCGGGTAGATCTGGTAGATGACGGCGGTGCGCCACCACTCGGCTCCCCGGCGGTGCTCGGCCTCGGAGTCGGGGCCGGGGGAGTTCTCGGGCGCGCCGGAGGTAGCGGAGTCCAGGGTCATGCGGTCGAGTTTATCGGGCGGCTCGTGGGCGCCGGGGGCACGCCCCCCGCCGTCCCGTACAGTCGACGGGTGATCGATGAGACGCCGGACGAGGCCCGAGCCCGACGCCGACGGGCGCTGCTGTGGGTGGTGCCGCTGCTGGTGCTGCTGGTCGGCGGCCTGGTCGCCGTCACCCTCGCGATCGGCGGATTCGCGCTGCGCAGCATGACCGGCGCCTCCGCCGTGCAGCTCGTCCTCGTCGCCTAGGCGGTCGCGGCCGGGCCGTCCTCGTCCTCGGACGGGGGCGCGGAGGAGGTGCGCGCCCGCTCCTCGGACGCGTGCGCGGTCTCGGGCCCGGTCGCGCGGGCCTGCTCGTCGGCGCGGGTGACCGCCTCCGCGAGCTCGTCGGCGACGAGGTACCCGGGAGAGACGGCCTCGGCCCGGTAGGCCGCCCGGCCGACCATGTGCGCCGAGACGGGCACGGTCAGCAGCTGGAAGCCGATCACCAGCACGATGGTCCCCGCGGCGGCGAAGCCGGGGTTCCGGATGGCGACCGCGAGCATCACGCAGATCAGTCCGAGCACCTGCGGCTTCGTGCCCGCGTGCATCCGGGAGAGCAGGTCGTCGAACCGCATCAGGCCGATCGCGGCCAGCAGCGAGAGCAGGGCGCCGACCAGCAGCAGCACAGCGGTGAGCACGTCGAAGAACAGGTCCATGTCAGTCCTCCTCGCGGTTGGCCATGAACTTGGCGACGCTGATCGATCCGAAGACGGCGAACAGCGCGAGCCCGAGCGCGACGGGCAGGGTCCGCGCGTGGTGGTTGACCGCCATCTCGGCGCCGATCCCGCAGATGATCGTCGCGACGAGCACGTCGGCCGCGACGACCCGATCGAGCACGGACGGACCGCGGAGGATCCGCACGAGCGCGAGCAGGCAGGCGGCGCCGAAGACCGGCACCAGGATCCAGATCAGCCAGTCGATCACCGGACCACCCCCGATCCGGCCTCGATCGGCCGATTCACGCGCTGCACGTCCTCGCGGGAGCCGATGGCCCGGACGATGCGCGCTTCCGTCCGGAGGACCGTCCGGCGCACCTCGTCGATCCGCTCGCCCTCGTCGTGGGTCACGCCGAGCACGTGCAGGTAGAGGACGTTCAGCTGCGGGTCCACGTCGATCACCAGGGAGCCGGGGACGAGCGAGACGGCCTCCGTCGTCCAGACGAGCATCCCCTCGGAGCGGCTGCGCAGGTGCACGGCGACGATGGCGTTGTGGACCGGGACGGGCAGGGTCAGGATCTGCCAGGACACCCGCACCGAGGCCACCGCGATGTCGGCCAGCAGGCGCAGGAGGAAGAGGAGCACGAACCACGGGTTGATGCGGTTCGAGAACTCGACCGGCGGCAGGTAGAACACCCGGGTGATCAGCAGGGCGACCAGGAAGCCGGTGACGATCGACAGCACCGAGACGTCGTCCCAGAGCAGCACCCAGATCCCGACGAGGGTCACGAACATCGCGACGCGGTTCCAGATGTCGACGCGGCGGCGGGGGCTCATCGCGGCCCCTCCTCTCCGAAGGACGAGTCGCGGTAGACGGTCGCGATGTAGGTCGCGGGGTCGGCGACCGCGCTCGCCGCTCGCTCGCTCGCGTCGTAGAGGGGACCGGCGCCGACGGTCAGCACGACGCCGACGACGACCATCCCCGCGGTGGCGAGCACCATCATCGGCGGCGAGTGGCGGGTGCGGATGCTGCCCGTGTCGTGGGGGTCCTCCTGCAGCTGGTCGATCAGGGGCGACTCGTAGCCGGGCACCTCCTCCTGCCGGCGCCAGAAGACCATGTTCCAGACGCGCGCGACGGCGTAGAGGGTCAGGAGCGAGGTGACGGCCCCGGCGGCGATGACGGCCCAGATCAGCCACGACGGCTGGTCGACGGCCGCCTCCGTGCCGGCGACGAAGAGCCCCACCTTGCCGAGGAAGCCGGTGAACGGCGGGATCCCGCCGAGGTTCATCGCGGGGATGAAGTAGAGCAGCGCCAGCAGCGGCGAGGCCTTGAGCAGCCCGCCGAGGCGCAGGATCGAGGTGGTACCGCCGACGCGCTCGATCAGGCCGGTCGCGAGGAAGAGCGTCGTCTGCACCGTGATGTGGTGGATGACGTAGAAGATCGTCGCCGCGTAGCCGGCCGGGGTGCCCACGGCGATCCCGAAGACCATGTAGCCGATGTGCGAGACCAGCGTGAAGGACAGCATCCGCTTGATGTCGGCCTGCGCGACCGCACCGAGGATGCCGACGATCAGCGTCAGCAGCGCCACCACCAGCAGCACTTCGCTCAGCCTCCCGCCGGGGAAGAGCAGGGTCTCGGTGCGGATCAGCGCGTACACGCCGACCTTGGTGAGGAGTCCGGCGAAGACGGCGGTGACCGGCGCCGGAGCCGTGGGGTACGAGTCCGGGAGCCAGAACGACAGGGGGAACACGGCCGCCTTGATGCCGAAACCGAGCAGCAGCACCACGTGGAGCACCAGCTGCACGTCGGCGGGGAGCTCGGCGATGCGGATCGAGAGCTGCGCCATGTTGACCGTGCCGGTGGCGCCGTAGAGCAGGCCGATGGCCGAGAGGAAGAACACGCTCGAGACCAGGCTGACGACCACGTAGGTCGTGCCGGCGCGGATCCGCGGCGCGGTGCCGCCCAGGGTGATCAGCACGTAGCTCGCGGCCAGCAGGATCTCGAAGCCGACGTAGAGGTTGAAGAGGTCGCCCGCGACGAAGGCGTTGAGGATGCCCGCCGAGAGGATCAGGTAGGTCGGGTGGAAGATCGTGACCGGCGTCTCGCGGTTGCCGTCGACGAGGCCCTGGCCGACCGAGAACAGCAGGACGCCCAGCAGGGTGATCGAGGTGATCACGAGCATCAGCGCGGCGAGCGGATCGACGACCAGCACGATGCCCCACGGCGGCTCCCAGCCGCCCACGTAGACGGCGCTGCCGCCTCCGTCGCCGGTGAGGACCAGCACGAGCATCACCGAGGAGATCACCAGAACGCTCGAGAGCGTCACGATGTTCACGGTGATCTGCGCGCGCCGGTGGCGTCCGAGGATCAGCGCGACGGCCGCTCCCAGGAGGGGCAGGGTGACGACGAGCGGGATCAGGGCGTTCATCGGTCCTCCTTCCTGTCGTCGGTCATGGCGCTCTCCCCGTGCTTGGCGGCGGTGCCCTCGTCGCTGGACTCGAGCAGGACGTCGAGCGCCCGGTCGTCGGCGGTGGTCTGGGCCGAGATGCCCGCCGCGTCCTCGCGGACGGAGGCGTCGGTCTCGTCGTCCTCCACCTGGTCGGCGTTGGCGAGGCGCCAGCGCCGGTAGATCATCGCGAGGAGGAAGGCGGACACCCCGAAGGTGATCACGATCGCGGTGAGGATCAGCGCCTGCGGCAGCGGGTCGGCCATCTCGGCGGCGATCTGCTCGTAGGAGCGCCCGTCGTCGGTGACGAACGGCGCGATGCCCGAGCGGCCGGCCATCAGCAGGATGAGGATGTTGGTCGCGTTCCCGACGAGCAGGAACCCGATCAGGATGCGGGTGAGGCTGCGCTCGAGCATCTGGTAGACGCCCGCCGCGTACATCACCGCCATCACGACGACGAGGACGAGGGTGATGCTCATGCGCCGTCCCCCCTGCCCGGTCCGCCGACGACCGTGGAGCCGGTGGGGAGCGAGGTCTCGAGCCCGTCGACCGTGCCCTGGCCGGGGCCGGGGGTGCTGTCCGTCGAGTGCGTGACGCCGTCGCCCGAGGGGGAGCCCTGCTCGGCCTCCTCGCCGTGGCGGTCGACCTCGCCGCCGAGGCTGCGGAGGATGTCGAGGGCGAGGCCGATCACGATCAGGTACACCCCGATGTCGAAGAGGGTGGACGTGCCCAGGTGGAGCTCGCCCAGCACCGGCACCTCGAGGTCGAGCCAGCTCGACTCGAGGACCTCGAGGCCGAAGGCGAGGGAGGAGACGGCGGTGCCGACGGCGAAGAAGAGGCCGAGTCCGAGGACCTTGCCCGCGTCGATCGGCGCGGCCTCGCCGAGCTCGAAGCGGCCGCCGGCGAGGTAGCGCGCGACGAGGGCGAGACCGGCGAGCAGGCCGCCCGCGAAGCCTCCGCCCGGGGTGTTGTGTCCGGTGAAGAGCAGGTAGACCGACACGATCATCGCGGGGTGGAAGAGCAGGCGCACCAGCACCTCGAGCACGATCGAGCGGTTCTCCGGCCGGAGCGTGCGCCCGGCGACGAGCCAGGAGCCGCGGTCGCCGTCGCGCTCGGCGTCGGCGGAGGAGGCGGTCAGGTCCATCGCGCGCTCGCGGCGGTCGTCGGCGCTCTGCGACTCGAGGCGGGGCGCGCCTCCGGCCCGGCTGGAGAGGAAGATCAGGCTCGCGACGCCGGTGGCGACCACGACGAGGACCGAGATCTCGCCCATCGTGTCCCAGGCGCGGATGTCGACGAGCAGGACGTTGACGATGTTGCGGCCCTTGCCCTCCTCGTAGGCGAGGCGGGGCAGCTCGGCCGAGATCGGCGTCGCGGTCCGGGCGCCGAGGGCGATGGTGGCGGCGAGGGCCATGACCGCTCCGACCGCGATGCCGATGACGGCGCGCAGGCGCTTGCGCATCGGCTGGTGCTTCGCGGCGATGCGGGTCGGGAGGCGGCGCAGCACCAGGACGAAGACCACGAGGGTCACCGTCTCGATCAGCGCCTGGGTGAGGGCGAGGTCCGGTGCGCCCTGCAGGGCGAAGAGGGCCACCATCCCGTAGCCGGTGGCGCCGGCCAGCAGCACGGCGGCGACGCGGTTGCGGGCGATCGCGCACAGCACCGCCGCGAGGATCATCACGGCCGCGACCGCGAGCTGGCCCGGGCTGTCCCAGAAGACGAGATCGCCCGGCCAGGTGCGGTTGAGGGCGGCCGCACCGCCGACGCCGAGGACGAAGACCGCGAAGATCACCGTCAGGTAGCGGGGGAGCGAGCCGCGCTGGACGGACTCGGTGACCGTGCTGGCGACTCGGTCGAGCCAGCGGACGGTGGCCCAGTAGCCCTCGGCCGAGTCGATCCGGTTGGGCAGCATCGACTGGGCGCGCGCGACGGCGACGCGCTTGGCGAAGAGCAGGAGTCCGACGGCGATCACGAGGGCGCTGAGTGCCAGCGCGGGCTCGAAGCCGTGCCAGAGCGCGAGGTGGTAGCCGCCGTGGTCGGAGGCCTCCGCGGCGGCGGCGAGCTCCGGGTCGGCGTCCGGGGCGGCGTAGGGGAGGGTGTCCGCGTAGACGGCGACGAGCGGGTCGAGCACGGAGGCGGCGATCCCGCCGATCATGCTGGCGGCGGCCAGCAGCACCGGGGCGGCGGTGAAGGTCCACGGCTCGGCGTGCAGGTGCGTGTCCTCGAGCCCCTTCTTCCGGGCGAAGGCGCCCCAGAAGAAGCGCGCGGAGTAGGCCACGGTGAGGATCGAGCCGAGGACGAGGCCGACCAGCGCGACCCAGGCCCAGAACGAGCCCTGCTCGATCGCCGAGATCAGGCTCGTGAACACGGCCTCCTTGGCGACGAAGCCCAGCAGCGGCGGGATGCCCGCCATCGACAGCACGCCGACGAGGGCGGCGCCCGCGAGCACCGGCGCCTGCCGTCCCAGGCCGCTGAGCTTGCGGAGGTCGCGCGTGCCGGCGCGGTGGTCGACGATGCCGACGGTGAGGAAGAGCAGCGCCTTGAAGAGGGCGTGGGCGACGAGCAGGGTCAGTCCGGCCAGCGCGGCGTCGCGCGAGCCGAAGCCGACGGCGACGGTCAGGAAGCCGAGCTGGCTGACGGTGCCGTAGGCCAGCACGAGCTTGAGGTCGTACTGCCGGAGCGAGCGCCAGCCGCCGACGAGCATGGTCCAGACTCCGACGCTCACCACCACGGGCAGCCAGACGGAGTCGTCGGCGAAGCCCGGCGCGAGGCGCGCGACGAGGTAGATGCCCGCCTTCACCATCGCGGCGGCGTGCAGGTAGGCGCTGACCGGCGTGGGAGCGGCCATCGCGGCCGGCAGCCAGAAGTGGAACGGCACCAGGGCCGACTTCGAGAACGCGCCGAGCAGTACGAGCACCAGCGCCGTCGACACGATCGGGCCGGAGGGGGCGGCGGCGACGATCCCGGAGAGGCTGGTGGTACCGGCCTGCACGATCAGGACGATGATCCCGACCAGCATCGCCAGCCCGCCGAGAGTCGTGACCAGGAGCGCCTGGAGCCCGGCACCCCGGCTCTCCTTGCGCCCGCTGTAGTGGCCGATGAGGAGGTAGGAGAGGACGCTCGTCGCCTCCCAGAAGACGAAGAGGATGATCACGTCGTCGGCCGTGACCAGCCCGTACATCACTCCGGCGAACGCGGACAGGAGCGCTGCGAACCGGCCCAGCGAGGGCTCGTCGCGGCTGAAGTACGTCGCGCAGTAGGCGAGGACCAGGGCGCCGACTCCGCTGACCACGAGGGCGAGGACGATCGAGAGCGCGTCCAGGCGGAAGGAGAGGGCGATGTCGAGCGCGGGGATCCACGGCACGGACTCGCGGATCTCGCCGCCGTCGAGGATCGTCGGCAGGGCGGTCGCGGTGGCGACGAAGCTCGCGGCCGGGATCAGCGCCAGCGCGTAGAACGTCTTCGGCCCGAACCGGTCCACCAGCCAGGGGGTCACCACGGCGATCGCGAACGAGATCACGAGGATGAGGAGCATCACATGTTCCTCCCAAGGTGTACCCAGCGCATAAGTCGGTCAAGAATATCGGAGCGCCCTCCCGCGGAACCTGAGTGCGGAGAGGCTTGACGGCCCCGTCGTGATCCGCCAGGGCCCTACCGTGGGGAGCATGGCCCGCTCGCTCCTCCCCGACCAGCTCTGCCGACTCCGCGTCCACGACCTCGCGACGGGGGAGTCGACGACCGTCTTCGAGTCCGACTCCGTCCTCGTGGAGGCGCCGAACTGGACTCCGGACGGCTCCGCCCTGATCGTGAACGGCGACGGCGGCCTCTTCCGGCTGCCGCTCGAGGGGGCGGCCGTGCTCGAGCCGATCCCGCTCGACGGGGTGCCGGCCGAGCTCAACAACGACCACGTGCTCGCCCCGTCCGGCGGGCTCGCCTACGTCTCGGCGCGCGACGGGCACCTCTACGCGGTCGAGCTCGACGGCTCCGCCCCCGCCCGCCGTCTGACCGCCGAGCGCGAGGGCGCGCGCTTCAAGCACTACCTGCACGGCGTCTCGCCCGACGGCGCGACCCTCGCGCTGATCGGCGGCGGCGACGCCTCCGGGCGGTGGCGGACCGACGTCTACACGATGCCGGCCGCAGGAGGCGCGCTCACCGCCCTGACCGACGACGAGCCGGCGGACGACGGCGTCGACGTCTCGGCCGACGGCCGCACCCTCGTCTTCAACTCCGAGCGGGCCGGAGGCGGGGCGCAGCTGTTCCGCATCGGTCTCGACGGCTCCGCGCTCTCCCGCCTGGTCGAGTCGGACACGGTCGACTGGTTCCCGCACGAGTCGCCCGACGGCGCGCACCTGCTCTACCTCGCCTATCCGGAGGGGACGGCCGGGCACCCCGAGAACGTCGACGTCGAGCTGCGGCTGCTCGACCTCCCCGGGCGCTCGACGCTCGAGCCCGGCCGTGTGCTGGAGCGCCTCCACGGCGGGCAGGGGACGATCAACGTCTCCGGCTGGGCGCCGGACTCGACGCGCTTCGCCTACGCCGACTACCCGCGGCGCTGACAGCCTGAGTCCTTGCCGCGCATGCGCGGGAGGGGGATCGATCACGGCGGGGAGCGGGTCTTGAATCGGGAGATGACCATCGACAGCGCAGCATCCTCCTCCGTCACCCGCTCGCCGCTCGGCGACTCCGGCATCGACGTCTTCCCGCTCTCGCTCGGCGGCAACGTCTTCGGCTGGACCGCGGGCCGGCAGACCTCCTTCGACGTCCTCGACGGCTACACGGCCGCGGGCGGCGACTTCATCGACACCGCCGACGCCTACTCCGCCTGGGTCCCGGGCAACACGGGCGGCGAGTCCGAGACGATCATCGGCGAGTGGCTCGCGCGGCGCTCGGGGGACCGGGACGACGTGGTGATCGCGACGAAGGCGGGCCGCCACCCGCAGTTCACCGGCCTCGCGCCCGACACCGTGCGCGCGGCCGCCCGCGCCTCCCTCGAGCGCCTCGCGACCGACCGGATCGACCTCTACTACGCCCACTTCGACGACGAGGCCGTGCCGATGGCCGACATCGCCGCCGTGTTCTCCGAGCTCGTGGACCAGGGCCTCGTCCGCGCGATCGGAGTGTCGAACTTCAGCGCCGAGCGCGTCGCGGAGTGGCTGCGCATCGCGGGCGAGGAGGGCCTGCACGCGCCCGTCGCGCTGCAGCCGCACTACAACCTCGTGGAGCGCGGGATCGAGGCCGACCTTCTGCCCCTCGCCCGCGAGGCGGGGCTGGCCGTCGTCCCCTACTCCGCCCTGGCGTCAGGATTCCTGACCGGCAAGTACCGCGACGGATCGACGCCCGAGGGTCCGCGCGCCGACGGCGCCTCCCGCTACCTCGACGGCCGCGGCCGCCGGGTGCTGGCGGCGCTCGATGCGGCGGCGGAGGCGCACGGCGCCGAGGTGGCGACGGTGGCGCTCGCCTGGCTCCGCTCGCAGCCCGGAGTGGTCGCGCCGATCGCCAGCGCCCGCGTGATGGAGCAGCTGCCGGCGCTGATCGCCTCGGCCTCCCTCGAGCTGAGCGCCGAGGAGCTCGCCGCGCTCGACGAGGCGAGCCGGGCGTAGCCGCAGACGGGCGGCCGCGGGGGCGCGTCCCCCGCGGTCATCGACGCTCCGCGGAGGTGCTATCGTCGAACGGTGCCAAATCGCGGGCACGCCCCGAGAGGGGCTGTCAGACCCGCAGGTGCGCCCCCTTAGCTCATTGGTAGAGCACTTCCTTGGTAAGGAAGAGGTAGTGGGTCCGATTCCCACAGGGGGCTCCGTTCCCCGCAGGCCAGACCTGCGAAGAACGCGCGGCGGGGTAGCTCAGGTGGTTAGAGCACACGGCTCATAATCGTGGTGTCGCGGGTTCAAGTCCCGCTCCCGCTACAGCGAGAAGGCCCCGGTTCGCGCGTCGAGCCGGGGCCTTCGGCGTTCCCGGGCGAGGTCCTGCCCGTGGGAGAGGTCTCAGACCGCGCAGCCCGCGAAGAGCACGTCGTCCGAGGAGACCAGGTCCTCCAGGGTCAGCAGGCGGTCGAGGTCGTGGCCGGCGGCCAGGGCGTTGGCGCGCTCCGGTGCGGTCTGGGGGGCGAGGCGCCCCTCCATGACCCCGCCGAGGGCGCGGACGGCGCAGGCGGCGACCACTCCCTCCGGGGTGCCGCCGATGCCGAGGACGAGGTCGACGCGGCCCGCGGGATCGGCCGCCTCGATCGCGACCGACACGTCGCCCTCGCCGCGCAGCTCGAGCGCGACCCCGGCCGCGCGCAGAGCCGCGATGAGCCCGGAGTGACGCGGCTTGTCGAGCACGACGACGACCAGCTCCGCGACGGGCTTCCCGAGCGCCGCCGCCAGCCGTGCGGCGTTCTCGGCGGGAGGGAGGTCGAGCGAGACGGCGCCCCGGCCCGCTCCGGAGCAGACCAGCTTGTCCATGTAGAAGACGTCACGCGGGTCGAACAGCGTGCCTCGCGGGGCCAGCGCGATCACGCTCACCGAGCCGGGGAGCCCCTCCGCCGTGAGCCGGGTCCCGTCGAGCGGATCGACCGCCACGTCGCAGGAGGGAGCGGAGGCGCGGCCGAGGCGCTCGCCGTTCGCGAGCATCGGGGCCTCGTCCTTCTCGCCCTCGCCGATCACGACGACGCCGTCGAACGGAGCGTCGGCCAGCACGGCGCGCATCGCCGCGACCGACGCCTCGTCCGCCGCGATCTTGTCGCCGCGCCCGTACCAGCCGCGCGCCGCCTCGGCCGCCGCGCGCACGGCGGCGGCCACCGCCTCCTGCAGCTCGGCCGGGTAGGCGGGCGACGCGATCAGCCGCAGGCTGCTCATGCGCGCGCGGGCTGAGCGGTCGCGGTGCGGACCAGCCGCTCCAGGGTGCGCAGGCCGTCGGAGGAGAGCACCGACTCCAGGTGCCCCTGCACCGACGCGACGTGCTCGCCGCGGAGGGCGTTGACCACTCCCGTCTCCGGGTCGACCGAGACCTCGAGCCCCAGCCGGGGCGTGCGCGCGACGCCGGGGGCGACGGAGGAGAAGGTGTTGTAGAAGCCGATCGCGGCGTCCTCGCCGAACACGTCCACCGCCAGGCGCACGCCCTGGCGGGGCGCGGGCAGCGGCTCGACCGGGAGGCCCGCCAGCAGTGAGAGCATCTGGTGGCTGAGGCAGACGGCGAGCATCGGCCGCTCCGCCTCGAGGCGGGTGGTCATCAGCGAGCGCAGGTGCGCGATCCGCGGGTCGGAGTCGTCGCGGGGGTCGCCCGGGCCGGGGCCGAAGACGACGAGGTCGTCGCTCAGCACGTCGGCGACCTCCGACCAGCGCTCGACCCGGGCGTCCATCCCGAGGTGGCGCAGCTGGTGGGCGAGCATCGTCGTGAACTGGTCCTCGTTGTCGACGATCAGCGCGGTGTGCCCGGCGAGGCCGGCGATGTGCTCGGGCGCCTGGGGCCGGAGCCAGAACGAGGCGAGCCGCTCGTTGCGCGCCTCGAGCGCCTCCTGCACGCCCGGCTGCGCGTTCAGGTCGAGGGCCGGCGGCACCTCGCGTTGCGGCAGCAGGCCGAGGGCGGAGAGGACGCCCGACGCCTTCGCCCGCGTCTCGGCGACCTCGCCCTCGGGGGTGGAGTGGCGCACGAGCGTCGCGCCGGCCGGCACGGTGAGGCGGCCGTCCGCGCGGAGGTAGGCGGTGCGGATGAGGATGGGGGCGTCGACCGTGTAGCCGTGCTCCTCCGGCTCGAAGAGGGCGAGCACGCCGGAGTAGTAGCCGCGCGGCTCCTTCTCGTACTCGGCGATCACGGCGCACGCGTTCTCCATCGGCGAGCCGGTGACCGTGGGCGCGAACATCGTCAGCCGCAGGACCTCGCGCACGTCGAGTCCGGTGCGGCCCTCGAGCAGGTACTCGGTGTGGCTGAGCCGCGACATCTGCTTGAGGAACGGCCCGAGGATGCGGCCGCCGTCCGGGCAGACCGCGCTCATCATCTTCATCTCCTCGTCCACGACCATGAAGAGCTCCTCGCTCTCCTTGACGTCGGCGAGGAACGCGAGCACCTCCTCCCCGGTGGGTCCGGCCGCGGGGTGGCGGAAGGTGCCGCTGATCGGGTTCATCATGGCGACGCCGTCGCGCACCGAGACGTGGCGCTCGGGGGTCGCGCCGACGGCGGTGACCGTCTGCGCGCCGTCGACGCCGGGGGTGTGGATCGCGAAGGTCCAGTACGCGCCGGACTCGTCGGTGAGCAGGCGGCGGAACCAGGCCAGGACCGCCTCGACGGGCGGCGCGTCGGTCTGCGCGACGAAGGCGCGGTTGATGACGAAGTTGGCGCCCTCGCCGCGGCCGATCTCGTCCTCGATCACCCGGCGGACGATGTCGGCGTACTCGTCGTCCGGCACGTCGAAGCCGCGCTCCTCGACCGGGATCTCCCGCTCGGGCAGGAGCCGCAGCACCTCCGCCAGGGGGACGCTCTCGCGCTCGCGCACCACGAGGTTGCGCAGCGGGGCTCCGTCGTCCTTCGCCGCGAAGCCGCGCTCGCGCACCTGCCGGTAGGGCACGAGGGTCAGCACGTCGTCGCCGTCGAGCGGGATGTCGGCCAGGCCCTCGACGTCGAGCACGTCGCCCGTGAACACGTCGACGGCGTCGCGGCCCTGGCGGAGGACCACCGCGAACGGCAGCGTCCCGTCGGAGGCGAGGATGCGGGAGAGGAGCGAGGTCATCGTGGTCCTTGAATCGGGTCGTGCCCCACCCGGGCCCTGACATGCAGAACGACCGCCCGGAGGAGGCGGTCGCGTGCGAGGGGTCTGCGCGTCGGTCCGCCTAGGAGGCGGGCCACCAGGGGCTTCGGATCGACGTGCGCACGCGGCGAGTCTAGGGGAGAGCCGGGCGGCGGCCAAGCGGTGTCAGGCGGCCGGCCGCTCGGTCGGCTCGCCCCGCAGGGTCCGGAGCAGGAGGGTCGCGCCGGCCGTGGCGGCGGGGGTGGCGACGACCGCGCCCCCGGGGACGAGGAACGCCAGGTAGACGGCGATGCCGAAGCCGAGCGAGACCGCGCGGTGCTCGCCGAGGAGGCGGCGGCGGTCGCGGAGGGAGAGCCCCCGGGCGTCGCCCGCGAACCCGGTCAGCTCGAGCGCGAGGGCCCTACCGCCGACCAGGGCGCCGGCGACGAGGCCGACGATCGAGCCGACCACCGGCACCAGGCCCAGCAGCACCAGGACCACGCCGATCCCGAGGGAGGTGACGACCAGCACGGCGGAGTCGCGGAGGCCGCGGCCGACCCCCTGCCAGAAGGTGCTCTCGCGCTCGTCGGGCACGCCGCCGAGGTCGTCCTCGACCCGCCGCCAGATCCGCTCGTAGAAGGGGTCGCCGACCAGCAGGGTCACCGCGGCGAAGAGGACCACGCCGAGGGCGAGCACGGCGCCGACCACCGCGATCGAGAGCACCAGGCGGACGGTGGCGGCCGTGCCCTCGTCCCAGCCGCCGGCGAACGGGGTGAGCGCGGTCACCGCGTCCTGCACCCGCGTGAGCACCAGGACCAGCACGCCGACGAAGACCAGGCCGACGATCAGGGGCGGGATCGCGCCGAGGAGCATCGCCCGCGGCGAGCGGACCCAGGTGCGGAAGCCGCGGAGGAAGAGCCGGGCACCGAGGCCGAGATCGCGGAGGACGCTCATCCCCCGATCCTCGCAGGTGGGTCCGGCCCGGCGGTCCGGTAGAACACCCGACCGTGCGGGGTGCGGAGCCTCAGACCCGCTCGAACGGAGCGAGCAGCCCCGCCATCGCCTTCGTCCGCGGCGCGGCGTACTCGTCGCGCCGCGAGGTGCTGACGCCCATCGCGACGAGCCCCTCCACCAGGCGCACCGCCGAGGCGACGCCGTCGATCACGGGCACGCCCAGCTCCCGTGAGAGGTCGCGGCACAGGTCGGCCATGCCCGCGCAGCCCAGCACGATCGAGTCGGACCCGTCGACGGCCAGCGCTTCGGCGCACTCCGCCAGGATCGCGCGGCGGGCGTCGGAGCGGGGGGCGTCGAGTTCGAGCACGGGGATGTCGCAGGCGCGCACCTGACGGCAGGCGTCGCCGAACCCGGCGCGGCGGGCGATGTCCCAGGCGCGGCCGCTCGTGCGCGAGAGCGTGGTGACCACGCTGAAGCCCCGGCCGACGAGCGCGGCCATGTGCATGGCGGCCTCGGCGATCCCCACGACCGGGCCGCTCGCGATCTCGCGCGCGGCATCGACACCCGGGTCGCCGAAGCACGCGACGACCGCGCCGTCGCTGCCGGCCGCCTCCGCCCGGGCGATCTCGTGCAGGACGCCGGGCACGGCGAGCGCCTCGTCGTAGTGGCTCTCGATCGATGCCGGACCCATCGGCGGGGTGACGGCCGTGATGTCGGTGCCGAGCGAGGCGACGGAGCGGGCGGCCCGGCCGATCGCCGCGGTCATCGCAGTGCTGGTGTTCGGGTTGACGACGGTGATGCGCATGGTGGTTCCTCGCTTCGGGTGCCGGGAGGGGGAGGGGCCCGCCCGGCCGCCGGTCCGCGGGATGCGGAGCGGCCGGGGCGGATCCCTCCTCCGTGCCGGCCGGATCAGACGGTCGAGCCGTCGCTGACGTTCTCGAGGTCCTCGTCGAGGCGCCCGATCCGCGGCGCGCGCCGCTCGAGCACAGCCATCGTGACGAACCCGAGCCCGCAGCCGAGGAACCAGCTGTAGTCGCCGAGCCAGGTGAACTCCGCGCCTCCCGCCTCCGCGATCCAGCGCGGCACGAGCACCGAGGCGACGGAGGGGACTCCGCCGATCACGGTCGCCCAGACGGCGTTGGGGTTGAAGCCGCGCGAGAACCAGTAGCGGCCCTTCTCGCTCATCGTGTAGAGGTCGTCCACCCAGACGCGCTGGCGGCTGATCAGGTAGTAGCCCGCGATGAGGACGCCGAACAGCGGTCCGATCAGCGCGCCGAGGATGCCGAGCGTGTAGTGGATGGCGGTGTCGTTCGAGTACCAGTTCCACGGGGTGAGCAGCACCGAGCCGACGGCGGCGATCATGCCGCCCATCCGCCAGCTGATCTTCTTCGGGTTGACGTTCGAGAAGTCGAACGCGGGGGAGATGAAGTTGGCGACGATGTTGATGCCGATCGTCGCGATGACGAACGTGAGCCCGCCCAAGAGCACGGCGAACCAGGTGTCGATCCGCTCGACGGTCTCGATCGGGTCGGTGATCAGCTCGCCGAAGACCGGCACGGTCGCCGACGCGGTGATCACGGTGAGGAGGGAGAAGAAGAGGAAGTTGATCGGGAGGCCGAGCAGGTTGCCGCGCTTCACGGCGCCGTAGCTGCGGGCGTACCGGGAGAAGTCGCCGAAGTTGAGCATCGGGCCCGAGAAGTAGGAGACGACCAGGGCGACGGCCGAGATCATCACCGGCACCGCGGCGGCGAGGTCGAGCGGCTCGCCGGAGCCGAGGGTGAGCGAGATGTTCTCCCAGCCCGCCTGCGACACCAGGTAGACGGCCAGCACGAGCATCACCACGTAGACCGCCGGTCCCGCCCAGTCGATGAAGCGGCGGATCGACTCCATGCCCCGCCAGAACAGCGCGGCCTGCGCGACCCAGAGGATCGCGTAGGAGAGGTAGCCCAGGGCCGAGAGGCCGAGGAACGACGCCTCGGGCGTGTTCAGGGCGGCCGTGCCCGGGAAGAACTTGAGGAAGACGATGTTCAGCGACTGCGCCGCCAGGTAGGTCTGCACGCCGTACCAGGCGATCGCGATCAGTCCGCGGATGATCGCCGGGATGTTCGCGCCGCGGATGCCGAAGATCGCCCGGTTGATGACGGGGTAGGGCACGCCGGTGACCTGGCTGGGCTTGGCGACGAGGTTGCAGAAGACCTGCACGATCACGATGCCCACCACCAGGGCGACGAGCACCTGCCAGCCGGCCAGGCCCAGTGCGAAGAGCGAGCCCGCGGTCACGTACCCGCCGACGCTGTGCACGTCCGACATCCAGAACGCGAAGATGTTGTAGCTCGACCAGCGCTGCTTCCGGAGCGGGGCGAGGTCCTCGTTGGAGAGGCGGTCGTCGTAGCCGGCGCTCGCCGCGGCGGCGGGATCCGGATCGACGGGGGGAGCGGTGACTCGGGGTGCGATGACGCGGTCGGACATGGGTGGATCCACCTCTCGGGCGGTCGTGCGCAGAGCGGCACGGAGCGGATGTGTCAGGGTGGTCGGGACGTCCGGCCGAGGAGGCGGGGCGTCGCGGAGAGCGTTCCGAGTGAAGTGATCACTTCACGCGGGCCACGCTACGAGTCGGGAGGCCGCCGCTCGTTTCGGCTCCGTTACGGCTGTGTGACGATCCGCGAGAGGGGACGGGCCATGCCCTCCGACGACACCGCGCCCGACGAGGCGGCCGCCCGGGCGATCGCGGACGGGGCCGGACTCGGCGCCCGGCTGCGGGAGCTGCGGCTCTCGGCGGGCCTGTCGCTGAAGGCACTCGCCGGGCGACTCGGCATCTCCGTGAGCGCCGTCTCGCAGATCGAGCGCGGAGCCATGCAGCCCTCGGTCGGCCGGCTGATCGCCCTCGTGGACGCGCTGGGGGTCCCGCTGTCCGCCGTGTTCGACCAGGGCGCGTCGGCGCCGGTCGAGACCGCGGTCGTCCGGGCGCGCGAGTCGGCGCCCGTGGCGCTCGAGGGCGGAGTGCTGTTCCGCCGTCTGGCGCCGCGTCCGCTGGACGCCGTCGACTTCTTCGAGTCGACCTACCCGCCGGGCTCGACCTCGACGGCGCACCGGCAGCTGCTCCGCCACGACGGGTTCGAGATGGGGACGGTGACGCTCGGAGAGCTGACGGTCGAGTTCGAGGACGAGTCGGTCGTCCTCGGGCCGGGCGACGCCATCACGTTCCCGTGCGAGCGGCCGCACCGCATGGTCAACACGGGCTCGACCACGGCGATCGCGACCTGGCTGATCGTCCACCGCTGACACCGCGCCGGTGCTTCGTGCCGGACCCCTGGCGGCACCACCTGCGTATGGGACCCTGGTCCTCGCTCCTCCACAACGGGCGGACGACCGTCTCCTGTCCACACCCCGGTCGGGATCGGGGCGCGGCGGGCCCTCGGTGTCGGTACCGCCTGGTGGGCTGGTCTCCTCGACCGAGGGGTGCGGAACGTGGAGGAGCGGATGGACGGCAGGAACGACGAGGGGTGCCCGCGCTGGTGCGCGGGCGAGCACGACGAGCTGGTCGCGGCGGGGGAGCGGCTGCACCGCTCCGCGGCGAGCTCGCTCCCGGTGGTGCTCTGGGCGGGCCGAGACGGGGCCGCGGGCGCGACGGTGCACGTCTCCCTATGCCGCCCGGGGGAGTCGGGGGAGGACAGGCTCCGCCTGGAGGCCGACGGGCTCGGCGAGGTCGACCTCGATCTCAGCTCGGGGTCGCGGCTGGCCGGCGCGGTGCTCCGGCTACTCGGCGCCTCGTGAGGTGCGCGGCGGATCGGGCGGCAGGAGGTCCGTCAGCTCGATCTCGAGCGCCTCGCAGAGCGCGAGGAGGGTGTGCAGCGTGGGGTTCGCAGGCGAGCCGGGCTTCGACTCGCCCTTCTCGAACTTCTGGTAGGTGTAGCCCGCGAGCCCGGCCGCGTGGGCGATCCGCTCCTGGCTGGCGCCCTTGGCGATGCGGGCCCGGTGCATGTTGGTGCCGAGCTCGCGGGCGTAGGTCGCCCAGTCGCGCTCGGGAGTGGGTGTCGACATGCCCGCCAGCTTCGGAGAAGTTCGGCCGCGGGTCAGCCATACACGGATGGGAAATTCCCGGTGGTCATACCCGGGTGACCACCGGCGGCGCCTCCGGAGCCCCGAGGGCCCCGCGACGGCAGCGCCTAGTATGGCCGGGTGCCAGTGAACCCCGAACTCGTCGGGCGCGTCTTCGCGCCCACGGAGCCCTATCAGGTGGGGCGCGAGAAGGTGCGCGAGTTCGCCCGCGCCGTCTCCGCGACCTCCCCCCTGCACCACGACGTCGAGGCCGCCCGCGCCGCCGGGCACCCCGACCTCGTCGCTCCGCCCACCTTCGCCGTCGTCGTGCAGGAGTTCACGCTCCAGCAGCTGCTCGCCGAGCCCGACGGCGGGATCGACTTCAGCCGCGTCGTGCACGGAGACCAGCGCTTCGTGCTGTCCCGTCCGGTCGTCGCCGGCGACGAGCTGACCGCGACCCTCTCGGTCGCCGCCATCAAGAAGCTCGGCGCCCACTCGATGGTCACCACCGAGTCCCGCATGGTCGACGCGAGCGGCGAGCACGTCGTCACCGCGATCTCGACCCTCGTGGTCAGGGGAGACGAATGAGCACCGCACTGCCCGCTCTCGCCGAGCTGAGCGTCGGCCAGGTCCTCGCCGAGAGCCGCTTCCCGATCGACCGCGGCACCCTGGTGCGCTACGCGGGCGCCTCGGGCGACTTCAACCCCATCCACTACCGCGACGACGTCGCCGCCGAGGTCGGCCTGCCCGGCGTGCTCGCGCACGGCATGCTCACGATGGGCACCGCGGTGCAGGTCGTCGTCGACTGGGTCGGCGACCCCGGACGCGTGGTCGACTACCAGGTGCGCTTCACCCGCCCCGTCGTGGTGGACCCGCGCGACGGCGCCGCCATCGACGTGGTCGCCAGGATCGGTGCTGTGAACGCCGAGGAGGGCTGGGTCCGCGTCGACCTCGCCGTCTCGGTCGAGGGCCAGTCCGTCCTCGGCAAGGCCCAGGCACGGGTCCGACTCGCGTGACCTCCGCGCCGCTGCTCTCCGCCCTGACCACCCTCCGCGTCGGCGGACCCGCCGAGCGCCTCGTCGAGCCCGCCACCGAGGCGGAGCTGGTCGAGACGCTCGTCGGCCTGTGGTCGGACGACGAGCCGTGGCTGCTGCTCGGCGGCGGCTCCAACCTCCTCGTGGGCGACGACGGGGTCGAGGGCACGGTCGTGCGCGTGCGCACCACCGGCGTCGAGCGGCTCCCCTCCGACGAGCCGGGGCGCGTGCTCCTGCGGGTCCAGGCGGGCGAGTCGTGGGACGGCCTCGTCGCGACGACCGTGGAGCGCGGCTGGGCGGGCCTCGAGGCCCTCAGCGGCATCCCCGGCACGGTCGGTGCGTCGCCCGTGCAGAACATCGGCGCCTACGGCCAGGAGCTCTCGGACACGCTGGTCGCGGTCGACTTCCTCGACGAGGGCGCCCGCGAGCCCGTCCGGCTGACGGCGGAGGAGCTGCAGTTCGCCTACCGCACCTCCGTGATCAAGCAGGGCCGCCGGGGCGCGGTGCTGGCCGTCGAGTTCGCGCTCGAGGAGGTCGGCGCCGAGGGCGACGGCACTCCCGTCGCCTACGGTCAGCTGGCGTCGGCGCTCGGAGTCGCGCTCGGCGACCGCGTGCCGCTCGCGCGGGTGCGCGAGACCGTGCTGGCGCTGCGTGCGGGCAAGGGCATGGTCCTCGATCCGGAGGACCCGGACACCGCGAGCGCCGGCTCCTTCTTCACCAACCCCCTCGTCACGAGCGCGTTCGCCGACTCCCTGCCGCCCGAGGCGCCGCGCTGGCCGGTCGAGCCGACGGCGGAGGCGCCCGTCATCAATCCGCTCGCCGCGGTCGAGGCCGGAGCGCCCGTCGGGCTGCCCGTGCCTCCCCGCGCCGACGGCCTGGTGAAGCTCAGCGCCGCGTGGCTGATCGAGCACGCCGGCGTCTCGCGCGGTTTCGCCCTGCCCGGCTCGCGGGCCGCCGTGTCGAGCAAGCACACCCTCGCCCTGACCAACCGCGGAGGAGCGACGGCCGAGCAGGTCGCCGAGCTCGCCCGGTACGTCCAGGGCCGCGTCCTGGCGGAGTTCGGCGTGCTGCTGCACCCCGAGCCCGTCGTGGTCGGCACCGCGGTCTGAGTCCGCGCGGTCTGCGTGCGCAGGCCCCGCGTTCCGGGGGACGCGCGCCCTCCGGGCGCGGCCTCCTCCGGCTCAGCTGTCGCGGCGGATCCAGCGGAAGCCGAAGCGGCAGGCGACGAGCCCCACGACGAGCCAGATCCCGAGCACCAGCGCGACGCCGCCGAGGTCCCACGACCCGTTCACCTCCGCCTCCTCGAATCCGCTCGGCAGGAACACGGCGCGCATGCCCTGCGCGATCCACTTGAGCGGGAAGACGCTCGCCGTGTTCTGCAGCCAGTCCGGCAGCGTCGTGAACGACAGGTACGACCCCGAGATGAACTGCAGCACGAGCAGCGGCGGCACGATCACGGCGGTCGCGCTCTTGCCCGAGCGGGGCAGCGCGGAGACGGCGATGCCGAGGATGGCCGACGTCGCGACTCCTGCCAGGTAGACCCAGGCGAAGGTCGCCCAGCGTCCGCTGTCGGTGGGCAGCTCGACCGAGAACACCGTCGCCGCGACGAGGAGCAGCAGGGCCGTCTGCGCGAGGCTCGTCACGAGCACCTGGCCGAACTTGCCGATGAAGTAGCTGAAGACCGGCAGCGGTGCTCCCGCGAGGCGCTTGAGCGTGCCGTCGCCGCGCTCGACCGCGATGTCGACGCCCAGGTTCTGGACGCCCGAGAGCAGGATCCCGGCCGCGGCCAGGCCCGGCACGTAGTACTCCGCCATCGGGATGCCCGGGTCCTGCGGGTTCGCCTGCATCACCGCGGTGTCGCCGAACGCGACCGAGAAGATCGTCAGGAGCAGCACCGGGAAGAGGAAGGTGAAGAACACCTGGTCCGGAGCGCGGAAGTACGAGCGGATCTCGTAGCGGGCCCGGGCGAGTCCGAGGCGGACGGTGCGTCCCGGGCCGGTGGAGAGAGTGCGGGGGCGGGTGGCGACGGCGGTCACGCGGGCTCTCCGATCAGGTCGACCGCGTCGCGGTCCTCGCGGATGAGGTCGAGGTAGATGTCCTCGAGGCTGGGGCGGACGACCTCGAGGGCCGTCGGCTCACCGATCCGGGAGTGCAGCTCGGCGACGGTCCGGGCGGGCTCGGTGGTGCGCAGCCGGTGCAGCACGCCGTCCTCGCGCCACTGCACGATCGGGACGCGCGCCTCGTCCCCTCCGATCGCGCTCATCGGGCCGATGGCCAGGAGCCGCCCGCCGGAGATCACGGCGGCGCGGTCGCCGAGGCGGGCGGCCTCGTCGAGGTAGTGGGTGGTGAGCAGGATGGTCGTGCCCTCGCTCTTGAGCAGAGCGATCAGGTCCCAGAAGGAGTGGCGGGCCTCGGGGTCGAATCCCGTGGTGGGCTCGTCGAGGAACACCAGCTCGGGACGGCCGATGATGCCGAGGGCGACGTCGACACGGCGGCGCTGGCCGCCGGAGAGGCGCCCGATGCGCGAGCGGGCCTTGGACGTCAGCCCGACGGCCTCGATGGTCTCGTCGACGTCGCGCGGTCGCGGATAGAGGCTGGCGAAGTGCGCGATCTGCTCGCGGACCGTCGCGTTGCCGGACTCGCCGCTGGACTGCAGGACGATCCCCAGACGCGCCTTCCACGCCAGGTCGCCGTGGCGCGGGTCGACCCCGAGCACCGACACCTCGCCGCCGGAGCGGTCGCGGTAGCCCTCGAGGATCTCGATGGTCGTCGACTTGCCGGCGCCGTTAGGGCCGAGGAGCGCGAAGGTCTCGCCCCGGTGGATGTCGAAGGAGACTCCCGCGACCGCCGGAGCGCCCCCGTAGTCCTTCCGCAGGTCGCGGACTCGGACGGCGTGGTCTTCGCTCATCGTCACAGCGTGCCCTGTCGCACCCCTCCGGCGACAGTGATCCCCGATTTCCGCCTCCCTCTTGCCCTCCCCGCCCCGAGATGCCAGGCAGCCCTCACCTGTCGGACAGGCCCGTCGCAGTACCCGCCGGTCACCGTGAGGCACGGTCGAGCGGCGACCGGCGATCCGCGTGTCGGCGGATCGTCGTCCGCGCTGCGCACCCCGCTCTCTGCGACGCACCCCCGTCGTCGAGCCGCCGCTGCCGATCGACGGCGCAGGCGGAGGAGGGCTAAACGGTGCCGAAGAGCCGCTGCAAGCGGCGCACGCCCTCGAGGAGCGCGTCGTCGCCGAGGGCGTAGGACAGGCGGAGGTAGCCGCTCGGACCGAAGGCCTCGCCGGGGACGGTGGCGACCTCGGCCTGCTCGAGGACGAGGTCGGCGAGCTCGAGGGAGGTCGTCGGGGTGGTGCCGTTCCACTCGCGGTTCAGCAGCCCGTTCACGTCGGGGTAGACGTAGAACGCGCCGCCGGGGGTGGGGCACTCGATCCCGTCGATCGCGTTCAGCTCGGCGACGATGGTGCGGCGGCGGCGGTCGAAGGCCAGGCGCATCTCCTCGGCCGGCTCCTGCGGGCCGGTGAGGGCGGCGATCGCGGCGCGCTGCGAGATGTTCGAGACGTTGCTCGAGAGGTGCGACTGGAGGTTCGAGGCGCCCTTGATCGCGTCGGCCGGGCCGACCATCCATCCGACGCGCCAGCCGGTCATCGCGTAGGTCTTCGCGACGCCGTTGACGAGGATCGTCCGGTCGCGCAGGGCCGGCACCGCCTCGACGATCGAGGTCGCGTGCTCGAGCGGGCTCGCGTCGTCCTGGTCGCCGGTGGAGTAGACGAGGTTCTGGTAGATCTCGTCGGCGATGATCCAGAGGCCGTGCTCCTCGGCCCACTCGCCGATCTCGCGGGTCTGCTCGGCCGAGTAGACGGCGCCGGTGGGGTTGGAGGGGGAGACGAACAGGAGCACCTTGGTGCGCTCGGTGCGCGCGGCCTCCAGCTGCTCGACCGTGACCAGGTAGCCCTGGTCGGCGCCCGCGAACACGTCCACCTGCACGCCGCCGGCGAGCTTGATCGCCTCGGGGTAGGTGGTCCAGTACGGGGTCGGCACCAGCACCTCGTCGCCGTCGTCGAGGAGGGTCTGGAAGGCCTGGTAGACGGCCTGCTTGCCGCCGTTGGTGACCACGACCTGCGAGGGGTCGACGGCCCATCCGGAGTCGCGCGCCGTCTTCTCCGCGATGGCCGCGCGGAGGTCGGGGAGGCCCGCCGCGGGGGTGTAGCGGTAGTTCCCCGGGTCGAGCACGGCGGCCGAGGCGGCCTCGACGATGTGCTCGGGAGTGAGGAAGTCGGGCTCGCCGGCGGCGTAGGAGACGACCGGGCGGCCCTGGGCCTGGAGGGCCTTCGCCTTGGCGTCGACCTTCAGAGTGGCGGACTCGGCGATGGCGGCGATGCGGGCGGAGATGCGCGTGGTGGAGGACACGACGGCCAGCGTATCCTGCGCGCGCACGGGGCTCCGAGGCCCCCCGCCGCTCGGCTGGACACGCCCAGCGGGTCCACGTACACTCGTCCGAGGTAGTCGATCTCTGCCCTCATCCACAGCGCCCGCGAGGGTCGTGGCGGTGGGGCGGCGGGTCGGTCTCCTCCTCGGATGCTCGCAACGGCATCCATAGGGCGGTGGCTCAATTGGTAGAGCAGCGGTCTCCAAAACCGCAGGTTGCAGGTTCGAGCCCTGTCCGCCCTGCACATCGATGCCCGTCGCACGCGGTCCCCGCGACGCTGCGGTCATCGGTCCAGGGCCGCCCATGACGGGCGGTCGGCCACACCGGAGGTTCCGGTGCGGGAAAGGTGCGTGCAGGTGGCCGGGAAAGCAGTCGACGAGCCGAGCGAGGACGTCGTCGCGATCGCCAATCAGCAGCGAGCCGCGCGGCGCAACCCGTTCGCGCGCATCGCCCTCTTCATCCGGCAGGTCATCGCCGAGCTGAAGAAGGTCGTGACGCCCACCCGCAAGGAGCTGGGCAATTACGTCGTGGTCGTGCTGATCTTCGTCGTCATCATGATGGCGCTGGTGTCCTTCCTCGACTGGGTGTTCGCCCTGGCCGTGACGTACGTGTTCGGCACACCCGCCGCCTGACCCGAGAGCATCCGGGCCGCGCGAGCGGAGGGTGCCGGCGACAGCGGGACGCGCCCCGAGGGGCGCGACCGATCGATCGAGAGAGAGTTGTGACGAGTGTCTGACAGAAACCGCGACGACGTCGACTGGGCGACGGCTGCCGAGCAGTCGTCGGAGGTCGAGGAGGAGCAGGAGGGCGACGTCCAGTCGCAGGCTGAGGACGCCGTCGAGCCCGCCGAGCAGGGTGCGCTGAGCATCATCGACGAGAACGAGTCCGAGGACGACCTCGCCTCCGACCTCGAGGCAGCGCTGGACGCCATCGGCTCGGTCGACGACCCCGAGGCCGACTCCGCGGTCGACGAGGCCGCGCACATCGACACCGTCGAGGAGGCCGAAGCGGCCCTCGAGGCCGTCGAGGACGAGGCCGAGGTCGCCGCCGAGGACGCCGAGTCCGCCGGTGAGGACCTCGCCGACATCGACCCGTACGAGGCCTTCCGCACCGAGCTGCGCGGCAAGCCGGGCAAGTGGTACGTCATCCACTCCTACGCCGGCTTCGAGAAGCGCGTGAAGTCGAACATCGAGAACCGCAAGGTCTCGCTCGAGGCCGAGGACTACATCTTCGAGGTCCAGGTCCCGATGGAGGACGTGGTCGAGATCAAGAACGGCCAGCGCAAGATGGTCACCCGCGTGCGCATCCCCGGCTACGTGCTGGTGCGCATGGACCTCAACGAGGACTCGTGGTCGGTCGTCCGCCACACGCCGGGCGTCACCGGCTTCGTGGGCAACGCCCACAACCCGACCCCGCTGCGCTTCGAGGAGGCCTTCACGATGCTGAAGAGCCTCGTCGAGATCAAGGACGTCGCCCCCTCGAAGACCTCCGGCGCCAAGGGCCAGAAGCAGGCCCAGCGCGTGCTGCCCGCCGAGGTCGACTTCGAGATCGGCGAGACCATCACCATCAAGGAGGGCTCGTTCGCGGGTCTTCCCGGCTCGATCAGCGAGATCAAGCCCGAGAGCGGCAAGCTCACCGTGCTCGTCTCGCTCTTCGAGCGCGAGACCCCGGTCGAGCTGTCGTTCGACCAGGTCACCAAGCTCTGACGCGTCGCCTCCGCGCCGCCTGAACGCCCCCTCCGCACGTCGGAGGGGGCGTTCGCCGTTCCGGGCGGCGCCCCCTCCGGCACCGCCCCACGCGCCCCCGGGCGTCGGCCCCTCCTCCGCCCTGTCGGGGGTGGCCCCGCTCGTGTAAGCTCGTACGGGTTTTCGTGTCGGCGCCCGCCTCTGTGCGCGCCGGACGACCCTCCTCCACCGCGATCCGGCACCGTCGGATGCGCGGGAGAGCGGCCGGGAGCCCCCGACCGCTCGAACCCTGAGAAAAGGAATCAGAATGGCCCCCAAGAAGAAGGTCACCGGCCTGATCAAGCTCCAGATCAAGGCCGGCGCGGCCAACCCCGCGCCCCCGATCGGTCCGGCGCTCGGTCAGCACGGCGTCAACATCATGGAGTTCTGCAAGGCGTACAACGCGCAGACCGAGTCGCAGCGCGGCAACGTCATCCCCGTCGAGATCACCGTCTACGAGGACCGCTCGTTCACCTTCGTGCTGAAGACCCCGCCCGCGGCGGAGCTCATCAAGAAGGCCGCCGGCGTCGCCAAGGGCTCCTCGACCCCGCACACCGTGAAGGTCGCGAAGCTCACCCAGGCGCAGGTCCGCGAGATCGCCGAGGCGAAGCAGGTCGACCTGAACGCCAACGACATCGACGCCGCCGCGAAGATCATCGCCGGCACCGCCCGCTCGATGGGCATCACGGTCGAGTAGCGCGACGCGCTGCTCGACGGCGGGAGCGACGCACCCACCGGCGCGGACCCACCGCGGAAGCCTCGAGAACCCGACGGCGGCCCCTCAGCGGGGTCGCACGCCCGGTCCGGATACGCTTCCGCGGGACCTCCCCGCCTCCCGCGAGCAGCAGTCACGGCCGCGATCGCGGCACCACCAGAACTCCATCACCCCCGTGGGAGAGCCCGCCAGGCTCTAGAACCACATTCTCGTTTCAAGGAGAAACAACATGGCACAGAAGTCGAAGGCCTACCGGGCCGCCGCGGCCAAGCTCGAAGAGGGCAAGTTCTACACGGCCGACGAGGCCGTCGCGCTCGCCCGCGAGACCGGTTCCGCCAAGTTCAACAGCACCGTCGAGGTCGCCCTCAAGCTCGGTGTCGACCCCCGCAAGGCCGACCAGATGGTCCGCGGCACGGTCATCCTGCCCCACGGCACGGGCAAGACCGCCCGCGTCATCGTGTTCGCGACCGGTCCGGCCGCCGAGGCCGCGCTGGCCGCCGGTGCCGACGAGGTCGGCGGCGCCGAGCTCATCGAGAAGGTCGCGGGCGGGTACACCTCGTTCGACTCCGCCGTCTCGACCCCGGAGCTCATGGGCCAGGTCGGCCGTCTCGGAAAGGTGCTCGGCCCCCGCGGCCTCATGCCCAACCCGAAGACCGGCACCGTGACCCCGGACGTGGCGAAGGCCGTGACCGAGATCAAGGGCGGAAAGATCGAGTTCCGCGTCGACAAGCACGCCAACGTGCACCTCGTCGTGGGCAAGGCCGCGTTCACCGAGGAGCAGCTCCAGGAGAACTTCAAGACCGCGCTCGACGAGATCCTCCGCCTCAAGCCGTCCTCCTCGAAGGGCCGCTACATCCAGAAGGCCGCCGTCTCGACGACCTTCGGCCCCGGCATCCCGCTGGACGTCAACGTCCTGGCCTGAGCCGAGCACGCACTGACGTGAGGAGGGGGTCCGCTTCGGCGGGCCCCCTCCTTCGTCGTCCCGGCATACTGGACCGGTGATCCGCCGCTCCGCTCCGCCACGCCTCCCGTGACCGTCCGCCGGGCGTCCCCCGCCGACGCCGAGGCCCTGGCCGAGCTGGCCGCCGCGACCTTCCCGCTGGCCTGCCCGCCGCACACCATCGCGGAGGCGAAGGCCGAGTTCGTGCGCACCGTGCTCTCGGTCGAGCGCTTCCGCGACCACCTCGCCGATCCGCTCCGCTCGCTCCTGGTCGACGACGACTCCGGCGCGCTGACCGGCTACGCGATGCTCGTGCGCGGGGAGCCCGCCGACGCCGACGTCGTCGCGGCGATCCGGCTGCGTCCGACCGTCGAGCTCAGCAAGTTCTACCTCCTGCCCGGCCGGCACGGCTCCGGAGCGGCGGCCGCGCTGATGGCCGCGACCCTCGAGGAGGCGCGGGCACACGGTGCCGCGGGCGTCTGGCTCGGCGTCAACGAGGAGAACGCGCGTGCTCAGCGGTTCTACTCCAAGCACGGCTTCGCGGTCGTCGGCCGCAAGCGCTTCCTTGTCGGCGACCGCTGGGAGGACGACTTCGTCCTCGAGCGCTCTCTCGCCTGACCCTCCCCGCGAGACGCCACCCGGGTACGCGGCACGCTCCGTGTGGCGTACCGGAGCGGCCTCTCGCGGAGATCAGCCCTCGGAGACGGTGAGGACGATCTTGCCGCGGGTGTGGCCCGTCTCGAGCTGCTCGTGCGCCTCGCAGGCGCGGGCGAGGGGGAAGATGCCGTCGATGAAGACGCGGACGTCGCCCGACTCGAGCAGGCGCGAGACCACGCCGAGGGTCGCCCCGTCGGGAGCGACGCGGTAGGTGGAGGCGCGGACGCCCGCAGCGGCCGCCTCCTCGAAGAACCCGGGCCAGCTCCCGGTGGGCGCGTTCACGATCAGGCCCCCGGGGCGGAGGACCCTCAGCGAGCGCGAGCCCGTGTCGTCGTGGACGTTGCCGACCAGATCGATGACCACGTCGACGCCCGACAGCAGCTCGTCGAAGCGCTCGGCGGTGTGGTCGATCACCTGCGCGGCGCCGAGCTCGTGCAGCCACTGCAGGTTGCGGGTCGAGCCGGTCGCGATCACCGAGGCGCCGAAGTAGGCGGCGAACTGCACCGCGAAGTGGCCGACTCCGCCCGACCCGGCGTGGATGAGGATCCGCTGACCCTCGTGCGCCTTGGCGAGCTCGACGACCATGCCCCAGGCGGTGAGCGCCGCGAGCGGGACGCCGGCCGCCTCCACGTGCGAGAGCGTCGACGGCTTCCGCGCGATGGAGACGCTCGGCACGCTGACGTACTCCGCGTAGGAGCCCGAGTAGCGCGGCACCATGACGAAGCCGTAGACCTCGTCGCCCGGCCGCAGCGGATGCGCCGGGTAGGGACTCGAGACGACGACGCCCGAGAAGTCGTGGCCGAGGACCGCCGGGTAGGAGGCGATCTGCGAGGCGACCCCCTGGCCCGCCCGCGTCTTCGCGTCGAGCGGATTCACGCCGGCCGCGACCACCTTCACCGTGAACTCGGCGTTGATGGCGGAGGGGGTCGGCACGGTCGCCAGGTGCAGGGCGGAGGCGTCGCCCGGCGCGTCGATCACCGCCGCCGTCATCGTGTCGGGGAGGACGACCTCCTCCGGGATCTCGCCGATCGCGAGGCCGTGCCCGAGCGCGCTGGTGTGCATCGTCGCCTTTCCTGTCGCTGAGGCGTGCGGGTGGAGCGTGCCGAGGACGTCGCCCCCGATCCCCGCATCCGACGCCGCGACCAGTCAATCGAGGCAATGAGTCGGCGCTGTTACGGGGGTGTCACCCTCGGGAGAAGATTGGCGCGCGGAGCCGCTGGCGCCCGGTCTGGCACGATGAGGGGATGCGACGCCGACGTACCCTGCTGGTCGGCGGTGCCCTCCTGGTCCTGGCCGGGCTCGTGGTCCTCCTGGCCGCCCGGATCAGCATCGGCACCAGCCGCTGGGTCTACGTCAGCGAGATGGGCGCGCCGGACCTGCCGACGGCGGGCGCCTTCGAGGCCGCCCTTCTGCTCGTGGCGGCCGGCGGCGCGCTGATCGCCGCGGGCGCCTGGCCGGTGCGCGCCCGCCTGCTGCCCGCCCTCCGCCCGGCGGGCGCCATCCTCCTGGCGGCCGCCTGCTTCGCGCTCGCCTCGCAGGTGACCTGCACGGCGGGCTGCCCGCTGCCGGTCGGGCCGGCCTTCCGCTGGCAGGACCTCATCCACACCTCGGCCGCCGTGCTCGGCTTCGGGGCCGCCTGCGCTGCGATGCTCCAGCTGGCGACCGTGCGGGGGCGCCCTGCGGTCGCGCGGCTCTCGCTCGCCGCCGGGATCTCGGTGGCGGTCGTCGCCGGAACGGGTGGGATCCTGTCGCTCCTGCGCGTGTGGCTGCGGCTCGGCGGCACGCTCGAGTTCGTGGCGACGGCGATCGCAGTGCTCTGGCTCGCGTTCGTCGGCCTGGTGCTCGCGCTCGAGGACCTCAGCGCCGAGCGAGCCAGCCGCGGACGTGCCCGCGGATCCGGTCCTGCTGAGCGGCGAAGCCCTCGTCCCGCGACGGCACCCGCTCGCAGTCCGCATCCGGAAGAGCCCTAGCCCACGCCTCCGCGACCTCGACCGGGTGCACGGGGTCGCGCTCGGCCGCGATCACCAGGGTGCGCGCGATGACCTCGCCCAGCTCTCCGGAGTCGCGGTAGGCGGCGTTCCGCGGGATCTGGGCGAGCCGGACGGCGCGCTCGGCCGCGCGCGGGGAGCGGAACTGCAGCGTCAGCGCCTCCGCCGACGCGGGGGACACCTCGGCGGCGCGCGCGAACAGGCCCGAGGCGCGGAATATCCGCTCGCCGCGCTTCGCGCCGCGGTCGTGCAGCAGCTGCGCGATGACGGGGAACACGGTGAGGTTCTCGGGCAGCGGCTCGGCGGTGAAGGCGGGACGCACGAAAACGGCGCGGTCGATCGGCAGCACGCGTCGGACCGCGAGGCGCAGGGCGATCGCGGCGCCCATCGAGATGCCGAGCACCGTGAGCGGCTTGTGCGCGGCTCCGGCGCGCACGACCTCCTCCGTCACCTCGTCGGCGAGCGCCTCGAGGGCGAAGTCGCCGGGCGCGCCGAGCAGCTCGGAGGCGCCGTGGGCGCGGACGTCCGGAGCGATGACCTCGCTGCCGGCGGGGAGGGCGGAGCGCAGCAGCCCCAGCGGCTGGGAGCGGTCGCCGCCCAGGCCGTGCAGGAGGAGGACCGTCACCGGGCGCGCGTCCGCTCGTGCAGCTCGGCCATCAGCATCCCCGCCAGCCGCACGAGGATGTGGATCTCGTCCTCGTCGCGGTCGACCCAGCGGGAGTTCGGCTCGCCCTCGATCGGCACGAAGTCGCGGTGCTGCTCCCAGACGACGAGCGTGCGCTCGGCGCCGAGGACGTACTGCTGCCAGAAGACCTGCCGCAGGTAGTGGCGCGGGATGCTCCGCCACGGCTTCGTCGTGGTCTTGATCTCGCAGAGCTCGAGCCGGCCGTCCTCGCGGAGGCCGATGCCGTCGGGCGTGGCGAGGTGGCGCCGCTCCTGGCTCGCGTGGAAGAGGGTGCTGCTGGGCTCGATCGCGTGCTCGCTCCGCACCCAGGCGGCGATCTCGGGCTCGCGGGCGCGGCCGTGGTCGGTGAAGGCGTTGCCGCCGAAGCCGGTGCCGTAGAGCTTGTCGAGCGCTGCCTTGCCGATCGCGGCGGGGGAGGAGAGGCGGGCGACGTCGGTCGCCGTGATGCCGCGCGAGCGGGCGCGGAGCCAGGCGACGCGGTCCGAGGAGTCGGCGACGACCCTCCGGAGGTGCGGGGGCTCGGCGTCCGTGAAGACGGGCTGCGTCTCCCAGGGGAAGGAGAGCTGCAGGTCGGGCACCGATTCATTCTCTGCCCCCTGCGGCGCCCGGTCGAATCGGCACGCCGACCCGCGGCGTCTCACCGGGGCGCGACGGCTCGCGCCGGCGGCTCAGGCGTCGAGGAAGGCGTCGACGTGCGCGGGGGAGAGGAGGTGGCGCCGGACCATCAGGGCGGCGCCGCGGACGCCTCCGCCCTGGGCCGCGGCCTGCACGATGTCGAGCGCGCGGGTCGCCAGGGGGAGGGAGCGGCGGTAGACGACCTCGCGGACCCCGGCGAGGACCTCGTGGCTGGCCTGGGCGATGCTGCCGCCGACGACGATGACGGACGGGTTCAGGAGGTTCACGCAGGTGGCGAGCACCTCGCCGATGTCGCGGCCCGCGGCGCGCGTGAGCTCGACGGTGGTGGGGTCCCCGCCGGTCAGCAGGGTGACGACGTCGGAGGTGCTGGCGGCGTCGATCCCGGACTCGGTCAGGCGGCGGGCGATCGCCGAGCCGCTCGCGATCGCCTCGAGGTCGGCCTCGCCGCGGTCGCCGGGGACCTGCACGTGGCCCAGGTCTCCCGCCGCTCCGAGGGCTCCGCGCTGCAGGGCCCCGCCGCTGACGATCCCGGCTCCGATGCCGGTGGAGACCTTCACGTAGAGGAGGTCGTCGACGTCGGCGTAGTGGTCGGCGTGCTCGCCGAGCGCCAGCAGGTTCACGTCGTTGTCGACGAGGACGGGCACGGGGAGGCGGCGGCCGACGAACTCCGGGATGTCGAAGCGGTCCCAGCCGGGCATGATCGGCGGCTTCACCGGGCGGCCCGTCGCGTGCTCGACGGGTCCGGGGACGCCGACGCCGACTCCCGCGAGCGGGCCGGCCGCCGGAGTCCGGCCGAGCAGGGCCGCGGCGACGTCGAGGGCGTGGCCGAGGACGGCGAGGGGGCCGTCGGCGATGGCGATGCTCTCGCGGCGGCGGGCGAGGACCGTGCCGTCGAGGTCGGTCAGGGCGACGACGGCGTGCGCGGCGCCCAGGTCGACGGCGAGGAGGCTGCGCGCCCGGGGGTCGAAGGCCACGCGGGCGGCGGGACGGCCGCCGGAGGAGGGGGCGTCGTCCTGCCGGGCGACCAGGCCGGAGGCGGTGAGGACGTCGAGCTGGGCGGAGACGGCCGCACGCGGCAGGCCCGTCTCGGCGACCACGTCGGCCCGCGTCCGGGGCGCCCCGTCGGCCAGCAGGAGCAGCAGCTCGCCGACCGCGCTGACGGTGATGCGGCGGCGCGGGGACATGGCCAGAGTCAACCACAGCGCCCGTGCTTCTGTGCGGCGGGTGCCCGACTTGGCGGGCGCGCAGGGCTAGTTTTGCTTGTCCGTGAGCAAAAGTCCGCGTAGGGTTCGAGGCACACCTTCCGATGCGATCAGGAGCCCCACCGGTGGCCACACCCCCAGACCTCTCTGTCCAGCTGTACTCGGTGCGCGAGCCGCTCGCGGCCGATCTGCCCGCCACCCTCGACCGCCTCGCGGCGATCGGCTTCACCACGGTCGAGCTCTTCGGGTTCGTCGACCTGGCCGACGCCTACCGCGCGGCGCTCCCGGCCAGCGGACTGCGCGCTCCCAGCGCCCACGCCCGCCTCCTCGGCCCGCAGGGCGACGCCACCGTCGACGAGATCCTCGACACGGCCGCCTCGCTCGGCGTCGAGACCGTGATCGACCCCTTCGTCGACCCGACCCGCTGGACCACCGCGGACGACGTCGCCCGCATCGCCGACGATCTGAACGCGCTGGTCGACTCCGCCGCCGCCCGCGGCCTGGTGCTCGGCTACCACAACCACGCCTTCGAGTTCGAGAACCGCGTCGACGGCCGCAGCGCCTTCGAGCACCTCGCGGGCCTGCTCGACCCGCGCATGGTCCTCGAGCTCGACACCTACTGGGCGGCCGTCGGCGGCGACGACCCGGTCGAGGTGCTCGGACGCCTCGGCGACCAGGTGCGCTTCCTGCACGTGAAGGACGGCCCGATCTCGGCCGACACCCAGGAGCAGCTGCCCGCGGGCGAGGGCGCGATGGACGTCCCGGCGATCCTCGTAGCCGCTCCGCAGGCCCTGCCCGTGCTGGAGTTCGACGCCTACGCCGGCGACATCTTCGAGGGCCTGGAGTCGGCCCACCGCTACGTCTCGGGGCTCGGCGCATGAGCGGCACCGGCCGCGTGGGCGTCGGCGTCATCGGCGCCGGCAACATCAGCACCCAGTACCTGACCAACCTCACCGTCTTCCCCGACCTCGAGGTGCTCTTCGTCGCCGACATCGACCTCGAGCGGGCGAGGACCCAGGCCGAGGCCTTCGGCGTCCCCGCCTCCGGCACCGTCGAGGAGCTCCTCGCGCACGAGGGCATCGAGATCGTCGTGAACCTCACGATCCCGGCCGCGCACGTCGAGGTCGCGCGCCGCGCGGTCGAGGCGGGCAAGCACGTGTGGACCGAGAAGCCCTTCTCGCTCGACCGCGACAGCGGGATCGAGCTGCTCGCGCTGGCGAAGGACAAGGGGCTGCGCGTCGCGACCGCTCCCGACACCTTCCTGGGCGCGGGCCTCCAGACGGCGCAGCGCGTGATCGAGAGCGGAGCCATCGGCACGCCGCTCTCCGCCCTCACCCTCTTCCAGGGCCCCGGCCCCGAGTCGTGGCACCCGAACCCGGAGTTCTTCTTCGCCGAGGGCGGCGGACCGCTGCTGGACATGGGCCCGTACTACATCACCACGCTCGTGCAGAACCTCGGCCCCGTCGAGAGCGTCACCGCCGTCTCGTCCCAGGCCCGCGCCACCCGCGTGGTGGGCTCCGGCCCGAAGGAGGGCACCGAGTTCCCGGTGACCATCCCGACGCACATCGGCGGGCTGCTCCGCTTCGAGTCCGGGGCCTCGGCCCAGGGCGTGTGGAGCTTCGAGTCGAGCCTGCCGCGCACCGGCTTCGTCGAGATCAACGGCTCCGAGGGCACCCTCGTCCTCCCCGACCCGAACCAGCACGACGGAGAGATCACCCTGCACCGCCGCGGGTCCGCCGAGCCGGAGGTCATCGCGGCGACCGGCTCGACCGCCTCCCGCGGCACCGGCGTGCTCGAGCTCGCCCGTGCGATCCGGGCCGACCGCCCCGAGGCCGCCTCCGGAGACCTCGCGTACCACGTCACCGACGTGATGCTCTCGCTCCTCGAGGCCGCCGAGACCGGCGAGAAGGTCCTCGTCACCAGCTCCGCGACGCCCCGCCCCGCACTGCCCGAGAGCTGGGACCCGACCGAAGCGACCCTCTCCTGATGCCCGCGCCCCTGCGCGTCGGCGTGCTCGGCGGCGGCTTCATGGCGGCCGTGCACAGCCGCGCGGCCCGCAGCGCCGGAGCGGTGCTCGCCGGAGTCGCCTCCTCCACCCCGGAGAAGGGCGAGCGGGCGGCGGCCGAGCTCGGCGTCGAGCGCGCCTACCCGGACGCCCGGGCCCTGATCGAGGACGAGAGCATCGACCTCGTGCACGTCTGCACCCCGAACGCCACGCACGCCGCACTCGCGCTCGCGGCGATCGAGGCGGGCAAGCACGTGGTGTGCGAGAAGCCGCTCGCCGCGACGCTGCGGGAGGCGGAGTCGCTCGCTGCGGCCGCGTCCTCCGCCGGCGTGGTGGCGACCGTCCCGTTCGCCTACCGCTTCCACCCGATGGTGCGCGAGGCCCGTGCCCGCGTCGCCTCCGGCGAGACCGGCCGCCTGGTCACCGTCCGCGGGAGCTACCTCCAGGACTGGCTGCTGGGCGCCTCCGACGACAACTGGCGCGTCGACCCGGCCGCCGGCGGCCGCTCGCGCGCCTTCGGCGACATCGGCTCGCACCTGGTCGACCTGCTGGAGTTCGTCACCGGCGACCGGATCGACTCGCTCGCCGCGATCACGAGCACCGTCCACGCCGAGCGCGGCGGCCGCCCGGTGAGCACCGAGGACGTGGCCGGCCTGATCGTCCGGCTCGAGGGCGGCGCCGTCGGCACGCTCCTCGTCTCGCAGGTCACCGCGGGCCACCGCAACGAGCTGGTGCTCGAGGTCTCCGGGCTGGAGGAGTCGCTGCGCTTCGAGCAGGAGCTCCCCGAGACGCTGTGGGTCGGCCGGCGCGACAGCGCCCTGCTGGTGCCGCGCGACGCCTCGATCCTCGCGCCCGATGCGGCCCGGCTCTCGATCGTGCCGAGCGGTCATCCGATGGGCTATCAGGACGCCTTCACGGCGTTCGCCCGCGACACCTACGCCGCCGTGGCGGGCGCCGACGTGGAGGGTCTGCCGACCTTCGCCGACGGCCTCCGCGCGGCGCGCATCACCGAGGCCGTGCTCGACGCGGCCGAGACAGGCGCCTGGGTGACCGTGCCCGCCGCCGACGACCGGACGGAGATCGCCGCATGAGCGACGAGAAGACCTACCCCGCCACCCACCCCGTGACGCTGTTCACCGGGCAGTGGGCCGATCTGCCCTTCGAGGAGGTCGCCCGACTCGCCGCCGAGTGGGGCTACGACGGACTCGAGATCGCGGCCTCGGGCGACCACCTCGACCTCAAGCGCGCGGACGAGGACGACGCCTACGCCGCCTCGCGTCTGGAGATCCTCGACCGCTACGGCCTCGAGGTCTTCGCCATCTCGAACCACCTCACCGGCCAGGCCGTCTGCGACGACCCGATCGACTTCCGCCACAAGGCACTCGTGCGCGACTACACCTGGGGCGACGGCGACGCGGAGGGGGTGCGGCAGCGCGCCGCCGAGGACATGAAGCGCTCGGCGCGGGTCGCCCGCAAGCTCGGCGTGGACGTGGTCGTCGGCTTCACCGGCTCGAAGATCTGGCCCTACGTGGCGCAGTTCCCGCCGGTCCCGGCCTCCGTCATCGACGAGGGGTACGAGGACTTCGCGACCCGCTGGAACCCGATCCTCGACGAGTTCGACGCGAACGGCGTGGTCTACGCGCACGAGGTGCACCCGTCCGAGATCGCCTACGACTACTGGTCGAGCGTGCGCACCCTCGAGGCGATCGGGCACCGCCCGGCCTTCGGCTTCAACTGGGACCCGTCGCACATGATGTGGCAGGACATCGACCCGGTCGGCTTCATCGTCGACTTCAAGGACCGGATCTACCACGTCGACTGCAAGGACACCCGCCTGCGCCCGAAGAACGGCCGCGCCGGCGTGCTCGGCTCGCACCTGCCGTGGGGCGACCCGCGCCGCGGCTGGGACTTCGTCTCGACGGGGCACGGCGACGTCCCGTGGGAGGACGCGTTCCGCGCGCTGGAGTCGATCGGCTACTCCGGCCCGATCTCCATCGAGTGGGAGGACGCCGGGATGGACCGCCTCCACGGCGCGAAGGAGGCCGTCGGCTTCATCCGCTCGCTGCTCTGGAGGACCCCGACCGCGTCGTTCGACGCCGCGTTCTCGAACCAGTAGCCGCGCGGCTCCCCTCGGCGGGATCCCGCTCCGGCCCGCAGCGCACGTCGCGCGCGCCGGGTCGGGGTCCCGCAGGCGGGGGTGGGGTCAGTCGGCGGCCTTGGCGGCGCGCTCGGACTTGATTCGGGCCTGCTCGCGGCGGACCTCCGCGTAGCGGTTCTGCTCGACGCGCAGCCACTCGGGGACCTCGTCGAGCAGGGCCTGGATCTCGGGAGTGGTCAGCGCCTCGGTGACGCCGCCGCGGGCGAGCCCCGAGATGGAGACGTTCAGCCGGGAGGCGATGACGGAGCGGGGGTGCGGCCCCTCCTCGCGCAGCTGCACGAGCCAGGCGGGCGGGTTCGCGGCGAGCTCGTCGTACTGCTCGCGCGTGATCGCCGACTCCTGGAACTCCTCCGGGGTCGCGGGCAGGTAGACCTGCAGCTTCTTCGCCGCGGTCGCAGCCTTCATCGTCTGTGTCGCCTTGGCCATGCGGCAACCCTACCGGCGCGGCGCGGACCACCTACCCTGAGGGGATGAGCGAGCAGCCCGAGACCGTCGACCCGCAGGCCGCTCCCGAGGCGGAGGGGCGTCCGGAGGGCGGGGCGGACGCGACGGCGGACGACGCGTCGGCCGGATCGGGTGCGGTCGGCGCCGGAGCCGGAACCGAGTCGGACGACACGGACGGCGCCTCCGAGGACGGCGACTCCGACGACCTCGACTCCGACGACCTCGACTCCGACGATCTCGACTCCGACGATCTCGACGCCGAGGACAGCGACTCCGACGCCGCCGACTCCGACGCCGGGGACGCCGTCCCCGCCGGCCCCGTGCTCGCCGTCGCCCTCGTGCCCGGCGTCACCCCCACCAAGTGGACCCGCGTCTGGGGCCAGCGCCGCTCCGATCTCCCGCTGCGCATCACCGTCGTCGCCGAGCGCGATCAGGAGCAGGCGCTGCTCGACGGCCGCGCGCAGCTGTCGTTCGTCCGCGGCGACGTCTCCTCCTCCGCCCTCAGCTCCATCCATCTCTACGACGAGCAGCCCGTCGCCGTCGTCGGCCGCGAGCACGCCCTGGCCGCCGCGGACGAGCTCGAGGTCGCCGAGCTGGCCGGCGAGCACCTCCTCCAGGATCCGGAGGACGTGCCGGAGTGGGCCGCGGTCGCCGAGGAGCTCGCGGACGGCTCGCGGCGCCCGCTGCCGCGCATGGCCGGCCTCGACGACGCGGTCGAGCAGGTCGCGGCCGGCGTGGGCGTGCTGATCGTGCCGCAGTCGGTGGCGCGCGTGCACAGCCGCAAGGACGTCACCGCGGTGCCGGTGACCGGCGTCGCTCCCTCCTCCGTCCGCCTCGCCTGGGTGACGGACGACAAGGGCGACGACGTCGAGGACTTCATCGGAGTCGTCCGCGGCCGCAGCGCGAACACCACGCGCGGAACCGCCGCGACGCCGAAGGTCGAGTCGCGGGCGAAGGCCGCCAAGGCGAAGGCGCGGGAGGCGCGCGAGAAGACGGAGAGGGCCGGCGGCGGCAAGAAGAAGCCGGCCCGCGCCAAGGCGTCCGCGGCGGCGGTGCGGCGCACCCGCAAGCCCCGCGGCCGCTGACCGTGGCCGACGACGCCGGCTGGTCGCTCCGCCCCGCGACCGCGGAGGACGCCGCGGCGATCGCCGAGCTGCGCGCGGTCGTCATGCGCCCGTCGCTCGAGACGCTCGACCGCTACGACGAGCACCGCGTGCGGCACCGCTTCCTCGACGGCTACCGGCCCGAGCTCACCCGGGTGATCGAGCTCGACGGCGCCTTCGCCGGGAGCATCGCCGCGCGGGTCGAGCCGGACGCGGTCTGGATCGAGCACTTCTACCTGGCGCCGCACGCACAGGGACGCGGAGTCGGCGGCGCCGTCCTGCGCCGGGTGATGGCGGAGGAGGCGCGGCCGGGTCTGCCCTTCCGGCTCGACGTGCTGAAGCGCAGCGACGCCCGCCGCCTCTACGAGCGGCACGGCTTCCGGTTCGAGCGCGCTCTGGAGTGGGACGACATCCTCGTCGCGCCGCCTGTCTCCTGACCCCTGATCGGGGAGGACGACGGGGCGCGGGCCGCCGCTAGCATGAGCGCGATCCCCTCCGCCGGGTCGGCCGCAGGGCGACCTCCTCCTGGAAGCAGGCACTCCGCCGTGTCCCCGCTCGTTCTGAGGTCCGCCGCCTCCGCGGTCCTCGTCGCCGCCCTGGCGATCACCTCCAGCCCGCTCGCCTCCGCCGCATCGGCGGCCGCGCCGTCGGCCGCCCCCGTCGCCGCATTCGGCGCCGCCTCCGATGCGCCCCGCTCGATCGTGCTCCCCGAGGGGCAGCCTCTCTGGCAGCCCAGCGCCGAGTCCCCCCTGCCCGCCGTGCCGGACGAGGCGCCGAGCGCCGCCCGTGCGAGCGCTGCGGCGTCGATCAGCGGCCGTGTCGTGGTCGAGGAGGCCGACGGCTCGATCGCGACCACCACTCCCCGCGGCGCCCTCCTGAACGTCGAGGTCTGGTCGAGCGAGGCGGGGCTCCTCGGGAACCACTCCGTCGCCGGCGACCTCACCTTCAGCATCGACGGGCTCACCGCCGGGCAGACCTACTACCTGCTGATCAAGGACAACGCCGACCTGTACGCCGACCTCTGGTTCGGCGGCAGCGCCGTCGCCCGCAGCGCCGAGCCGCTTCAGGCCCCGGCGGCCGGCGTGCAGCTGCGCACCGCACGGCTGGGGTCGCTCGAGGGACGCCTGAGCGGCGTCGCGGGCGACCAGCGCGTCGACATCTGGTACCGCGACCCGGGAACCGACGGCTACTTCCGCACCGGCGAGCTCGACCTGATCACGGGCGGCGACAACCCGTACTCGTTCCAGCAGGTCGTCCCCGGCGACTACCTCGTCCGGGCGTCGAGCCGCGACGACGTGATCGACGACAGCTACTGGGACCACGTCCTCCGCTCGGGCGACGCGGGCGACGTGCGCGTCCCGGTGGGCGGATCGGCCGCCGGGATCGACCTCTCGCTGAGCAGCGACTACCAGCAGTACACCGGCCGCCTCGCCGGATCGGACCGCTACGCGACCTCGGTGGAGGCGACGGGCTACTTCTCCCCGGGCATCCCGGTGCTCTACGTGGCCAGCGGGGCGAACTGGCCGGATGCGCTGAGCGCCGGCCCGGCCGCCGCCGCCCTCGGAGGCGCGCTCCTGCTCACCGATCCCGACCGCCTGCCTCGGGTCGTCTCCGACGAGATCCGCCGCCTCCGCCCGGAGCGGGTCGTGGTCGTCGGCAGCGAGCTGAGCGTGAGCCCCGGGGTTCTCTCCGCGATCCGCTCGATCGTCGGCGGCACCGAGCGCATCGGCGGGACGGACCGCTACGACACCTCCCGCCGGATCGTCGCGGACGCCTTCGGCGCCGGCCCCTACTCGAACATGTTCGTCGCGACCGGCACGAACTTCCCCGACGCCCTGTCGGCCGCGCCGATCGCCGGCTGGCGTGCGCAGCCCGTGCTGCTGGTCGACGGTGCGACCTCGGGCGCCGACTCCGCGACCGAGACCGCAGTGCGCGACCTGGCGCCGGAGCACGTGGAGTTCCTCGGCGGCGACCCCTCGATCCGGGACGCGTACGTGGCGGACTTCGCGCGTCGCGGCCTCGCCCCCTCGGTCTCGAGGATCGCCGGCCGCGACCGCTACGAGACCAGCGTCGAGCTGAACAGCGCCTACCCCCAGTCGCTGCTGCAGGACAGCGTCTTCCTCGCCGCGGGGTCCTCCTTCGCCGACGCCCTCTCGGGAGCGACGACGGCGGCGGCCCTGGGCTCGTCCGTGCTGCTGACCGAGCGCGACTGCGTGCACGACTCGACGCTGCGCTTCCTGGCCTCCAACTCGAAGAACTACGCGTTCCTGCTCGGCGGGGAGCCGACGCTCACCGAGGACGTGGCGAACCTCCGCAACTGCGAGTACGACTTCTGACGACGCGTGCTCCCGGGGTCCGGGGCTAGGGTGCGAGCATGCCCACGAGCGATGAGACCTGGACCCTGGCCGAGCACGACGTACCGGTGTACCGCAGCGGTGAGGGCGGCCGCGCGCTGATCCTGATCCACGAGGTCTGGGGGGTCGACGGGCACATCCGCTCGGTCGCCGACCGCTACGCGGCCGAGGGCTACAGCGTCGTCGCCCCCGAGCTCCTGGCCGACAGCGGCCTGCTCGAGCAGCTCGACGAGGAGCAGCGCGCCGACTACGACCACCCGGTGCGGCGCCTGCCGCGCCAGGTCGAGCTGCGCACCTTCTTCGCCCCCGTCTTCACTCCGGAGCACGCGACGCGCACCGTCGCGATCCTCCGCGCCCTCGTCGAGCGGCTCCTGCGCCAGGAGGGCGCGACCAGCGTCTCCGTCACCGGGTTCTGCTACGGCGGCACCTTCTCGTGGGCGCTCGCGCTGGCCGAGCCGCGGCTGGCGGCGGCCGTGCCGTTCTACGGGCACGTCACCGCGTCCGCCGAGGAGCTCGGCGCGCTGCAGGTGCCGGTGCTGGCGTTCCTGGGCGATCAGGACGCTCCCCTCGTCGAGCAGGTGCCGCGCATCCGCGAGGCGACCGAGGGCAAGGACGTCGAGGTCGTCGTCTACCCGGGAGCGGGCCACGCCTTCTTCAACGACGCGAACGAGCAGACCTACCAGGCCGAGGCGGCGACCGACGCCTGGCCGCGGGCGCTCGCGTTCCTCGGAGCGCACGCGGGCTGAGCGGGCTGTGCGGGATCAGCGGGTGAGGATCCACGCCACCAGGTAGCTGCGCGAGTCGGCGCTGTCGATCGAGGAGTCCGGCAGGCGCTCCGCCCGCGCGAGAGCCGCGGCCGGGTCGCTGGTCGCCTGCAGCATCAGCACGTAGTCGGCGAGCGGCGCGCCTGGGGCTCCGGCCACGAGCTCGTCGACCCGCGAGGGGTCGGGGAGGAACGCGGTCGACGGCGGCATCGGGATCAGCTCGATCCCCAGCAGCGCCGAGGGTGTCGCGTCGAAGAAGGTGGCGTAGTCGCGCTTGCCGCCCCAGTTGATCGCGACGAACGGCGCTTCGAAGCCGACCGGCGTCTCCGGGCTCAGCCAGAGGTCTGCGGCCGCCTGCGTCTCGAGGGAGAGCAGCCAGCGCGCCTCCTCGAGCAGCGGCGCGTTCCCGGAGGCGGCGGCCCAGAGGGCGAGGCCGTTCCAGGCGTTGACCGCCTCGGACACCGACTCCTGGTCGTTGCCGTCCCGGGCCGGCGCGAGCCCCGAGGCCCAGGAGTGGCCGCGGTACGCGTCGAACACGCGCAGCCGCGGGAACTCGGCGGTGTCGACGGGAGAGGCGAGATCCAGGGCGAGCAGGTCCGCGACGGTCCGGTACCGCTCGAGGAGGGACGGGTCCTCGGCGGCCAGCATCCCGACGGCGGAGAGCAGGTAGCCGTAGTGGAAGTGGTGGTCGTTGAACGCGTCGGACCCGAACGACGGCGCGGAGCCGACGACGCCTCCGAGCACGGGGTCGTAGACGACGCACTTCACGGCACCCGGTGCGCAGCCGCGCGGGTCGAGCCACTGGTCGAGCTCGGCGGCGATCCGGTCGTGCAGGTCGGCCGCCACCTCCTCCAGGCCGAGGTCGACGGCGAGACGGTGCAGAGCAGCGGCGCGGTAGAGCTCCTTGCCGGCTCCGTAGGTGTCGGGCGCGGCGAAGCGGGTGGCCGCGGCGTCGAGTGGCACCTGCGTCCGGAGCGTCGTCTTCTCCTCGGCCGTGAGGGAGCCGAGATCGAGCGCCCCCGACTCGACGATAGTGGGGGCGGCGCGGGAGAACGACGTTCCCGCACGGAGCCCCACCCGGCCGTAGAGCGTGTCGTAGCCGATCGCCCCCTCGGCCCCGAGGCCGAAGAACGTCTCGGCGCCGCCCTCGGTCCGCAGCGCGTAGGTCGTGGTGGTGGTGCTCGCCGTGACGTCGTGGGAGACGCTCGCGCCCTCGAGGGGCACTGCACGACGCCGAAGCTCGTCGATCCGCGCCCTGCTCGCTCCCGGAGGCACCGCGAAGAGGAGCAGCGTGCCGTCCAGCGTCATCCGGGGGAACGCATCGAGGGCGGCGGCGGGCGCCACCAGCCCGTACCGCTGTCCGCCCGCGGTGACCAGGAGCAGGCCGCCGGCCGCGCGCTCGGGAGCGGTGGCGCCTCCGATCAGCACCGTCTGGGCGCTCTCGGTCCGGTAGGAGGCGTAGGGCCAGCCCTCGGCTGCGACGAGCTCACCGGCACCCGCGAGGCTCCAGTGCGCGACGAGGTCGTCGAACGCGGAGAGCGCCACCGCGCTCGAGGGGACCGTCACGGTGAGATCGTCCCGGGCGAGGGCGTAGACGGTCCGCGGAGCCGCCTCCACGATCGGGAGGCCCACGGTGAAGCCGTCGGCGCGCGGCGTGACGGTGAGGATCCCTGAGTAGAGCGGGAGATCCTCCCCGAACACCGGTCCGGACACCCACGAGTTCGTGGGCGGCCGCACCCCTTCGGCAAGCCGCGCCGTCCCCGCGTAGGGGCCGGGGACCTGCGGCAGCTCCCGCGCGTGCACGGACGCTGCCACGGCCCAGTCGGACGCGGAGCCGTCGGACGTGCATCCGGTGAGGCCTGCGATCGCGAGGGCGAGAGCGAGGGCCGCCCCCGCCCCGCGCCTCACCGCGCGAACCCGCCCGGCGTGAAGAGCCTGCCGAGCTGGGCGACCAGCCAGCCGCCGAAGCCGTCGCCGTCGTCGCGGAGCCGCACCTCCGCCGCGACGGGAGCTCCGACCACGGTGTAGTCCTGCGTCGTGATCTCGTCGGTGCGCGCGCGGATGACGGTCGTCGCCCGCCCCTCGTGGAACCGCTCCACCTCGACGTCGTAGATCTCGGCGTCGACGGTCGTCCCGTCCGGCATCGCCACGGCGACGGTGCCGCCGATCGGGACCCGCGAGTAGTCCCGGGCGCCGAGCACGAACTCGCTCTCGAGGTGGATCGAGTCCGAGATCGCGACGACCGCGATCATCTGGTCCTCCTCGACGAAGGAGCCGATCTCGGCGTCGACCGACGTGACCACGCCGTCCAGCGCCGCCGTGAAGACCATCAGGCCGCCCTCCTCGATCCGGTAGCCGACATCGGCGCTGGTGAACGTCTTCGTCTGCATGTCGGACTCGAGGACGGTGCTCTGCAGGCTGAAGAGCACGTCGCCCTTCTCCACCGCGTCGCCGCGGGAGATCGTGAGGTCCTGGATCGTGCCCGCGTAGGGCGTCCCCAGCGAGTACTCGTCGGTGACGAGCTGAGCGCTCGCCGCCCGCACGGTGAGCGAGGAGTTGTTCGCGTAGACCAGGCCGGCGGCGGCGACGCCGAGCGCGAGGGCGCACGAGGCGAGGAAGCCGAGCCAGCGCAGCGCGGTCATGCCGCACCCACGGCGAGTCCGTGGCGTCCCGCGGCGGCGGGGCCGCTCGGAGCGACCACCTCGGCCCGGGCGGCGCGCTTCAGGAGGACGTGCTCGCGCGCCGCGATCACCGCGAACGCTCCGAGCGTGAGGGTGTTCAGGACGTTCCAGGCGAGCGCCACCGAGTACTCCGCGGTCCACTCCGCCTTGAGGAAGCCGACGACGGAGGTCGCGGCCAGGAACACCAGGAAGACCATCTGCACCTTGATGAAGTTGAAGGGCGAGGCGGCCTGCCCGGTCGCGCCCGTCGAGGTCCAGGCCGGCTTCCGGCCCGCGAGAGCGAGGAAGAACGCCTTCGTGTACATCGGGAAGGTGACGGTCGACAGCAGCAGCGTCTCCCACCGGAACGAGCCGATGATGAACAGCGCGAGCCCGATCTGCAGCACGTAGAACCCGCAGTAGAAGAGGATCCACTCGACGAGCGGCACCTCGAGGCTGACCGGCGTGATGTTCAGGTAGATCTGCAGCGGGGGCAGCACGATCAGGCCCAGCGGCACGATCCCGGTGAAGTAGAACGTGACGGTCATGAAGTACTGCACGCGCTGGTCGGTCGTGAGCCGGCGCTTCGGCGAGAACGGGTTGTGCTTGAGCAGGATCTCGAACCCGCCGACGGCCCAGCGGACCTGCTGGCGGACGAAGGCCTCGATCGTCTCGGGCGTGCGCCCGACCGCGAGGGTCATCGGCACGAAGATCGAGCGCCAGCCGCGCTCGTGCACGAAGATCGACGTCCAGATGTCCTCGGACTGCGAGCCCTCGTACATCCCGCCGATGTCGTCGAGGGCCTTGCGGCGGAAGACGGCGTTGGTGCCCACGCAGAAGGCGGAGTTGTACTTGTTCTTGCCCGGCTGGGTGAGGGCGTAGAAGACGATCTGCATGTAGGCGGAGCCGCGCGAGATGAAGTTGTGCGCGTTCCCGTAGACCTGCGGGGCCTGCACGAAGGCGACGTCGTCGTGGGCGAAGAAGGGGAGAGTCTCCTCCAGGAACTCCGGCACGGTCACGAAGTCGGCGTCGATCATCACGGCGAAGTCCGAGTCTGTCAGACGGAGCGCGTGGTTCACGTTGCCGGCCTTGGCACCCGCGCGGTCCTCGCGCACCACGTACCGGACGCCCAGGCGCTCGGCGATCGCGGCGACCTGCGGGTCGTCCCCGTCGTCGAGGAGCCACGTCACGTGGGTGCCGCGCATGTCGCGGGCCGCACGGGCCGTCTCCTCGATGATCGCGGGGTCCTCCCTGTAGGTCGTGATGAAGACGTCGACGGTGATGCGGCGGCGGCCGAGGTAGAGGTCCTCGCCGATCGGGATGCCGTCGACCGGGCTCCCGTAGAGCGTCGCTCGGGCGGAGTGGAAGGCGGAGTCGCGCGGGTCGTACGTGCTCGACAGGGCGGTCCACATCGTGAGCGCGGCCTGGCCGATCAGGTAGAGCTCGCAGATGATGACGATGGCGAACGGGAGGGGGTCGCCGATGTTGCGCGGGTTGAGCAGGAAGGCGCCGTAGAGCAGCGCGCCGGCGCCGGAGAGCAGCACGATCATGATGAGCGAGGGCGACTGCTGCTTGGCGCGGCTGGTGACGGCACGGGGGCTGGCGACGCGCTGCTGGCGCGTCAGGAGCGGGCGGATCTCGGGTGGAGAGGGAGGAACAGGGCGGGCGGGGGTGCTGGGGTTCACGGGTGAGCTCTTCGGGTAGGTGGAAGCGGGGGCCCGGAGCGTCGTCGGTCGGGGGTGCCGGACGGCGCGCCGGAGGAGCGCCTGTGCGCGCGTTCGGCTCAGGTCGCTGATGCGCCGCGGTCCGTCGGGTACGGCGCGGGCGTCGGGGCCGCGGTCCCGTCGGGTACGGTGTCGCGGTGCGGAGGCCGCCCGTCATCGGGGATGTCGGCGGCGGTCCCCATGTTCGACCTGGGAGAGTGCCGGGACAAGAGCCGGAAGAGGACGTGTCCGCTAGCGGACACCCCGTTCCGACACCGCGGCTCCGCGGCGCTGAGCTCGCCGACGGCCGGCGTCAGCGCGGTCGGACCGGCAGCCAGCCCCGCCGAGACGCGAGCACGCCCGCCTGGAAGCGGCTCTCGGCGCCGAGCAGCTCGAAGAGACCGGCGATGTGCCGACGGCAGGTGCGCACGCTGAGGTCCAGCCGTGCCGCGAGCGCCTCGTCGGTGAGCCCGGCGGCGAGGCCCTGCAGGATCGACCGCTGCACCGCGGAGAGGGAGGGCTCCTCCTCGGCACCTGCCGCGTGCAGGGGCGCTGCGAACTCCCACGCCGCGTCGAAGACGCGCGCCAGGGTCGCCGCGAGCTCGGAGGAGCGGACGACCAGGGCGGCGCGGTCGTCCTCGTCCCGGGAGCGGGCGACGATCGCGAGGGAGCGGTCGAAGACCACCAGCCGGAAGGGCAGCACCGGGAGGGTCCGGAACCTCGCGCCCAGCGGCTCGAGCTCCGCGACCGAGCGCCGGAGGGCCGCGTTGTCGCGGCGGCGGTCGTGGTACAGCGTCCGTCTCGCGATACCGCGCCCGAGCAGCTCGCGGTCGACGGCGTCGCTCGCCTCGTGCCGCTCCACGCTGCTGGTGCCGGGAGCGGCGATCAGCACCTCCTCCGAGGCTCCGCGCTGCAGGTCGAGGAGCAGCCGGAGGACGGTCGCCGGGTCCTCGATCACCTCCACCTGCTCCGCGGCGGCAAGGGCGCTGCGGGCGCTCCGGTAGGCGGGGACGAGGGCCATCAGCTCGCTGCGGCGGCGGGTGATCCCGGTCTGCAGCTCGAGGAGGCGCCGCTCGTCGTCGGCGATCAGCTCGGCCAGGGCGATGTCCGGCGCGGCCGTGGCGAGCGACTCCGCCCCCGCGTGCAGCGGAGCGAGCAGCCGGAGCCCGATCAGCTCGTCGCGCGCCTCGCGGAGGCCGTCGACGGTGACGCCGAGCTCGTCCGACGCGCTCTCGAGCGACCAGTCTCCGCGCACGGACGCGTGCAGGTACAGCGCGATCGCGTTCTCGCTCAGCACCGGCGGCCCCCCGTTCTCCCGACCCTCCCGAGTGTAGGAGGCGCGCACTCAGCGCCGCCGCGCGAGAACCGCGACGACGGCGAGCTCACCGGCGAGGACCAGCGCCACCGCTCCGAACACGGCCGGGCCGACCAGCGCGGCGAGCGGAGTGAGACCGGCGTTCGCGAGGAGGGGGGCGAGGAGACCGATCACGACGCCGGTGCGGCGGGCGGGGGGCTGCCGGCGGGCGACGGCGACGACGCTCAGCGAGGTCGCGGCGGCGGCCGCGAGCACGAGCACGAGGACAGCCGCGGGGTGCGGCTCCCCGAGCAGGAGCAGCGCGGCCAGCGCGGCCCAGGCGAGGGCGCCTCCGGCGGCGACGGGGCCGAGGTGCGGGGTGGCGGCGGGTGCAGTGGCGGTCATGGTGCGTCCTCTCGTCGTGGTCCTCAGAGCCTCGCGGAGGCCCGTCGGCGGAACCAGATCAGCATCCGGGCACGGCAGCATCCGGACATGCGGCGGACCCCCGGCTCCGCGCGGGGCGGAGGGTCGGGGGACCACCGGACGCCCGGGCAGGCTCCGGCCGTGGCAGCATCCGGTCAGCCGGCCTCGCGCAGCCTCCCGCCGGCGAGGTGGAGGCTGCGCTGCGCACGGCGCGACGGCGGAGTCGTGGGTGACGTCGACTCCTGCTCCCCGGGCGCCCGCTCTTCCCGGGGCGGTGCCCGCGGTCGTAGGCTCGCGCTCATCCGCAACGGGAGGGGCCGACGATGACCGCCACGAGAGAGACGTCCGCCCCGCCCGAGCTCAAGCGCGTGCTCGGCCCCAAGCTGCTGCTGCTGTTCGTGGTCGGCGACATCCTCGGCACCGGGATCTACGCGCTCACCGGGCAGGTCGCGGCCGAGGTGGGCGGGGCCGCGTGGCTCCCCTTCGTGATCGCGTTCGTCGTCGCCACGCTCACCGCCTGCTCCTACCTGGAGCTGGTGACGAAGTACCCGCAGGCGGCGGGCGCCGCGCTCTACGCGCACAAGGCGTTCGGGATCCACTTCGTCACGTTCCTCGTCTGCTTCACCGTGATGGCGAGCGGGATCACCTCGGCCTCCGCCGCCTCGGGCGCCTTCGCGAGCAACTTCGCGATCGGCTTCGGGCTCGGGGACGGCGCGGGGACGCGGCTGAGCATCGCGCTGGTGTTCATGGTCTGCATCGCCCTGGTGAACCTGCGCGGTGTCGCCGAGAGCGTCGGGCTGAACGTGGTGCTCACCCTGATCGAGCTCTCGGGCCTGCTGCTGGTGATCTTCGTGTGCTTCTTCGCGGTGTTCGGCGGGCAGGCCGACTTCTCGCGGGTGGTCGCGTTCGAGGCGCCGGAGGACAAGTCGCTGCTGCTCGCGGTGAGCACCGCGACCTCGCTGGCGTTCTTCGCGATGGTCGGATTCGAGGACTCCGTGAACATGGCGGAGGAGACGAAGGAGCCCAGCCGCATCTTCCCGCGCGTGATGCTCACGGGTCTCGGCATCACCGCCGTGGTCTACGTGCTCGTGTCCACGCTCGCCGTCGCGATCGTCCCCGTGGGGGAGCTGGCCGGCAACGACACTCCGCTCGTCACGGTCGTCGAGGCCGCGGCGCCCGACTTCCCGATCTCGACGCTGCTGCCCTTCATCTCGCTCTTCGCCGTGGCCAACAGCGCGCTGATCAACATGATGATGGCCAGCCGCCTGCTCTACGGGATGAGCCGCCAGGGCGTGCTGCCGCCGTTCCTGCAGAACGTGCTGCGCGGACGGCGCACGCCGTGGGCCGCGATCCTCTTCACGACGGTGATCGCCCTGCTCCTCACCGCCTACGTGTCGCGCGACCCCTCCGACCCCATCGCGGTGCTGCTGGGCGGGACCACGTCGCTCCTCCTGCTGGCGGTCTTCGCCGTCGTCAACGTCTCCGTGCTGGTGCTGCGGCGGCAGCCGGTCGAGCACCGTCACTTCCGGACCCCCACCGTGCTGCCGGTGCTGGGCACGATCGCCTGCGTCTACCTGGTGCTGCCGATCACCTCGGGACGCGACACGGCCCAGTACGGGATCGCGGGGGTGCTGCTCGTGATCGGCGTCCTGCTCTGGGCGGCGACCTTCATCGACCGGCGGGTCCGCGGCTATGCGCGCACCGCGGCGATCGCTCCGGAGGAGCTCGACGCCGATCCCGCGGAGGACGCATCGGGAGCGCACAGCGACGGCATCGGCCGGTCATAGCCGATCCATAGGGAACTCCCGATACTGGAGTCATGAGCACCCCGGTCCCCTCGAAGCACCTCGCCCCCGCGCAGCGCACCCGCCTGAAGCGGGCCGACGGGACGCCGATCCGCGTCCTCGTCGTCGACGACGAGAGCACCCTCACCGACCTGCTCCAGATGGCTCTGCGCTACGAGGGCTGGGAGGTGCGCACCGCCGCCGAGGGCCGCGCCGCGATCACGATCACCCGCGAGTTCCGGCCCGACGTGATCGTGCTCGACGTGATGCTCCCCGACATCGACGGCCTCCAGGTCCTGCAGCGGGTCCGCGCGGACGGCAGCGAGACCCCGGTCCTCTTCCTCACCGCGAAGGACGCGCTCGACGACCGGATCGCCGGGCTCACCGCCGGCGGCGACGACTACGTCACCAAGCCCTTCTCCCTCGAGGAGCTGGTCGCCCGGATGCGCGGACTCATCCGCCGCAGCACCCTGCTCGCCAACGACGCGGACGACCCCGAGGTCGTCGTGGGGGACCTGGTGCTGAACGAGGACAGCCACGAGGTCCGCCGGGGCGGCGACGAGATCGAGCTGACCGCCACCGAGTTCGAGCTGCTGCGCTTCCTGATGCGCAATCCGCGCCGCGTGCTCAGCAAGGCCCAGATCCTCGACCGGGTCTGGTCGTACGACTTCGGCGGCAAGTCGAGCGTGGTCGAGATCTACATCTCGTACCTGCGCAAGAAGATCGACGCCGGCCGCTCGCCGATGATCCACACCGTGCGCGGCGCCGGCTACCTCCTGAAGCCCGCCGACCAGTGAGCCGCACCGGCCGCCCGTCGCTCGGCGACTTCGCGACCCGCTCCGCCCTCCGCAGCTCCCGCCGCGGCCGGCGCGCGCCGTGGACTCTGCGGCGGCGGATGGTCGTCGCCGTGGTCGCGCTCGTCGCGGTGACGGCGGGCGTCGTGGGAGCGGTCAGCGTGCTCTCCGCCCGCTCGATCCTCTACGGCAGCACGGACGCGTCGCTCAGCCAGTCGGTCACGCGCCTCCAGGACTTCGACGGGCCGAGCCGCTTCGGCGGGTCGAGCGCGATCGAGCAGGCCACGACCTGCCCGAGCGGATCCTTCGGCGGCGGCCCGAGCCAGAACCTCAGCACCATCACCGCCGTCCAGGGCTCGGACGGCTCCTTCATCGGCGCCTACGTCGACGCCGACGGGGTCTGCCGGCAGTTCTCGGACCCGGCCGACTCGGTGCTCGCGGCGGCCGTCGCCGCGGGGGGCGAGGAGGCGACCATCGAGTTGCCCGGGAGCCTCGGGACCTACCGCGTGCGCGCGGCGGCGGTCGAGGGCTCCGTCGTCGTCGTCGGCGTCCCCCTGGGCGAGGTCGCCGAGACGCTCGCCTCCCTCACCTGGGTGGTCGTCGTGGTGGTGCTGCTGGCGATGCTGCTGGTCGCCCTCGTCGCCACCGCGATCATCCGCGTGGCACTGCGGCCCTTGGAGCGGGTGGAGGCGACGGCGACCCGCGTGGCCGAGCTGCCGCTGGACCGCGGCGCCGTCGAGCTGGTCGAGCGGGTCCCGGAGGAGGACGCCGACACCCGCACCGAGGTCGGGCGCGTCGGCGCCGCCTTCAACCGCATGCTCGACCACGTCACCGGTGCTCTGGAGTCGCGGCAGGCGAGCGAGGACAAGGTGCGGCAGTTCGTCGCCGACGCCTCGCACGAGCTGCGCACTCCCCTCGCGGCGATCCGCGGCTACGCGGAGCTGCCCCGGCGCGGCGGGACCGAGCTGCCGGAGTCGGCGGCCTACTCCCTCGACCGGATCGAGTCCGCCGCCACCCGGATGACCTCGCTGGTCGAGGACCTCCTCCTGCTCGCCCGCCTCGACGAGGGCCGCGACCTCGAGAAGGAGCCCGTCGACCTGACGCTGCTCGTGATCGAGGCGCTGTCGGACGCGCACGCCGCGGGCCCCGACCACGAGTGGGACCTCGAGCTCCCCGAGGAGCCGATCGAGATCCGCGGCGACGGCTTCCGGCTGCACCAGGTGGTCGCCAATCTGCTGCGGAACGCGACCGTGCACACGCCCCCCGGCACCCGGGTCGTGGCGGCGCTCGCCGAGGAGGTGTCGGAGGGGCGGCCGATCGCAGTCGTGACGGTCACCGATTCCGGCCCGGGCATCGCGCCGGAGCTGGTGCCGGTGCTGTTCGAGCGCTTCGCCCGCGGCGACTCCTCCCGAGCGCGCACGACCGGATCGACGGGGCTGGGCCTGGCGATCGTGGCGGCGGTCGTCGACGCCCACGGCGGGCGCGTCATCGTCGCGTCCGAGCCGGGGCGCACGAGCTTCCGCGTCGAGCTGCCGGCGGGCTGAGGGCCGGGACGGCGGTCTCCCGCCGCCCGCCCTACACCGAGACGCCCAGCCGGCGGCGCGCGTCGTCGAGGGTCCGCACCACGGCGACCACCTCGTCGAGCGGGTGCAGCGGCGACTCGGTGCGCCCCTCCGTCACGTACTGCGCGACGTGCAGCGCCTCCCAGGCGAGGCCCTCGCCGCCCTGGAGCGGCGTCTCGTCGATCCACGACCCGTTCTCGGAGCCGCGGGTGAGCGTCACGCCGCCCGGCGTCCAGAACGACGGGTGCACGTCGATCCGCCCCGCCCGCCCCGCGACGCTCGCCGCGTGGCGGGTGTCGGCCAGCACGGTCGAGGTGGCGACCGACTGCACCCCGTGCGCGTGGCTGCCGACGATCGTCGCGGTCGCGTCGACGCCGGTCGAGGTCATGCTGCCGGCGACGACGGTGCTCTGCGGGGTGCCCGCCACCATCGAGACGAAGGAGGAGGCGTAGACGCCGACGTCCAGCAGGCCGCCGCCCGCGAGCGCCGGGTCGAAGATGCGGCTGGAGGGGTCGAAGTCGAAGGCGGCGCCGAAGTCGGCCGAGACGACGGCGGGCGCGCCGACCGCCCCGTCGGCGAGCAGCTGCCGCACGACGTCCATGTGCGGCAGGTAGCGCATCCACATCGCCTCCATCGCGAAGACTCCGGCGTCGCGCGCGGCGTGCACGATCATCTCGGCCTCGCCCGGGGTCGGCGCGAACGGCTTCTCGACCAGGATGTGCTTGCCCGCGGCGATGGCGAGCAGCGCCTGGCGGGCGTGCTCCGAGTGCGGGGACGCGATGTAGACCACGTCGACCTCCGGATCCTCGACCACGGCCTCGTAGCCGGCCGAGGCCCGCTCGATCCCGAACCGGCTCGCGAACCGCTCCGCGCGCTCCAGCGAGCGGGAGCCCACCGAGACCACGCGCTGCCGGGTGTGCTTCTGCAGCGCCTCGACGAACGAGCCGGCGATCGAGCCGGGCGCGATCACCCCCCAGCGCAGGACGGGGGAGTCGAGGAGGGAGGGGAGTCGGGGCTCGGGGAGCGTCAGTGCCATGCGTCCACGCTAGGGCCCCGTGCCGGCGGGGGCGAGGGGGTGCGCGGCGGTCCCCTAGGGTGTGACGGCACGCGCAGTCGCGGGCGGAGGAGGACGTCATGCCCGAGTGGTACACCCTGGGCGTCGTCGCCCTCGTGATCGTCGCGGTCGTCGTCGCGATCGTGCGCTTCCGGTTCAACCCGGTGCTGGCGCTGGCCGTCGGAGCCGCCGCGATCGGCCTGCTCACCGGGCTCGGCCCCGTCGACACCGTCTCCACGATGACCACCGGCTTCGGCGAGGTGATGATGGAGGCGGGCCTCCTGATCGGCTGGGGCGTGCTCATCGGCGCGATGCTCAACGAGATGGGCGCCGTCGTCCGGCTCGTCGAGGGCCTGCTGCGCGTCTTCGGCCGCCGAGGGATCCCCTACGCGCTGGGCCTCTCCTTCGCCACCTACCTGCAGACGATCTTCGTCGACGCGCTGATCGTGATCGCGGCCCCGCTCGCCCGCCGGATCGCGCCGCGGCTGGGGCGCGCGGGCACCGGCATCGTCGCCGTGACCTTCGCCGTCGGGCTCGAGACGGGCATCGTGATGATGGTGCCCGGCTTCGCCGCGGTCGCGCTCGCGGGGCTGCTCGGCGTGCCGCTGGGCGTGATGATGCTCGGCGGATTCGCGGTGGTGGCGCCGACGGTCGTGGTCACGATCCTGCTGATGTCGCTCGCGTTCCGCCTCGGCTTCTGGGACCCGGCGCGCGACGAGCAGCTGGTCGTGCGCGACGACACGACCGGGCTCGCGACGGTGGGGGCGTCGCCCGCCGCGGACGTCGGACGGCTGCCGTCGTTCGGAGCGCGGGGGAGCGGCGGGGCGTCCTCGAGCGGAGCCGGAGCGGCATCGGGCGGCTCGTCCGGCTCGTCCGTCGAGGACGCGGCGGGTCCCGCCGGAGCGCAGGACGCCCACGCCGCCCGCGAGCGCCCGCTCCTGCTCCTCTTCGCGCCCATGCTCCTCGCCCTCCTGCTCATCGCCGCGCAGGCGGTGCTCACCGTCTCCGGGATCGAGCTGCCGGTGCTGCAGTTCCTCGGGAACCCCGTCATCGCGCTCCTCCTCGCCGTGATCGGCACCGGAGTGGTCGGCCGGTCCACCGTGGGAACCGCGCGGATGGAGAAGGCGGTCGCCAAGGGCTTCCAGGACGGCGGGCAGATCTTCCTGCTCACCGGCGTCGGCGGGGCGCTCGCCGCGGTGATCGCGCAGGGCGACCTCGGCGAGATCCTGAAGGGCTACTTCTCGACCTCGGCGACCGCGCCGCTGCTGCTCGTCTGGGTGATGGCGGCCGTGCTGCACATCGCGGTCGGCTCGGTCACCCTCTCGGCGATCACGGCGGCCGGAGTCGTCGCGCCGGTCGCCGCGACACTCGGCCTCGACCCTCTGCTGATCGCGCTCGCCGCGGGCTCCGGCGCGCTGTTCTGCATCCACGTCACCTCGAACACCTTCTGGCTGCTGCAGAGCTTCCTCGGCCAGTCGGTCCGCGGCGCCCTCAAGTCGGTGACCGTCGGCGTCTCCCTCGCCTCCGTCCTCGCGCTCGGCGCCACGCTCGTCCTCTCCCTCTTCCTCTGACCGGGACCTGCTTCCTCCTCTCGCCGGATGCCACTCGGGCACCCGAGTCGCCGGGCGAGGCGTTCAGAACAGGCATCTCGCGGAGGTGACCCGGCCGACACGTGACGGAAACATGGAGCCTCTATCTTCCTGAGAGGGTTCACATCCGATTCGGAGATCCAGACGCCGACGGGGGCCCGATCCGTTCCGTCACGCCTCGACAAGGGAAGAACTCCGCTTGAGATCTCGAACCGCCCTCGCCTCCGGATGCGCCGCGCTCGCGCTCGCCGCCGGCGGCCTCCTGGTCGCCCCACCGGCGACCGCCACGACGACAGCACCCGCCGACTACACCCGCGTGGACATCGTGCGTCCGCCGTCCGCTCCGATCGCGGTGCCGACCAGCTACCCGCAGCAGACCCCGCTGACCGAGGTGCCCGTCGACCCGACCGACGCCTCGCTCCTGCGCGGAGTCACCCCCTACGACGCCATCGCGCCGCAGCTGAACGCGCTCGCCGCCCGCTCCGACCGGGTCTCGACCCAGGTGGTCGGGAAGTCCGGCCTCGGCCGCGACATCTACCTGGTCACCGTCACCGCCCCCGAGACCGAGGCCGAGACGGCGCAGCAGGCCGAGTGGCGCGACCGGCTCAAGTACGAGCCCGCCGCCGCGGCCGCCGACGCCGACCTGATGGACGGCTACAAGGTGCCGGTCTGGTTCAACGGCAACATGCACGGCAACGAGTGGGAGGGCAGCGACGCGATCCTCGAGTACATCGAGGGCGTCGCCACCGCCGAGGACGCGGAGACCGAGGCGCTGCTCGAGGGCAACCGCCTCTACTTCACCGTCACCAACAACCCCGACGGCCGCGCCCTCGGCCAGCGCGCCGTCGCCGCGGGCTACGACCCGAACCGCGACATGATCACCGGAGCCACCAGCGAGGCGGCCGTGATCCGCGACCTCTCGAGCGTGCTCCAGCCCACGTACTTCATCGACATCCACGGCTACACCGGGATCCTCCAGGTCGAGCCCTGCGGCCCGCCGCACGGCGAGAACTACGAGTACGACCTCTTCCTCCCGCACGCCTACGCGACCGCGCTCGAGATCGAGCGCCGCGTCGTCGAGGCCGACGTGCCCGGCAACACCTACCTCGCCGAGGACGGCAGCGCCACCACGGACAACACCGGGAAGATCCTCATCCCCTACCGCGACATCCGCGCGGGCTGGGACGACTGGCCCCCCATCTTCGCCCCGCAGTACGTCGCCTTCCAGGGCGCGATCACCAACACGGTGGAGCTTCCGCTCGGCCGCACGGCCAACAGCACTCCGGAGGAGATCGCCCAGGGCCAGGCCAACGCGGACATCGACGTCGAGGTCGCCGGGATCGTCATGGACGCCTCCGTCGACTACATCGAGGCCAACCGCGACGCGCTCCTGAGCAACCAGGTCGCCATCTTCGAGCGCGGCGTCACCGGCGCCCCCGCCATCGAGATCCCCGCCGACGTCTCCGCGGCCGACCTGCCCGCGGGCGTGCCGACCGAGTGGACCGAGATATGGGACGAGACCGACGTCTACACGACCGAGTACCCGCGCGCCTACGTCATCCCCGTCGACGGCACGCAGCGCTCCGTCTCGGACGCCGAGACCCTCGTCGCGCAGCTGCTCGCCCACGGCGTCGAGGTGTCGCGGACCACGGCCGCCACGAGCGTCGGAGGAGTCTCCTACCCCGCGGGCACCTACCTGGTCGACATGCACCAGTCGGTCCGCGGCCTCGCCAACGTCCTCCTCGCCGACGGCAGCGACATCTCGAGCCGCGTGCCCGAGATGTACGACGTCTCGGCCTGGAGCCTATCGCTCCTCTGGGGCGCCGACGTGCAGGCGATCGGCTCCACCACCGACGCCCTCCCGGCTGTCGGCCTGGAGCCGGTGACCGCCGTGGCTCCGGTCGGCTCCGTCCCGGCAGGCGCCGATTACCTCGCCTTCGAGCCGCGCGGCGTCCTGGAGTACCAGGCCGTCAACGCGCTGCTGGCCGACGGCGTCGCCCTCGAGCAGTTCGAGGACGGCACGATCGCCCTCCGTGCAGACGCCGCCGGGCTCGCGGCCGCCGAGGGAGCCGCCGCCGCCTTCGGCGTCGACTTCACGGCGACCACCGCCGACCGCGTGCGCGCCGAGGACGGGAAGGCGCTCGACGCCCTCCGCGTCGCCTACTCCGGCACGAACGAGGACCGCGACGCGCTGGCCAAGCTCGGCTTCGCCGACGCGGTCGCCGTCGACGCGGCCGCGCTCACCGCGGGCACCGCGACCCTCGAGAGCGCCGACGTGCTCTACGTGGGACGCGCCCTCTCCTTCACCCCGGAGCAGGCCGCAGGCCGCACCGTGGTCGAGGAGTTCCTCGCGGCGGGCGGCGACGTCGTCGGCCGCGGTGGCGCTGGAGCGGCCTTCGTGTCCGACTTCGGCCTGGCCGAGCTGACTGCGCAGACCGGCACGAGCGGCTCCAACGGCATCGTCTCGGTCGAGACGCCCGGCGGCGGAGTCCTCGGCGACTACCCGCAGGACACCGCGTTCGTCTCGCCGGCACTGTGGTTCGCCGGCTTCGACGAGTCGGTCGCGGTCGAGCAGAGCTACTCGGAGGACGGCACGTTCGTCGCCGGGCACTGGGTCGACTCCG
>NZ_PSTM01000012.1:0-116436 GCF_002930875.1 Rathayibacter sp. AY1A5 | reverse complement strand
GCACGGTCCGGCGGCGGTGCACGGCGAGCGCGAGGCCGATCAGGACCGCAGCGAGGCCGCCCAGCTGCACCCAGGACCAGCCGGAGGCGAGGTAGCGGTGGTCGCGCGGAGCTGTCGGGTAGTGCCCATGGAGCCCGTGTTCGCCTCCGGTGGCGATCCTCGACCATGCGGTGGATGGGGGCACCCGCGGCTCCGAGCGGTGGACGGGTGCCTGTGCAGCGTGCCGGGGACGCGGCCGTCAGTGCGCGGGGACCCGCTCCGGACGGATGCGCTCGGGAACGGGGACGAGCGCGTGGGTGATCGCGCTCGAGAGGGTGAAGGCGCTGGAGTCGAGGTGCGAGGAGTGCCCGAGTCGTGTCGCTTCGGAGGCGCGCTGCTTCGCTCCGGAGGCGGGCCGGATGTCTCCCGAGAGGCTGATCTCGCCGAACGCGGCGATCCCGGGCCGCAGCGGCGTGTAGGCGTGGGCGGAGGCGATGGCGACCGCGATCGCCAGGTCCGCCGCCGGCTCCATGAGCTTCACGCCGCCGACGGTCGACACGTAGACGTCGCAGCGCCGCAGGGGGATGCCCGCCTGCCGCTCGAGGACCGCGAGGATCATCGCGACCCGGGACGCGTCGACTCCGTTCGTGACGCGGCGGGGGTGCTCGCCGTCGTTCGCGATCACGAGCGCCTGGATCTCGACGGGGAGCGCGCGGCGTCCCTCCATCGCGACCGTGACGCAGATGCCCGGGGTGGGGAAGCGGGTGCGGCTGAGGAACAGACCGCTCGGGTCGGGGATCTCGGCGATGCCCTCGGCGGTCATCTCGAAGCAGCCGACCTCGTCCGTCGGGCCGAAGCGGTTCTTGAGCGAGCGGACGAAGCGCAGCGCCGTCTGCCGGTCGCCCTCGAAGTGGCAGACCACGTCGACCAGGTGCTCGAGCAGGCGCGGCCCCGCGATGGAGCCGTCCTTCGTGACGTGTCCGACGAGCACGAGGGGGAGCGCCCGCTCCTTGCAGACGCGGATGAGGGTCGCGGCGACCTCGCGGACCTGGCTGGGACCGCCGGGCAGGCCGTCGACGGTGTCGCTCGCGACCGTCTGCACCGAGTCGACGATGAGCAGGTCCGGCCGGACCTCGTCGATCTGGCCGAGCACGGTGGCGAGGTCGGTCTCGGCCGCGAGGAAGAGGCTGTCGTGCATCGCGCCGGTGCGCTCGGCCCGCATGCGCACCTGCGCGGCCGACTCCTCCGCGCTGACGTAGAGGACCCGCTGGCCCTCGGCCGCAGCGCGGCTCGCGACCTCGAGCAGGAGGGTCGACTTGCCCACGCCGGGCTCTCCCGAGAGCAGCACGACCGCACCGGAGACGATCCCGCCGCCGAGCACGCGGTCGAGCTCGCCCACGCCGGTGGGGCGGTGCGCCGCCGACGTGGTCTCGATCTCGGTGATGGGCCGCGCGATGCGGCCGGCGGCCGGAGCCACAGCGGCGACCGCGCGGACGAGGCCGGTGCGTTCGGTGCTCTCGATCACGGAGCCCCACTGCTGGCACTCGCCGCAGCGGCCTACCCACTTCGCGGTCGTCCATCCGCACTCCGAGCAGCGGTACGGGGCGGTGCGCGTCTTCGAGGAGGCCATGAGGTCCTTTCGGGGCGGAGGAGGGGGACGAGCGCGACGCTACGGGGGACCCCCGACACCGCCGCTCGTTCGAACGTGTCTTCGACAGTACAGTCGACCACCGACGCCGCGAGCGGGGCGCGCCAGACCGGGGGAGAGGTCGCGTGGAAGCCGTCTGTGGAGGAGCGTCGTCGCGGAGGAGCGGAGGCGGAGGATCGCGCCTCGGAGAACGACTCAGCCCCGAGCGCCGCTCCGTCGGCGTCGGACGTCTGCGGGAGACTGTGGGACATGCCCTCGACAGTGCACGTCCTCAAGTCCGGCCGCCCGCTCGGAGTCAGCTGGTCCGGCCCCGAGGGCTCCGAGCGGGTCGTCGTCCTGGCGCATCCCGCTCCCGGCTCCTCGGACTTCGACCCCGACCCGGAGGCGACCGCGCGCCACGGGGTGCGCCTGCTCTCGTTCGACCGCCCGGGCTACGGCGCCTCCTCCCTCCTGACCGACCTCGACCCCGCCGGAGCGGGCGTCGGCGCCAGCCCCGAGCAGGCCGCCGCCGACATCGCCGAGTACCTCGCGACCGTCGGCATCGCCTCCGTCAGCGTCGCCGGCTGGTCGGCGGGAGGCCGCGTGGCCCTCGCGCTCGCCGCGAACTACCCCGGCCTCGTGGAGCGCGTCGCCGTGATCGGCACGCCCGCTCCCGACAGCGCCGTGCCATGGGTCGGCGACGAGAACCGCGCCGAGCTCGCCCGCCTGGCCGACCTCCCGCTCGACGAGGCCGTCCGCTCGCTCACCCGCACGCTCGAGGGCGCCTTCGGCCAGACCCCCGCCCCGGACGCCCTGCTCGGGATGCTCGGCTCCGGCGACGCCGACACCGCGGTGCTCGAGACCCCCGGAGTCCGCGAGCGCCTCTCGCGCATGCTCGAGCGCGCCGTCGCCCAGGGCGCCCTCGGCATGGCCGCCGACCTCATCGGCTACGGCGTGCAGGAGTGGGGCTTCGCCGTCGAGTCCGCCGAGCCGCCCGCGCTCCTCCTCTACGGCGCCGAGGACGCGGTCGCCGGCCGCCGCCATGCCGAGTGGTACGCCGCCCGGCTGCCCGACTCCCGCCTCGAGGTCGTGCCCGGCCGCGGCCACCTGCTCGCGATCCCGGAGTGGGACCGTGTGCTCGGCTTCCTCCTCCCCGCCTGACGGCGGCCCGTCCTCTCGATTGGCGCGACTTCCGGCCGTCGCGTACACTCGAACCCGGTACCGTGTCCGAGCGGCCGAAGGAGCATGTCTCGAAAACATGTGTGGGCTTGCGTCCACCGTGGGTTCAAATCCCACCGGTACCGCCAACGACGAAGGCCCCCTGCTTCCACGGAAGCAGGGGGCCTTCGTCGTTTCCGGCGAGCTCCGGCGGTCGCGACGTGCGGGTCAGCCGGCGCGGAGCAGCCAGGAGCGGCCGGCGCGCAGGGCCCGGTACAGGCGCGTGACCGCGTGGTCGGCCTCGGCCGAGCCGACGTCCGAGAAGGAGCCCGCCCCGCCCCAGAGCCCGAGCGCGTCGGCCGCCGCCGCCCGCACCTCTCTGCGGGTCGTCGCTCCGGCGAACAGCTCGTCGAGCCGGTCCGCGACGCGGGCCCGCGCGCCGTCCTGCTGCGACCGTGCGACGTCGCGCACCTCGGCGACGGCCGCCGTGATCTCGGCGAGCACAGCGGGGATCGTGCGGTCCATCCTCCTGAGCCTAGGAGCGGGAGCGCGAGCGCTGCGAGGCGGCGTGGGTCAGGAGCGTCGCCACGACTCCGACGAGCACGCCCAGCGCGGTCTCGAGCGCCCGGTCGCGCAGCAGCATGAGCTCGTCGACGGGATGCGCGAGCTCGACCATGAGGATCGCGAGCGGAGTGACGAAGGCGAGGGTCAGGCCGTAGTTGCGGCCGACGACGAGCTCGGCGGTCATCTGGAGGAGCACCACCACCACGATCACGGCGAGCGGGGAGAGCGGCAGGGCCAGGAGCGCGGCCGCGATCAGCACTCCGACGATCGTGCCGAGCATCCGGTGGCCCGCCCGCACGAGCCGGGCGCCCGCATCCGCTCCCGAGACGGCTGCGACGGCGGAGACCATCGCCCAGTAGGGGTGGCCCAGGCCCGTCGCGGTCGGGATGGTGCCTGCCACCAGGACGACGGCCCCGAAGCGGAGCAGGGCGGCGCGCGTCGCCGGACGGGCCGCCGCCGCGCGGAACGAGGTGCGCCACGGCGTCGGGGCGAGGCGGCGTGCGCGGGGGAGCGCGAGACCGCTCAGGCCGACGACGAGCGAGAAGGCGGCGGAGCCCGCGGCGAGAGCGACGGCGAGCGGGATCCGCGAGGGCTCGGACGGGACGGACGCGCACGCCGTGACGGCGAACACCGGGAACAGCGGGCCGGGCGGGTGCCAGTGCAGGGCGTCGCTGAGGTAGGCCGCCGCGACGGTCACGGCGACCACGACGGGGATGATCAGCCAGTCGCGGTGAGGAGAGAGGGAGACGACGGTGCCGAGGGTCACGGTGGTGACGAGGAACGCGGCTGCCGACAGCTGCATCAGCAGGCGCGGCCGGTGCGTGTGCTGGCGACCGTAGAGGGCCGTGAAGGCGCCGAAGGTCGCATAGAGGGCGAGATCGGTGCGGCCGAGCGCCCAGAGGACGAGCAGCGGGACGGCGATCGAGACGCCGGCGCGCAGGGCGACGCGATGGGCGCCGGCGTGCGGGCCGAAGGCGAGGAGCTCGCGGGGGTGGGGCAGAACGGGGGTGGCGGCCATCGGGTCCTCTGATCGGGGTCCGAGCGGCGGCGGCCGGAGAAGTGTTTCACGGGTGAAGCAGATATACTTTACGTGTGAATCAGTCTGAAAGCCAGCCGGGCGACGCGGTCGACGAGATCAGGGCGGGCTGGGCGGTGCTGCGGCCCGAACTCGACACCTCCGCCGTCGACGTCGTCGGGCGGCTGATCCGCGCCTCCGCGCTGATCGTCCGGGCGACGGAGGAGCTGCTCGCCGCCCACGGGCTGACCCGCGGCGAGTTCGACGTGCTCTCCACGCTGCGTCGCGCCGGCGCTCCGCAGTCGCCGACGACCCTCCGGACGATCGCCCTCGCCTCCGCTCCCGCGATCACCAAGCGCGTGCACTCGCTGGAGCGTCGGGGCCTGGTGCGGCGCGCCGCGAACCCGGCGGACGGGCGCGGCTCGCTCATCACGCTGACTCGCGAGGGGGAGGAGCTGGTCGACCGGGCCTTCCCCGAGGTGCTCGACGCCGAGCGGGCGCTGCTCTCGGGTGTGCCCGCCGATCTGCGGGCGGAGGCGTCGCGCTCGCTCCGCGCGGTGCTCGCGAGCGTCGAGGCGGCCGCGAGCCGGTGATGCGCGCGGGGACCGCGAGGCAGCGGGTGCTCGCTACCGTGGTCCCATGCGCCTGACCTCGAGCTTCACCGTGCCGACGCGGCCGCCGGTGCTGCAGCTCGTCAAGACGGCGGCGGCCACGGTCGTCACCTGGCTCCTCGCCGGCGTCGTCTTCCCGGGGACGCTGCCCGTCTTCGGCGCGATCGCCGCGCTCCTCGTCGTCGCGCCGAGCATCAACCAGTCGTTCTCCAAGGCCCTCGAGCGCTCGGTCGGCGTCATCATCGGCGTGATCGTCGGATCAGTGATCGGCACAGTGCTCGGCGGCGAGAGCATCATCGTTCTCCTCGCGATCGTGGCCGCGATCGCCGTCGGGTGGGCCGTGCGCCTGACCCCCGCCTCCGCGGTGCAGATCCCGATCAGCGCGATGCTCGTGCTCTCGGTGGGCGCGGTCACGCCGAACTACGCGCTCGACCGCATCCTCGAGACCCTGCTGGGCGCGGCGGTGGGAGTCGTCATCAACGTGCTCATCGTCCCTCCGGTCGTGCTGGCACCGGCCGAGCGGGCGATCGGAGACCTCACCGCTCAGCTCGCCGCTGCCCTCGACGACCTCGGCGACGCCCTCCAGGCCCCCGTCCCGCGACGCCGGCTCGACGAGCTGCTCATCAACGCCCGGCTGCTGCAGACCATGCAGAGCAAGGCGGAGGAGGCGATCGCGACCGGCGAGGAGTCCCTCCGCCTCAACCCGCGCCGCTCCGCCCACCGCGACCGGCTGCTGGCCCTCGACTCCGTCGTCCCGCGGCTGGGGCGCATCGTGACCCGGGTCCGCGGCATGACGCGGACCGTGCACGACCTCTACGACGACGAGCTCGTCGGGGAGCCGACGATCGCCGACATCGCCGTCCAGCTGCACCGGGCCGCCCACGATCTGCGGCTCCTCGTGCAGTCCTCGGTCGACGTTCCCGAGCCGGAGGCGATCACGGACGAGCTGCCCGCTCTCACCGCGCCGCTCGTGATCGCGACTCCGCACCCGCAGCACTGGATCCTGCTGGGGGCGCTCGCCGAGGACCTGCGGCGCATCCGCGAGGAGATCGTCGGCGCGGAGTCCTGACGGGCGGGCGCCGAGTGGCGTCGGCGAGAGGGCTGCACTTGCTGCGCTCGGCGTCTCACGCCGCGCGACGTGCGGGTGGTGGCGGCCTGCGGTGGTCAGCCGTCCTGCTCGCCGTCCTTCCTCGATCCGCCGCCCTCGACGAGTTCGCCGTCGCCCGGGTCCGGAGCGACCTGGTGCAGTGCCTCGGGATCGCTCGCCTCGGCGTGGAGGGTCTTGCCCTCGGCGATGAGGGAGTCGTCGTCCACGAGGATCCCGGCCAGCTCGGTGATGCGTCCCCGGAGAGCGCCGATCGGGTCCTCGGTGGGCGCGTCCTCTTCGGAGTGGTCGACCTCCGAGTCGGGGTAGCGGCGGAGGGCGGCCTCGTCCCGGTCGGGCTGCGGCGCCCGCGCGTGCTCGACGCAGAGGCGGGCGACCTCCTCCGCGTGCGCGTGCATCACGGAGTGGGAGGCGTCGGGGATCTCCCAGGCCCGCGCATGCGGCATCGACCGGGCGATCTCCTCCGCCCACTCGCGCGGCACGAGCCGGTCGAACTCGCCGCGGATGACGAGGGCGGACGCGCGGATCCGGGGGACGGTCTCCTCGATCCGGTAGTGCATCATCTCGGGCAGCACGCGGGAGAACCAGCGCGGTCCGCAGAGGAGGTAGGCGCCCGCGGCGAGGATCGCGACCTTGAGGGGCTCGCGGACGCTCGACTGGGCGAAGCGGAGCGCGGCGGTCGGGAGGCGGCGCTCGTGCCGGTTCATCACGGGTCCGAGCAGGACGATGGTGGTCAGCTCCGGACGGCGCGCGGCGAGCTCGGCCACCACCTGCGTCCCCATCGAGTGGCCGAGGACGACGGGATCGTCGAGGCCGAGCTCGTCGATGACGGCGCCGACCAGCTCGGCGTAGTCGCCGATGTCCATGCGCCGCGCGTCGATCGGGTGCGGTACGCCGCCGAAGCCCGGCAGGTCGAGAGCGTGCACCGGACCGAACTCGTTGAGCGCGGGCGCGAGGCGCTCGAAGTAGGTGGCCGCGACTCCGATCCCCGGCACGAGGACGAACGTGCGCTCGCCGTCGCGCCCCACTGTGCTCACCCGCGCCCAGACGTCTCGGTGGTGCACCCGCTGGACCGAGACGTCGGTGCTGCGGGTGCGGCGGTGCGGATCCCGCCCCCGGGAGCGCGTGGTCGCGAAGACGTCGCGGACTCCGCGCCGCAGGGTCGTGGCGAGGGTGGGGAGGAGGTCGCTCGGGCGGAGCACGGGGCCTCCTTCGATCGGGGGAGTCGGTCGCTGCGAGCCTAGGCGCTCGCCGCCGGGCTCAGATCAGCATGTCGTCCGACCTGTGGAGGATCAGACGGGCCGGCCCGGTGTGGAGGACGCCGTTGGTCAGGGGGGCGGTCCGGACGCCGCCGCGCCTCCGCATAGCCCGGAACGCCCCGGGGGCGAGCACGACGTCCATCCAGGCGCAGGGGTTCGCTGGTCGTCCGCCCTGGAACTCGATCCGCTCCCCGCCCTGCTCGATCGCGAACGTGCGGCCGGCGAGCGCATCGACGTCGGCGCCGCGGACGATGATGTTGCGGCGGGTGTCGGCGGGGTCGAAGGGCCCTGCGCCGAGCTCGGCGGCGATGTGCTCGAGGGTCTCGACCGCGAAGAGCGTGATCGCCGCGGGGCGGTGCGCGCGCTGGGCGAAGAAGCGGTCGCCGACGATGCCGAGGCCTGCGCGGATCTCGATCCGCTGGGGCTGCTCGTTGCTCTCGGACGGCACCGGGCCATCGGCGGGGCGGCCCTCGTAGCGGTGCAGCGGAGAGACGACAAAGCCCACGAGCTCGATCGCGGCGGCCTCCATGAGCCCACGGTACGCCGTGAGGGGGAGCAGCGGCGTCCGCCCGTCGGAGGCTCTGCGAGGCGCTCCGGGACACCGCGACGGAGCCTGGGTTCTCGTGGCTGCGGCGGCGTCCCGAGAGGGAGCCGTCTGCGCCGCCGCCGCCGATTCGCGGAGGGGGCTCCCGGCATGTATAGTCGTACCTCGTCGCGTGCGCCTCTGGCCCACGCGATGGACTGCGCCCGTAGCTCAACGGATAGAGCATCTGACTACGGATCAGAAGGTTGGGGGTTCGAATCCCTCCGGGCGCACTCTGGTTGAGACAGAGCAGAACGGTCCGCTTCGGCGGGCCGTTCTCGTTTTAACGGTCGCTCGTTCCGGTGGCTGTCGGCGTCGGTCTCCCGGTGAGTGCAGGGCGAGGGAACAGCCGGTTCTCCGCCTCGCAGGACGCCTCTTCGCGCCGTCGACGACGTCGACCGTCTTCCGCCCGCATCCGCGATCAGTCCGCGCCCGCGCTCGCCCTCAGTCCTCGCAGGCTCTGCGATCACGTGTCGCGAACACGCAGCTCGGCTCTTCTCGCGCGCCGTTTCCTCCTCCACAGCGCCCATCTCGCGCCGTTCTCCACGGATGCAACCGTCCCGGCCGCGGTGACGTCGAACCGAGCAATACTCTCCTTCCGTGGGGCTGAACGGTCGCCGCCGACGCAGTGCGCTCGGTCGGCAGAGGAGAGGACATCGGATGAGTCGAACGGAACAGTCGGGGCGGGACGAGCGCGGACGACCCCGAGCGCGGACGGCGCGAGCGCTGGTCGGCACGACGGCGGGCTGCGTGCTCGTGAGCGGGCTGCTGGGCGGAGGCCTCGCGCCGCCGCCCGCCCTCGCCGCCGACGGTCCTCACACGACGATCGAGAACACCCTCCTGCAGGGAGGCGCGACGAACGCCGGCGTGACGACCGTCTCGGCCTGGGTCCAGAAGGGCGAGACGCTCCGGGTGGACCTCCACCCGCTCCAGGCGGGCTCGGGCACCGGCGAGGGCGAGACCGGCGGCGGTACCGCCCGGGTGACGGCTCCGGGCGGAGCAGTCCTCGACGAGCAGGACTTCGCGCCCGGAGCGGCGCCCTCGGTGTCCGCCGGCGGCTCGTTCGTGGCGGACGAGACCGGGGTCTTCCAGATCCGGGTGTCCGACGACGACGTGACGGCGCCGGTGAACCTCGTCTGGAGCATCGGCGTCCAGGACGCGCGGGGCGCGGCGGTCGCGGGCCGGGTGTGGTCCGAGTCCTATGCGATCCAGTCCGGGGCGAAGGAGTCCTACTCCTCGCCCGAGGAGCGGCGCTCCTCCTTCACCCTCCACGCCGTCACGGAGACGGGCGCCCGCTACGAGCTCGGGCTGCGCGGCTACGACGGGGTCGCCTCGACGGTCCAGGCCACGAACAAGGGCAACGTGAAGGTCGGGTCGTCCGATCCGTCCTACCTCTCGGTCCCCATGCCGCAGTCGAGCGAGGCGGGCGGCATCGGGGCGCAGTACGTGCAGGCGTCCGGACGCTCCGGGATCGACGGCCTGCAGACCTACAAGCTCTTCCTGGACCCGCCGTCGTCCGACCTGCCGGAGTCGATCGCTCCGGCCTACCGCGCGCCGACGATCGAGGGCCTCGCCTTCCGCCGGTCGACCGCGGGCTCCGACGCGGGCACGCTGACCGGCGTCCTGGGGACGCAGCCGGGCACCGTCGTCGTGGACGTCGATGCGGACGGGGACGGCTCCTACGACGGCGAGCGCGACGTGCACCTCACCCGGATCGCGGGGACGACCGGTCCCTTCTCGGTCGATTGGGACGGACGGGACGCGAAGGGCGGGACGGTCGACGTGACCGACCCCGACGTCACCTTCCGCGCCTCCATCGGCCGCACGAACGAGTTCCACTTCACGCGGGTCGACGCCGAGACGTCCGCCGGCGGCGTATCCGTCGTGAGGTCGACCGGCGGCGGCGACGACCCGTCGATGGTCCACTGGGACGACTCGCTCCTCGCCGGATCGAACTCGGAGCGGTACTCCGGCACCTCCGCGGTGACGTCCGGCGACGGCGGCATCGACTCGTCCGGCGGGGTGCACCGCTGGGAGGGCGACGACTCCGGGCGAGGCCGCATCCCCAACGCCAACGACTCGGTGCACGGCTCCTACGGCGACCTGCGGGCGATCGACGACTGGGCCTACGGCTCGGACGGTGCGGTCGCGGTCGCACGCCTCGATCCGCTCGCGCCGCACGTGACCATCGCGAAGACCTCGTCGGTCGACTCCGCCACTCCGCTGCTCCGCGGCGCCCGCGTGCCCTACCGGGTGACGCTGACCTCGGACGGGACCGGGGACTACTCCGACGCCGCCGTCATCGACTACCTCGACAAGGGCGTGCTCGACGACGCCGAGCTCGACTCCGGCTCCCTCCGCGCCTCGCAGGGCACGGCCACGATCGATGCGGAGACGGGCCGCATCTCCTGGGCGGCCGGCAGCCTGCCGGTCGGGGCGACGGCTGAGCTGACCTTCGACGTGATCGTGACCGGCGAGGGGGACCGCGCGCTGACGAACACGGCCTGCCTCGCCGATGCGCCCTTCGCTCCCGCCTCGTCCGGCACGGGGACCGACGCGAACCCCTGCGCCACCGTCCCGCACGACATCGGCGAGGGGTCGCTCCTGATCCGGAAGACCGCGTCCCAGGCGAGCGCCGAGCACGGCGGCACGGCGGGCTTCGACATCGTCGTGGCGAACACCGGAACGGTCGACGCGACGGACGTGACCGTGACCGACGTTCCGACGCTCGACCACCTGCTCGAGGCGACCATCGAGAACGGCGCCGGAGGAACGCAGCCGGCCACGGAGCCCGTCACGGGTCTCGACATCCCCGCCGGCGGCCAGGTGTCGCTGCACGTCAGCGGCCGGGTCGCCGACGGGTACGACGCCGCGACCCTGCCCAACCGCGTCTCGATCACCCACCAGCCCGAGGGCTTCGACCCGCCGACGGTCGAGAACGCCTGCGCTGACGATGCGACCTCGTCCTGCGCCGAGATCCCGGTGCCGCCCGTCGAGGGAAGGCTCTCCATCGAGAAGACGGCGATCGGGAATCAGGTCGACCACGGCGGGCGTGCCGGGTTCAGGATCGTGGTCGCCAACGAGGGGGCTCGGCCGGCGGACGGGGTGACCCTCACCGACATCCCCGAGCTCGCGCACCTGAGCGACGTCACGATCTCCCGGGACGGCGGCCCGGCGTCGTCCGACCTGACTGTCGAGAACCTGTCTCTGGCCCCTGGAGCGTCGACGACGTTCACCGTGACCGGACGGGTCGCCGACGGCGTGGACGCGTGGACCATCCCCAACCGGGCGCGCCTGACCGAGGTCCCGGAGGGCTTCGATCCGACGACCGTCCTGCACCCGTGCGCGGACGACGGCGGAGCCAGCTGCGCCCAGGTGGCGGTGCCTCCGGTCGGACTCGTGCCGACGGTGCTCGCCTCGACGGGAGCGGCGGCCGGGCCCCTCGCGGCCGGAGCCGGCGCTCTGCTCCTGGCCGGCGGCGCCCTGACGGCGCTGCGCCGTCGCTCGACCCGCACCTCGTGAACCGGAGCCCGGGCCGCTGCAGCGCGGCCCGGGCTTCCGGACCCTCTCCTCGAAAGGCACTACTGCATGACCGAGCACGGCCTCCCGTACCGCATCACCGAGCGCTTCCCTCTCCCCGATGGACGCGTCGGCGTCAGCACCTGGTGGTCCGCCGACCCGGAGCAGCTGGAGCAGCAGCTCCGCACGCGCTCCGGGCATCCGCATCCCGAGAGGGAGCCGGTCCGGAGACTGCACCTCGCGACCGCGACGATCGTGCTGATCGAGGAGCGGACCGAGGGAGGCTTCCGCCCGCTCGACCCCCACCTCCGGGCCCGCACCGATCCGCGCTGGCGCCGGGCTCTCCTGCGGTCGCGCAGGTCGGCCCGGCTCCGACGGGTCATCGGTCCGCGGGACCTGCCGAGGACGGATCCGCCGGTCGAGGTGTCACGGCACGTCGATCCGACACGTCGAGTGTGAAGGAGGCGGGCGGAGAGCTCGGCACCTGATGCGCGGTGAGGGTCTCCCCGCAAGGACGCCGTCAGGTCAGGCGGCTTCCTCGAGGTCGTCCTCGACTGCGACGGGCGCGTCGACCGGGGCGCACGGGGGAGCCGACTCGGCCGGGGATGCCGAGGCCGCGATGCGCGAGCGCTCGAGCCCGGCGAGGAGCACGGCGAAGGCCTCCTCGAGCTCGGCGGTGTCGCGGAGCAGGACGCGCTCGCCGCTCGTCGGGTCGAGGCGGACCGTCCGGTAGGCCGGGCGGGGGAGATCGGAGACCAGGGTGATGATGCCGAGGACGACGCCGCTGCGGCGGGCGCGCGCGGTCCAGCGGTTGGCGTGGGTGCGGAGAAGGATCATGACCGGGGCCGTCCTCGGTGACGTGGTGCAGGAGCGGGGGGAGGGGGGTGTCGCTGGCGGTGCGGGGATCCTCTCGAAGCTTGCTGCACGAAGGGCCTCCGCTTCCTGTGCTTGACAGCAGAGCCGAGCAGCGGTCACCGGCGCCGGGCGGCCGCCGCGGCGTGCAGGGCCCGCAGGAACTCGGGGACGACCGGGTTCCCGGTGTCGCGGGCGAGCACACCGATCTCACGGCTCGCGCCCGGATCGTCGATCGGGATCTCGCGGACGTCGTCGTCGACCGAGGACGGGCTCGGCGGCAGGATCGTGAGTCCGAGGCCGGCTGCCGCGAGTCCCCGGGCGGCGCGGTAGTCGCCGACCTCGAACGCCGGCACGGGGTCGCGGCCGTCCACGGCGAGCAGGCGCCGGGCCGACTCGTGGAGGCCGTAGCCGGGCGCCAGCATGATCAGGTCGAGGCCGCGGAGGTCCTCGACCGTGACCGAGCGCCGCGAGGCCAGCGGATGACGGGGGTCCACGACCGCGAGAAGAGGCTCCGAGTAGAGGGTCGTCGTGGTGGTGCCGGGGAGATCGGGCGGATCCGCGACGATCGCCAGCTCGGACTCTCCCTCCGCCACGGCCCGCAGGCAGAGGGCTCGGGAGCCGTGACGGAGCCCGAAGCCCACCTGCGGCCAGCGGCGGCGGAACCGGCGGATCACATCCGGCACGAGACTCTCCCCGAGGAGCGTCTGGAAGGCGAGGTCGATCCGGCCGTGCTCCACGTCACCCGCCTGCCGCACCTCAGCGAGCCCGGCGCGGATCACCGACATGCCGTCCTGAGCGGCCTCGGCGAGACGGGTCCCCGCCTCCGTCAGCACCACCCCGCGGCCCTCCCGGCGGACCAGCGGAGTGCCGACCAGGGCGGACAGCCGGGCGAGCGACCGGCTCGCGGTCGGCTGCGGGATCCCGAGCTCGGCGGCCGCCGCCGTGACGCTCCCGGTCTGGGCGACCGCGACGAGCAGGGGCAGGAGGCGGAGGGTCGCGGGCCAGTCGTCGGACACGCCACCACCCTAGATCCGGACATGACCAGAACGCATGAACAGTACGAGAAAGGGCATTAGTGATGCACCCGCAGGCGGTCTACCGTCGGAATCATGAGCACCGCCGCACGCACCCGACCGATGCGCGCAGCGGCACCCTTCTCGCAGCGGAGGCTGACCATCGCCCTCCTCGCCGCCGGAGTCGCGACCTTCGCCGAGCTCTACGCCGTGCAGAGCGTCCTCCCGCAGCTCGCGCGGGAATGGGCCCTCGCCCCGTCCGACGCCGCGCTCACCGTCTCGGCCGCGACCCTCGGACTGGCGCTCTCGGTGCTGCCGTGGGCCTCGGTGGCCGAGCGCATCGGACGGCTCGAATCCATGCGGATCGCGGTCCTCACGTCCGTGGTCCTGGCGCTGCTCGCCTGCATCGCCCCGACCTTCGAGCTCCTGCTCGTCCTGCGCTTCCTCGGGGGAGCGGCACTGGGTGCCGTCCCGGCGCTCGCCGTCGCGGCGATCCACGACCGGGTCGGAGGCGCCGGAGCGACGGCCGCCGCGACCGCCTACGTCTCCGGGACCACGATCGGCGGTGCCGCCGGACGACTGCTCGCCGGACCGCTCGCGGCGGCGCTCGGATGGCGCGGAGCCCTGCTCGTCGTGACGGCCGTCTGCGCGGCGGCGGCGATCGTCTTCGCCGTGCTCGCGCCCCGGGGCGGCGGCGCGCGCGAGGCTGCTCCCGGCGGCTGGCGAGGGAAGACGGCGCAGGTGCTCCGCGATCCGATGCTCGTCGCGATCGCGCTGCAGACGTTCCTCGCGGTCGGCGTGTTCGTCGCGGTCTACAACTACCTGGCGTTCCGGCTCGAGGCGCCGCCGTTCGCGCTGGCGCCCGCGCTCGTCTCCCTCCTCTTCGCCGCCTACCTCGCGGGAACCGTCTCCTCCCGACTGGCGGGGAGATGGGGTCCGCGGATCGGTCCCCGCCTCGTCATGCGGATCGGCGTCGCCCTGATGATCGTCGGATTGCTGGTGATGCTCGCCGAGAACGTCGCCGTGGTGATCGCCGGACTCCTCGTCTTCACGGCCGGCTTCTTCGCCCTGCACGCGACCGGCGCCGCCTGGACGGGAGCGCGGGCGGTTCCGGCACTCCGAGGGCACGCCGGTGCGGTCTACACGATCGCCTTCTACGCGGGCTCGGCCGCTGGCGGCTGGCTCCTCGGCCTGGCCGTCGGAGCCGGTGGCTGGCCGGCGCTGACGGCGGTGACGATCGGCCTGCTGCTGGTCGGAGCGGGGATCGTCAGCCTCCCGTCCCGCACCACCGCGGCCGGGCGCTGAACCCCCGCCTCCGCCGACCGCACCCCGAGCTCCGCCCGGCACCTCCCCGCAGCGGGCGAGGTGCGACATGATGGCCCGACTGCACGAAGCGGGGGACGGCATGGCGCGGAGCACCGGAGCGGACGGCTCCCCACGCGAGAGCGGCGGGACGGACGAGGGCGGCACCGACCCGCGCTACCACGCGGGCTTCCAGCGCGGCTACGACGGACGCGAGGCCGAGCGGCGCGGCGGCGGCGAGGAGCGCCTCCGCTCCCCGTTCCTGTCGGGCGGGACCTCGGGCATCGGGCGATCGGCCGGCCGGCGAGGTGGTGGGTCCGCTCCCGATCAGGAGGACGTGCGATCGGTCGACGGCCCGACGGGCTCCCGAGTCTCCGGCCGACGGACCGCTCCTGAGCGCGCGAGAGCGGCGGTGCGGGCCGTCCCGACATCCGCGGAGCCGACCGCGCCCCGACCCGCGGAGCCGACTGTCCCACTCCCGACCGAGCCGACCGTCCCGCTGCCCACCGAACCCGACTCCGCTCCCGGCGACGCGGCACCCGACTCCGGTGACCGTCACGACGCGCCCGACGCCGACCCCCGCCCCGCTGTCTCCACTCGCCGCATCGCCGGAACCCTGGCGGTCGTCGGCGCCGTGAGCGTCCTCGTCGGACTCCTCGCCCTCTGGAACAGCTCCCACAGCTGGTACGACTACTCGCCGTCGCAGAGCGCCTTCGGGCCCGAGCAGTACCTCCGCGTGCTCAGCGACAACGCGATCGGACCGTTCCTCACCGTCGGCCTGATCGCCCTCGGCCTGGCGGTCGTGGTTCCGCTGCTGAGGGCTCCCCGCCGATGACGCGGGTCCGCCTGCTCTGGGCCGCCGCCATCGCGGTCACCGTCGTCCTCTGGGCCGCCGTGCTCGCGCTCCCGGTCGTGGTCCTCCTGCTGCCGAACCAGTACCAGGGCGACTCGATCACGGTCCCGCCGGAGCTCTACGTGCGGCAGGCGCTCGCGATGGTCGCGCCGCCGCTGCAGACCGCCGCCCTGGTGATGCTGGGGGCGCTGATCGTCGTCGCGGTCGCGCGGCGCCCGCCGGCGAAGGCCCGCACGACGGAGGCGGCGAGCGGCTGGGACGACGCCGTGCTCCTCGACCGGGACGGCCGCGAGCAGCGCGGGACGGGCCCCGCAGGCCGCTGAGCATCCGCTGCTCGATCGGAATCCGCCTCCCGGGAGCATCCGCTGCTCCCCGGTCGGAAGCCGCTCCTCCGGACGCACCCGCCCCTCACGCCGGCAGCAGCTGGAATCGCTCCCGCGCCGCTCCGCCGGCGACGAGGTCCGCGAGCAGCTCGCCCAGGACCGGTCCGAACGTGAAGCCGTGCCCCGAGAACCCGGTCGCCAGAGTCACGCGGCCCACGCGGTCGAGCACGAAGTCCTCGTCGGGCGTGCTGTCGTAGAGGCAGCTGATCGGAGCGGCGCTCGCCGCGTCCACGCCCGGGATCCACTCCGCGACGTAGCCGACGAGGCGGGCGAGCGCTCCGGGCTCGGGCTCGAAGGTGCGCTCGTCCGGATCGACGACCACTCCGGTGCTGTGCTCGCCCACCTTCACCCCGACTCCGGGCGTCGCGAGCCCGTAGACGACGGGCAGGCCCGCGCGGTGGTGGGCGAAGCTCGGCCAGGAGTCGAGGGGCAGGTCGGTCGCGAAGTGCGCGGGCTGCTCCTGTGTCACGCGCAGCGGAGGGAGGCGTCGGCCGGCCGCGCGGACGAGGCCGTTCACGAGCGGCGGCGTCCAGGATCCGCCGGCCACGACGACCGCGTCCGCGTCGAGAGCGCCGTCGGTGGTCAGCACGCGCACGTCGTCGCCGCGCTCCTCGATGCCCAGCACCCGCGTTCGCGTTCGGAGGACGGCGCCGCGTCCGAGGGCGGAGTCGAGCATCGCGTCGATCGCGGCCGCCGCGTCGAGGCGTCCGCCCTCGGCGTGCAGCAGGACGTCGGTCTCGAAGCGGAGTCCCGGCCAGCGCCGCTGCGCCTCGTGCGCCTCGATCCGCACCACGGGGATCCCGTCGCGCAGGAGGACAGCCTCGACGGCGGCCAGGACGGCGGGGTCGCCGTGGTCGATCGCGCCGACCGGGTGCAGCAAACGGCGGCCGGTCTCGGCCTCGAGCCGTGCCCAGGCGCGCCCGGCCCGTCCGGTGAGGGCGCGGTAGTCGTCCTCGAGGTAGCCGCGGCGGAAGATGCGCGTCTCGCCGTGGGACGAGCCGCGGTCGTGGCCCCGCTCGAACTGCTCGACGAGCACCACGCGATCGCCGCGCTCGGTGAGGGCGCGGGCTGTCGCCGCTCCGACCAGGCCGGCTCCGACGACGACGATGACCTCTCGGGTCACGGGGTCTCCCGGGAGGCCCGGCGCACGCCGAGCAGGACCACCAGGCGGAGGAACCCGACGAGTCCCATGCCGATCAGCGCGGCGATCAGCATCAGCACGGCGATCCCGGCCACCCAGGTCGTGTCGCCGGTCACCGACTGCGCCGCGAACTCGGTGCAGAACAGCGCCAGCCCGGCGTAGCTCAGGATGAGGACGGTGATCGTCCCGGGACGGCGGAGGCGCTGCGCAGGCGTCCGCCAGAGGGCCGGCGGCTCGAGCCAGCGGCGCAGCAGCCGGATCACGAGGGTGCCGACGAGGCCGAGGAAGCCGGCCGCGATCAGGATGATGCCCGCGCCGCCGAGCCCCGACGCCTCGACGCCGGCCAGCTCGAGGGCGATCCCGATCGCGACGCCGACGGCTCCGGCGCCCCCCGCGATCATGGCCGCCCACACTCCGAAGCCGCCGCGGAGGACGCTCTCACGCTCGGGACGTGACGGGTCGGCGTCCATCGGACGCTGCTGACGCGGACGGATCGGCGCAGGGGGAGCCGACGCCGGCGCTGCTGCCGGAGCGGCCGCGGCCTCGGACACACCCCAGATCGGAGCGGCGTCCGGCGTCTGCGACTCGATCACGTTCTCGCGCACCGGCACGTAGCGCAGCGGCGCGTCGATCCGCACCTGCGGCCGCCCGCGCACGACGATCGTCGCCCCCAGGTCGGCCCCGCGCTCCAGCGCGACGGGTCCGAGGAGGAGCCCGACCGCCGGATCGATCCGCCACGCGTCCGACCGGGGAGCCGACCCGTACCACTCCGCCGACACGGCCCCGCCGAGATCGACCGAGATCGGCCGCCCGTCGCTGTAGCTCGTCACCGGCACGAGCGAGCGGCCGGAGTTGCGCACTCGCGCGCCCACCCGCCACCAGTCGTCCCCGGCGTGCGTCAGCCGCACCTCGACGTCGACCAGCGACGCCGGCACCGCCCGCCGCCGTCCGATGACCACCGCGACGACCGCGAGCCCGGCGATGACCAGCCCGCCGAGCAGGCCGACCACTCCGATGAAGATCTCCATGGGAGCAGTCAAGCAGGCGCGGGTCGCCGGCGCGGGCGCGACGAGGTGGCCTCCGGGAGACTCGATCCCGGGCGTCGACGCCGTCGCTCCGCGCGGCCGCCCCGTTCCCGACGCTCCGCCCGACCGTCGAGCCCGGAGCGGGTCACTCCGCATACTGAGGACGCGCGTCGCGTCGACCGCATCGCGGGTCTCGTCGCAGGAGGGGTCGATCATGCGCCACTGGCCTACGTCCCCCGTGCGCCGGCGCCCTCGTCGACGGGCCGGTGCGATCCTCGCTCTGCTGGGGGCTGCGGCGCTCGCCGTCGCAGCCGTCGCACTGTCGGACACGGCGGGAGGAGGCGGACCGGAGGCGGTGTCCTCCTCGGCCAGTGCTTCTGCGGCGTCGAGCAGTCCCGCGGCTCCCGCGTCGAGCAGCCCCTCGACGGACGTCGGGCCGTCCACTCCGGAAACGGAGCCGTCCGCTCCGTCCCTCGCGACGCTGGCCGCTCTCCCCTCGGTCGAAGGCCCCGCCGCCGTCCCCTACGACCGCGACCTCTTCGGACAGGCGTGGTCGGACGTCGACCGCAACGGCTGCGACACCCGCAACGACGTCCTCGGCCGCGACCTGCTCGCCCCCGTGTTCAAGCCCGGCACCCGCGACTGCAAGGTCCTCACCGGCACCCTGATCGACCCCTACGACGGCGCCTCGGTCGCCTTCGTCTCCGGGACCGACACCTCCCGCCTGGTGCAGATCGACCACGTCGTCGCCCTTAGCTGGGCCTGGCACCACGGCGCCTGGTCGTGGACGGACGACCAGCGCCTCGCCTTCGCGAACGACCCCGCGAACCTCGTCGCCGCCTCCGAGCAGTCGAACCGCGCGAAGAGCGACGCCGGCCCGGGGGAGTGGCTGCCACCGGCCGCGGAGCTGCGCTGCGGGTACGTGGAGCAGTTCGTGGAAGTGCTCAGCGTCTACGGGCTCGGGATCGACGCGCGGGACCGGGCGGCGTCGGAGGCGGTGCTGGCGGGGTGCGGGGAGTGAGGGGTGGAGGCCTGAATCGAGCGCGACGAGCTCATCCGGACACGGCAGTCTTGAACAGGTACTACCTCACCGTCGAATCCGCGCGAACCTACGAGACTCGGGACACATTGTGCAGCTCTTAGCGGACCTCCGCTACAGCTGCCGCCTGCGCTGCGCTGACGAGGGGCTGGAAGAAGCCGTTCTCGCCGACGAGTGAACTCCGATCCAGAAGCAGATTCATCGATTCGCAGGACGTCTCCGGCGCCATCAAGCAGGAGTGGCACGCGGCGAGATTCAAGCCGTCGATGCTCTGCGGGGAGGATTCGGCACAGACCGGATCGTTGGCGCACCATGTCATGGCCGTCAGCGCATTGACTACCGCCTCGGGAAGGCGGTCATGCTCTCCTTCTCGAGCAAGACCACCGAGCGTGCCCGCGGTACCACCGGTCGTCGTGTAAACGAGGATCCCGTAGTCGCCCTGCGAGGCGTAAACCCTCTCGCGAAGAGCCGGAGCGGTGTATCCCGCTGTGTGTGCCAGCCTCGCCATCACGACATGGGCGAAGGAATGCAACATCATGTACTGCGGAGAAGGATCGGCGAGCCGCGATCGGAGGTTGGACGCGTCTCGATTCCGCCGCAAAGCGTCGTACCGATCCGCTGTCGTTCGGAGGTTCGCCCAGTCATCGACCGGTGCGGCAGCGAAGCGAATGAAGACACCTTCTCCGTAGTTCTCTACCGCTGGAAGCCAGCTCTTGGAGATCGTGGAGACAGGCACCGAAGGGACGAGTGCGGTGTCGGGCTTGTATCGACGGAACCCGACCGAGGCGCGGACCTCACGCAACCTGTCGACGATGACCACGGCTTCGAACGTTCGTGACAAGATGCCACCCACCTCCCCGGCTCCTGTCATCTCGTCAGTCCGGGTCACGAAATCCTGGGTCGCTGCTGATCCGTGCTGCGCGGCGTGGAACGCCTCGAATTCTTCGTCGAGGATCGAGCGACTGACTTGCGCGTGGTCGAACGACGGTCGCCCGGATCGCAACTGTAGGACCGCCTCCACAGACACGTCGAGGTCGTCCGCGATCATTCGAGCGATCTGATCGATCTTGCCTGGCGATTGAGCCGCGAGCAGCGCTTCGTGCATCAGATGGGAGCGAATGGCGTCGGTTGCCTCATCGGCTCTGGAAGGAACCCACGGAATGTCGATCGCTGACACCACGTCACCGAACCTGACGTTGGTCGCGCCGCGTTGCTGGGCGTCCAGCGGCTCGCCACAAGATGTCTCTTCGCGACGACGGTCCCACGGCTGTCGTCCTCGACAGGTGTAGCCGTCGCGAGCCAGCCTGCTCTTGTTCAAGTCGCCGAGAGAGCGGCTGCGGCCACAATCGCATTCAACGCGAAGCGCCGAAAGCCCTGCGCCTCGCCCGCTCGTCATGAATCGCAGCTTCGGGCTTCCGCACATTTCTCCAAGACGATGGGCCCAGCGGTCCCAGGGCACGTCCTCCGCATGTCCTCTCGTCGTACAGAGCAGGACGAAACGCATCGGAACCAGCCGGCCAGCACAGTCCGCGCACGTCGGTGCCGAACCGCCCTTGACGTTGTCCGACGCCTTCCACTTGTTCATGAGGCTGCATCTGTCGCAGAACATCCACGCCGGGAATCTGGTGAACTCGAGGGCGACCGACGTCTGGTCCTGATCGTCGTAGACAGGAGCGGACCGCAACTCGCTCACCGTCCGCCCTTCGATCTGCAACTTTTCGAGAAGACGAGGGCAGTCGACCGCGGGCAGTGCCTGCGGTGAGGGCCACGCTTCGCCCGTAGGAACCATGAAGGATTCCCCGAGGATGTCGACGACCGCTCCTGGTCCGAAAGGAGCGATGGTCTCAGTGAGCCGCAGAGTGCGCGCGTCGATCACGCCCTTCCGTGTCCATTTCTTCGCACCATTGCCGGTCACGACTTCTCTCCCCACGCTTTGATTCGGACGACCGCGTCGACAGTTCGCATTGAGTTCATCGCAGGCCATCCGATCCCCGCCTCGTCGAAGTTCTTCAGGAGGCGCTCGTTCGGCTCGGAGCCTTCATAGAGGAGCTCCTCGTTCGTGTCTCGAGCGTTCTGTGCCCGACGACCCCACTCGGCGATGGCGGCATCGAGCTCCCGCCGGGAGGCCTCGGATTCTCGAGGGTCGGAAACGCTTATGTGCTCGAGGATCAGGGTGTACGCCTGTCTCACCGCAGCCGAATCGACCTCGAATCGACGAGCCGCGTCGTTCTGCCGCAACGACAGTTGCCTCACAAGCATCGCGAAGGCGGCCCGGAGGGACCGCTGACGCGCCTGGAGAGACCACGGCGTCACTGACGCGGGCTCGACGAAACGGTAGTAGGAGTCGTGGTAGACGCCGAAGCTCTCGAAGACGGACCGGTCTCGCGGCTTGTGACTCCGGAACAACGTGATGACGATTCCGGGAACGGATCCGCGCCCGACTCGACTCGTCGCCTGAATGTACTCGGAGGTGGATTTGGGGTGTCCGTTGACGAGCATCAGTCCGAGTCGGTCGACATCGATGCCGACGGAGAGGATGTTCGTCGCCGCGAGCGCGTCGATCACTCCGTCGGAGCCGGGACCTTCGCTGAGGCGGTTCAACAGCTCGATCAGCTCCGAGTCGCGCACGTTGCTGTTCAACTCCTCCACAGCGTACGTCCTGGCCGCCGACGAAGTCAGTTGCGCTCGACGGTCGAGATCACTCTTGACGTCGTCACGGAGGATCGTGACCGTGCGCCCAAGCTCTCGAAGGCTGTTGTGGTAGAGAACCAGCGTCCAATATGCGCTTCTCTGCGCGCCGGTGAGTCCGAGCGCGTCAGGCGCTGAGCCCGCCTCGATCGCGAGCCTGCCGAGGGCCCAGGCCGGGCTGTGAGCCTGGGGCATGATGCCGACGTATGTGCGGCCGGGGCGGTCCCGGTCGGGCTCGGCGAAGAAGCTGTCGTCGGCGTTCAACCCGCTCGGAGGAAAGACGGCAGTCCGCGGTCGAGCGAAAACCCCGCGTACCTGATCCGACGCAGCTCGCACAGTCGCCGAAGACGCCACGATCTTCGGTGGTCGGCCGTTCGAGGACAACATCGCGGAGATGGCTGCCTCATATGTGCCGACCACGGTTCCGAGGGGACCGGAGAGAAGATGAAGTTCGTCTTGGATGACCAGGCTCGGCGGACGGTTCTGTGTTCCCAGACCCAGCAGTGTGCCTGCCGTCGCGAGACGCGAGAGGCGAGCGAACTTGTCGACCGTTCCGACGACCATGGTCGGCGGGTGCGCATACATCGCTTCGTCGACCACCTGCACAGGTAGGCGCTTGAAGAAGGGGCACTGTGCTCGAGTGCAGTGGATGCGGAAGGAGGACTTCGTCGCGTCGAAGCCGTACTCGTCCCAATTCGAGCTACGTTGCTGCGGGACCAGGGAGGTGTCACACCACGGACACTCGCGGATCTGAAAGCTGTTCTGGGGACGATGTTGACCGCGGAGCAGCTCGAGGCGTTCCTTGGCCTGCGCGAACGTGTTCGGCGTTGCGTTCTTCCCCACCCAGAGGCCGACGGAGAACTCCGCAGTCCCCCGAAGGAGAGGCTCATCCACCCTCATCAGCTCGAGGGCGCAGAACAGCCGAGACGCACGCTGGAACTGCTGTGCCGTCAGGAGTCGCATCGTGTAACGGGTGATTACTGCCGTGCCGCCTCCGTGGATCGGTTCGACCAGGCGACGCCGGATCATCTCGATCGCGGCGAGCCCGAGATACGCCTCCGTCTTGCCGCCTCCCGTCGGGAACCAGATGAGATCGACGAGGTCCCTATCGGGATGCTGAGGGTCGGTCGTGGAGCAGAGCCCGACCAGGATGAACGCGAGCTGGAAGGGGCGCCACGACGGCTCTTCGCCCACGACCGGAACGCGGCCACGGAGCATCTGGTCCCGCATGGCTCGATTCCCGAGCTGGAAGGACTGGAAGATCGTCTCATCCGAGGCGAGGAGGTCGACGCCCTCGGACATGCGTCTGACGGCGGACGTCATCTTCTCCAGAAGCGATGAAGCGGTGCGTCGATCATTCAAGCCGCTGGCCTCTTCTCGTCGCGCCTCTACCCAATCGGAGTATTCGTCGATGAACCGGCGAAGGCCGTCGATGACGTCGGTGCGAGCGACACCTCGATCGGAGAGACGATCCAGCCGGAGGAAGGAAGCGGACGATTCCCGAGCTTTGATGGGGGGTACTGTCTTCACGGGAATCGTGACGGAGCGCAAGCCCGCAGGCTCACCCGGAGTCTCGTCCCACTCGACAGAGACCCCGTGTCCGACGCCGTACGTACGCCGCCCGCGATACCTCAGGCGTAACTCGTCCTCCTCGGGAGTCCGAGTGAAAGAGAGGGCCTCAGGGTACGGGTGAAGACGGCCGCCGACGACCTCGCAGCCGAAGCCGACCTGGAACAGGCAGTCCGCGCTCGCGGATTTCGCCCTGCCCTCCTCGACCTCACGAGCGTTCGCGAGGGAAACGGTCGTCAATGTCAGACCGCCGAAAGGGCGGTTCCGCCAGTCGATTCGAGCTCGGCCGTCGAAGACGAGAACCGAGCCGGCGAGAACCTCGGAGGAGATCGGTACAGTCGCGGGCGGCAGAGACGATCGACGCCAACCGTCCCCTTCGATCGGATAGAGCGCGGCTTCGACCTGCACGGCCAACGACTCACCGTCGTGGAGGAATGACATCCCCAGGGTGCTCGGTGCCCATCCGAACGCGCTCGTCAAGTCGAGTCCCTCCTCGGACTCCTCTTCTTCCGCTGCGAATCCACCTACCACCTCTTCATCGGGGAGAAGGTCTGATCGCAGAACCGCGTCCTCGTCCATGGAGAGGGAGAGTTCACCTCGACCACTGCGTTTCTCGGTCGGGTAAAGAGTTCCGACCAGGTAGGCGTACACCGGATCCTGGTCCAAAAGCTCATCGCTACCGCCCCTGGGCCCCAGCCAAGCCGCCCGAAGTGTCTCCACCATGGCGTCGCGGCTCTGTTCCATCGTCGGTTCCGCCGTCATGACCGGTCCTCCCACAGGTAGTCGAACTCGGTATAGGCGAGATCTGCGCCGAATTGATCGAACGTGTCAGCTACATTCACAATTGTGCAGACGTCTGTTCCGCCGTTTATCCGGCCGCGAAGTCCGCGACCGACCATCTGGATGTAACGATTAGGACTGAAGGTCGGGCGTGCGATGTAGAGAGCACGTACCTTCGGTGCGTCGAAGCCCTGGGTCAGGAGATCGCAGTTGATGAGGAACTGAGCGTCTCCGGATTTGAATCTTTCGACGGCCCTTCGCCGTGCGGGACGTCGCATCCCGCCGTCAACGGACTCCGCCGTCCTGCGTTCGAGGCGAAGTAGAGCAGCCAACGTATGAGCGGACGCGACCGAGGGGGTGAAGACGAGGATCGGCCACTCGGTCGGTTGGGCGAGGAGGTCGTCGAGGAGCAGCTGGGTCCGGTCGAGGTCGGCGCCGATGCGCTCGAGCAGCGAGCGGTTGACCTCGTTCAACTTCCGGAGGTCGGCGAGCTCCTGCGCCGTTGCCTCATAATCGCCGCCGGCGAGCACTCGGTGGTCGATGTCGGAAAGAACCCCGCGAGCCCGCAATTCGCTGACGGCACTGTCGGCTGGAAACGCCTCGAGGCGCCGTTCTCCAAAGCGGAGGGCGAGAGTTCTGTTGTTCTCGTATCCTCGGCCCTTGAAAGCTGTCGCAGTGAGTCCGAGTAGTGGTCGGGAAGTCTGGGACGACGTGAGCCCGAGCCAGGAAAGGATCTCGGTGTAGGTCTTCGAGGTCGCGGTGTGGGCTTCGTCGATGACGACGAGCGCGGGGTCGGCGAGCCATTGCAGACGGGATGCCGCGGTGTTGATCTGGCTACTCAGCTTGTCGTCGATCGCGACGACGAGTTGGAAGTCGGCGTCGGCCTCCTCCACGGCGTAGTCGCCCCAGAACCGGCTGATCTCGAGGACCCGAGCGTCCCCGAGCGCTCTCCAGACGTCGGTCCAGGTCTGAATGGCCTGTTCGCACAGCTCTTCGGATTGCGCGATCCAGAGAACGGGGCCACTGAGTTCTCCGGCCAAGACCATACGAACGACAGCCTCGACGCTCACTCGGGTCTTGCCTGCACCGGTCGGTAGCGTCAGTAGTGCGCGCTGCGGAGTCCCGGGCTTCAAGACGAGTTCGCGGATCTGGGCGGCGAGATCCTCTTGGAAGTCGTGCAGCTCCGAGAGCTCGATCCTTCCCTGGATCTGAACCGACCTCGGTTTCGTGACTTGCTGCGAACCGGCGAAAGCGATCGGGAACCCGAGGTTCTCGACGAAACCGCGCGCGGCGTCCGCGCCTGCCCAGGCTTTCGGGACGCCGTCCAGATCGTCGAGCCGCTTACGGAGCACCCAGAGAGAATCGTCCCCATGGATCTCGAGGAATATCTCAGCGACGCGCGCGTCGGATTGTGCGCCTAAGCGTTCTTCGACGACCTCCAGGAGCCCGCGCGGAAGCTCTTCTCGCAGCGCTCTCGGTCCGGCCAGGAGAAGGAGGCGCAGCGAGTCGGATGGAGCGGCGCGACACTGATTCACCAGCTCCGTCCTCCGTAGTGCTTCGTCCTCGCTGAGCACGCGCTCGACTTCGTCGAGAGTCAGTCCGAGTCCTATACAGTTCGACACCTCGAGGAGCGTGTCGATGCTGTCCAGATCGGAGTCGACGAAGATCGTGAGCCGATCTTCCGACAGAGCACGCCGCTGGCGCTGCTCGGTGCTCCCGTCAGGCCCGGACAGGCGCCGTACGATCCTCGGGCTTCGTACGATTTTGACGTTGTCGAGTTTCGCGTACCGGAATCGCAGTGACGGGTGCACGTCCTCGACCAGCTCCGCAGGAGTTCCTGGTTCGATGTCGATCGATCTTGCGAGAGCGACTTGCGCTTCCTGGAGACGCCAACTCTCCGCGAGCGCCTCGACCCCTGGAACGTGTACAGGCAACCAGGCGATCTGCAACTCGTCCAGGTCGGCGATGTCCTCGTTCTGGGCGATGAACACGGAGCCCGTGGAAGCCCACGTCACTGATCCGCGGCTGAAAGCGGGCATTTCCGCCGGTCGGTTCCTCAGCCGGCCGGCGACGGCGACGATGAATTCCACCAGTTCGCGTTGGCCTAGCGAAGCCCCGCGTTCGATGACCTCGGGAGAGAAGGACCGAAGGAGAAGAGTGTCGGAGACGTCGATCAATCGCTCCGGAGCCTCGAAGAATTCGGAGATCCGCTCGTCCGCGACCGGGAGGAAGGCACCGAACCGCTTGAGGCTCGAGCCCACGAAGTCTCCAGGTCTCCGGATCCCGTTCGACGTCTTGACTCGGCCGTGGGTACTGAGCACCCATCGTTCGAAGGAGAAGTGCGATGCGGACGCCTTGCGCCCGCCGACCGCGACGGCGGTGTATCGGCGTCGCGGTTCAGCGCCGCGCATGACGAGCTCATGTGTCCACGTCGCGGCGTCTCGAGGGGCTTCCGCTAAGCCGGGCAGGATGTCGAGGGGACCGAACGAGGAGAGGTCCTGGAGCTCGACTCGGTCCATCCGCAGGCTCTCCGCTCTGAAGGCCTGCGCGAATTCGGAGGCGAGCCACGTGCGGTAGCTCGGGAAGAGCCTGTCGTTCTCGGCGGCGGCACGGCGAGGAGCCGCTTGGAGACATCCCGCGGCGACGAGGGTGTTGAGCGGGACTCCTGCCGCTGCAGCTCGTCGTTCGGGTGGTATCCCGGAGAAGGGGGAGGAGGCGAAGAGGTCGGACGCGGGCCTGAGCTCGCCGGTCTCCGAGATGACCTTTATTCCGACTCGAAGTCGAAGCGCGTCGATCACTTTCGCGGACTCCTCACGTTCTGCGCTCTCGACGAGCTTCCAGAACATGCTCCAATCCTTATCGGGTGACCGCTCCCCGAGGCGAGAGACAAGGGCTTTCAAGGCAGTGGTCGCCGACGCGCTCCTCATGCCGAGCTCGGACAGTCGTGTCCGAACGGCCTCGTCAGTCGCAAAGCGTGGGTCGACGGACGGAATGCTCTCGGGCGACTCGAAGCCCTCCACTGGAAGCAGCGCCGTAGCGACTGCCCGCTCAATCGAGAGCCGACCCGCGGTGGTCGGAACGATCGCGGCGTGCCGAACGGCGTCGTCGCCGCGAGTCCGTTTGAGCGCACCGACGATCTCGAGGGAGGCGACGAGAGCTGCCGGCGTTCCTACCGCAGCGAGCTCCTCCAACCATTGATCGAGGCGGACCTCGCCGCCGGTGCGTTCGCCGGACTCTCTCGTCAGTGTTCGCAACCGGGAGGAGCGGGTCCGTGTCCGATAGCAACTCGAGTGCGGGGTGTCGATTCGAGAGATCTGGTCCTGCCAGAGCGCGACGATCTGCTCCGTGGCGGGTGCTGCACGGCCGTCGTCCTCGTCGGCCGCTTCGGGGAACCTGGAGAACTCGCCTGGCGCCCGTAGTGCTCCCGAGGCATCAGGAATGATCTCGCGGAACCTTGCGAGGCGTGGAATCGCCTCGGAGAGCCTGTGATCGCCGGGGCCCCGGACCTCTCGTCCACGTCCGGGGAAGAGGTCCAGATGAGCCGCCGGGTCCTTCGGATCCGATGAGCGAATCGCCACATCGAGGAAGAGCTCGGCGCAGACGTCCAACATCTCTCCGTTGAGGCGGCTTCCGGCGAGCATCGTCGTCCGGTCGTCGTTGACCTGCCAGGGCGCATTGAAGATACCGCTGGCGGTAGTGAGATCGTTGAGAGGGAACCACGCCCAGAAGTGCCCGAGGCCGGCTCGGACACCGGGCGGTACGGCGTACGAGACGGTCATGGCGGTTCTTCGCGCCGTATCCGGCAGAGTTGCAAGAGTCTCCGGGGACGGCTCGAACCGCCTGTCGGCGACAAGCCAGCGGACCTTCTTCCCGCTCGGCCCCATGAGGAAGACCTCACCACGGTCAGAAGCGTCCTCGCGCACGTGCCGCACCGTGGTCAAGGTGCCGTCGGCGTTCTGCGTGGATACCGCGAGCTCGCTGATCGAGCGCATGAAGAGCAGCAGCTCGGTGTTCAGTTCGAGGAGTTCCTCTCTGATCCGCGGGCCGCCGGAGACCAAGGGGACTTTGATGACCGTCGAGGCCCAGCCGAGCAACTCAGCCAGATGCGGATCCTCGGCTTGCGCCGCACCGGAGTCGATCGGGGTCGGTACACGCATCACAGGAAGGCGGCCGGACTGTGACTGCATCCCCTCGAAGAGCTCGACGACGTCGTCACCGTTGAACTGAAAGGACGCCTCTCTGCTGTGGATCTGCGGATTGTTCGTGATTCCGAGGAGAGATTTGAATCCCAGGCCGAATCGCCCGATCTCGTCGCCGCGCTTCTCGCTGAGGAACGCCATGGAGACAGCTCGTACACCGTCCCGGGTGAATGGTGCACCCTCGTTCGCGCAATAGAGCGCCCTGTTGGCGACTCTCAGTTCGACTCGGCCGGGAGTGGATCCCAGGGCGTCGGCGGCATTCTGGAGCAGCTCGCTCACCTGGCGCGTGCCGTATCCGCCGAAGCGGTAGCTGTCCTCCTGCCGAACATGTTCCTCCATCAGATCCCGATTGCGACGATAGGTGTCGATCGCCGTCGCCTGCAGCTCAAGCACGTATCCGCGCAGGTCAGCCACCTGTCCTTCATCCATCGAGGGTCTCCTTGTTCTGGCGCTACTGCTGGTGTGTGCACCGAGATGGGAACTCGGCCGATCGGTGGGCGGTGGTCGCGAAGGATCAGGATCCGCGATCCGAGTCGTCGGCACCGTGGGCGGCGAGCTGTTGAAGGATCATCCTGTCGAGGACATCGATGTCGACGAGCCCGTAGAAGTCGACCATGTGCTCCATCCGGCCGGCCGCACTCTGCATCGGGGCCAGTCGCGACACGGCGAGTACCTCTTGCAGAGGCACCTCCAGAAGGCGCCGGACCCCCAGCGGTCGGATGCGGAGTGCCGGCGTTCCCGCGATGCGCAGGGTGCGTTGGGACCCGAGGAGGGGGATCTCGAAGTCGTCGGCTTCGATGCGGCGGGAGTCGAGCAGTGAGGCGATCGCTCCGTTCATCGCCGCGTCCGCCGATCCGAGGATGGACTCGTCCTCCACAGTGCCCGCGATCAAGCGGCGGAGGCGCGATTGCAGGACGGGTCCTTCCGCCGCGATCGCCGCTTCGACCACTCCTTCGAGCGCGGACTCTTCGAGCAACTGCGTGGCGGACAGGGCGGCGGGACGGACGTAGGCGATGTACTCCGGTTCGACGAGCCCGAGTGCACGCTCGGGAACCTGTTCCTCGGGGACGACGGAGACGGAGGCGCCAATGGTGCTTCCGGTGTCGTGCGACGCGTTCAGGCCGCCCGTCACCTGGAGGGTCGACTGCTCGACGACCTCGTCCGCCAGGGCGCGGATCTCGTCCTCGTCGAGGGCGGGCGTCTGGACGAAGGCGAGGAGTCGGCGGATCCTCTTCGTCGCGTCCCGGACGATCGCCCGACGATCACCGGTGACGGTGACGAAGGACCGGGCGAGCGCGCGCACGAGGGCGCTGTCGCCGCCGATCGACCGACGCTCGAACAGTTGGTTGAGGTCGCTCTCCGACAACGGGCCGAGCAGTTCGGGCTCCTGTCGGAACGCTTCGCCCTGCCACCACAGGCGAGCCCAGGTGTGACGGGTCAGGTCGCTTCCGATCCATCGTTCTTTGTTGCGGTGCCCGAACCGCCATTCCGTGACGTCGGGCAGCACCGCGAACGAGACGAAGGACCAGACGTCCCCGGTCGCCGCTTCGGCGAACGGCACGTCGATCAGCTCGCGGACCACGAACGCGGCCTCACGGTCGAAACGCCCGAGGTCGTCTCCGGCGGAGTCCGGGAATCCGTGGCTCTCTGCGAGAGCGGTGACCCGCTCCCGAAGGGTCTCGAACTCCTGCTCGTCGGCGCGGTTCCCGATCGCGCGCCAGTGGGCGTCGCGGATCAACTGCCGTCCGCTCGCGGACCCGTCGTTCTTGACCCGGTCCCATTCCCCTGCCGCGATCGCCCTGCTCAGCCTCGGCCAGATGATCACGAGAGCTGCCTTCCGACGCCGAGCGTGCGCACTTTCGACATGATCGCCGCCCGCCACATCGCCAGCTCGGAGGGGACGACGGGGACGGATCCGAGGTCGTCCGCCCGGGTGAGGAGTGAGCGGAGCACGTGACCGACTGTCTCCTCCTCCCAGTCGTTCTCCATCAGGTCGTGCTGAAGCATCGAGGCGGACTCCAGCAGCAGTCCGAGAACGCCTTCCTCGAGGCCGTCGAGCAGCATCTTCTCGCGGTCGGTGGGCCTCCTGGATCCGATGGCCTTCGTGAGTTCCGCATCGCGCTCGTTGATCTGCAGCCGGAAGCCCGCGAGGAAGGCCTGGTCCAGCTCCTGAGCCGTCTCGAGGTGCCAACTGGCGGCGTTCGGCAGTCGCGTCTTGACGAAGTCGACGACCTCGACGGGGAACATGCCGATGGTGCCTTCGAGTGCCACCGAGTACCGGCGCTCAGCCAGCACGGAGCCGCGACGGCGGGCCGTCCCGGCTCCGACGTCCGCGTTCGGCAGAGCGACGACGGCGGTGGTGATCTCGACCTTCCCGTCGAGGCGGGCTCCCGGCATCGTGACCGTGAAGTCGGTGACTCCGGCGTCCGCGAGTGGGATCCGGGGAGCGGCCGCGCGGAACCTACTGGACGAACAGGACCAGGAGACGGCGAGCGCCATCTCGCGCAGCGTCAGACCGGTCTCCGTCTCGACGGCGCGAGGGTCGATCTCGACGGAGCCGCGGATCACCAGGTCGATCGAGGGGTCCCACCCCTCGATCTCGTCCCGGAGAGGAACCCACGCGTCCCCGTCGAGGAGATCCGGCGCCGACCAGCTGATCGTCGCGGGTGAGGGTGTGCGATAGGGCGCGAGTGCGTCCGCCATGTCAGCTCTTCCAATCCACAGTGAGACGCAGGGCGGCGTCGTCGACGATCGTCACGGAGAGCCACCACCGATCCGCCGCATCGGTCTGCGGCGACAACACGGGTCCCTGAACGACGGAGGCGTCGTCCTCCTGCCGACGCCAGACGAAGTCGGGCGCTGCGGCGCCCTCGGGCGGGTCCTCTTCGAGGCCACCGCCGTCTAGGACGACCTGCGCCGAGGCGACCACGGTCTGCTCGTCCTCCGACGGGGGGACCTCGACCAACGCGCGTAGGACAGCGATCCCGTCCTCGACCACGACACTCGGACCTTCGACGATGCGCGGCTTCGTCGCGCGCCGACGCCGAGAGCCGACGCCCCCGCCGCCTCCCGAGCGCTTGTCCGCGACGGGACCGTCGGACCCGGCACCCGTCCCCGAGAAGCTGCGAGTGACGGAGCCGAGACGGGCGGCCAGTCGACCGAGGCCCGCCGTCTCTGTGGAGGACTTGAACGTCTTCTTCGGTCCCGTCTCCTTCTGGATCGCCCCTCGGAGGAATGCGCCCAGATTGTTGACGACGCCGAGGTCGGTGCCGCGCAGTCCGGCCGGTACCCACGCGTCATGAGTCGGAGGTTCGGCACGACCGAAGACGTCGTCGGCCTCTTCGGACCCGATGAAGACACCGGAGTAGCCGAATCGAGGGTCGGGGTGCTCTTCGCCGATGAAGTAGTCGACGACGAGTTCGACCCTGCGCATCCGTGCGATGTGACGGCGTGGCCCACTGATCGGACATGCCGCGTCGAACTCGTCGTCCTCGGAGGGAACGGCCGGGGACAGCTGCAGTGCCATCGTTCCCACGTCGAACGGCGCTCGCTGGCGGGTGTAACGGTGGCCGTCGAGTCGACGGGCCTTCTCGAGGGCCATCGCGAAGGGTGCGACCGTCGGAATCCGATCGGCTGAAGGGACCGCTTCCTGCTTCCCGTCGACACTCGTGGAGAGGAGGAGGACTCCTTCCGGCGCGGGGACCGTTTTCGGCCAGAGGTGCCAGACCATGGAGGAACGGAGGAAGGCGATCGCTTCATCGACGGTCCTCGGTCGTTCCGAGTCGAACATCCCCAGGTCGGGGTCGATGATGACGACGTCCGTCCCGTGCTCGCCCTCGGTGAATCCCGGCAGCCCCAGTCGCGCAGACAGGTCCGCCGCTTCGAACCCCGTCACCGGGTCGGGCACGCCGTCCACCACGTCGCCCCACCAGTGACGGCCCGTGTAGACGTCGTTCCCGTCCATCCACTTGTGCGTCATCGCTGCGCCCATGACTCGCCGGCCGGCCTTCCGATCGACCGCGTGGGTGTCGACCAGGATGGCGCTCGCCCGACTGACCGAATAGTAGATGCCCTTGCCGAAACCGTAGGTCCCGCCCCCCAGCGACTGGTTCCGTGGCTCGCCCACGTTGCGGAGGAACTGGACGAAGTCGGGGCGCTCGTCCTCCTCGACGCGTGCATCAGCGCGCGCGGGACCACCGAGTCCCACGGTCCCTCGATCGCTGACCGTCATGACGAGAGTGTCGGGGGTCCATTCGGTCTTCTCGAAGAGTCCGCTCTCCGTCGGAAGCTTCGACTCGAAGTTCTCCTGCCACACAGCGGCACGATCACCGAGGCGGGAGATGTCGATGGAGAACCGGACCTCGAGCCCGGCCCGAGCGTCCCAACTGTTCTGAGCGGCTTCTCTCGCCAGGACGGTGAGGGGATCGAGTCTGGGCTGACCGAGTTGCTTCTTGATGCCGTCGGCCGCTGCCGAGCCTTCCGGCGCGAAGCGCTGGGACCACCATTCAGGCATGTAGGACCTCCTGCAGGAGTTCGTCGACACCGCGTGCCGAGGCGAAGGGAAGAAGCGCTGCGGTCCGCAGTCGATAACTCACGTCGGAGTAGTCCTCCTCGGCACTACCGGGCAAGGGGACGAGTCGGGGTGTCGTGTCTTCGACATCGAGCACGATGACGGAGCCCGTCCGGAATCGAGTCAGTGGAGGACCGTCGACCGCGGTCGACAAGCCGAGTAGAGCGAGCGGTCGGTCGAGATCGACGTCGTGAACCTCGCGGAGTCGCGCCGCGGTCTCGAGGACGGTGGCACCGTCCTCCGCTTCGAACACCTCGATCAGAAGGAGGTGCAGGCTTCGCCCGTCGTGCCTCGCCAACTGTCGGAGGCCGTGGACTTCGATGGAGTCCGAGTCCGCCACGGCCTTGACCTCGACGCAGCCGGAGGGGAACTCGAAGTCGTGCGGTTCTCGGAAGGGCCCACGCCAGGCGTCCGCGACGGTCGCGTCGATGCTCAGAGCCCGATCGAGAACGGCGAACTCCGCCGCGATCCCCATCTGCTCGATGAACGACAACCGCTTCCCTCGCTCCAGGGCGAGAAGACGCCGCCATCGGTCGATCGCTTCGAGAGCCGCCGCGCCCGCTGACCGCGGGTCGTCGACGCTCGCGATGACGTCCTCGATGAGGAGGTCGAACTCCGCGTGCACGGAGGAGTCGCCGCACGCGACGTCCAGGACGATTCCGCTGTCGACGCCGAAGGCCAGGTGGCGAACGGCGAAACGAACGGCGTCCCCGTCCCCCGGGAGCGACGGAGGTGCGATGACGAGAGGGACGAAGAGGTGACGTCGACCCTCACCGTCCACACCGAGACGGACACTTCTCGGACCCACGTCCTTCATCGGGAAGGATTCGAGCCGATTCCCCGAGGCACGGACGAGGACCGCCCAGGCGCCGACGGTCGTTCCCGTCGGACTCACGCCGTCGTTTCCGCTTCGGTGTCCTCATCGACGCCTTCGACGCGATCGTCGGGCTCCTCGATCTCCATGTTCGACAGATCGACCGAGACCTTCGTCGCCGCGACGACGAGCTCAGGGGAACGCTGGCCCGGGAAGACGACGCCGATACCGACCGGGACGACCTCGGCGTCCATGGACAGGCGGAGTCCGTCCCTGCCGCCCAGCGCCCCACCCTTCGGAGCGATGAAATAGAGGACGAGCAGACCCTCCGCGCGGGCGACGGGATCGAGGTCTCTGAGCCTGATCAGGTCCTCCTCACTGGCCTTGCGCGCGTCCTGACGGGACAGACCGAGATCGGCGACACGGTCCTCCTTGCTCATCAGGGTCTTGATGTCGGCCCCCTCGAAGCTCTCCTTCCCGTTCACCCGGCCGCGCGTGACCATGTGCACCTCGAGATCCCCGACCTGGACGGGCTCACCTTCCGGGCTCTCGACGATCGCGACGGACCACGTCTCGAGGCTCTTCTCTTCAGCAGTGGTGCACTTCTCGATGTACTGCCGCATGAGGTCGGGATCGACGTCCTTCGACTCCGTGTGCACCGAGTAGTCCGACAGGAACCTCTGAACCAGATCCACCGGAACGTGACGGTAGAGTCGCGCTCCTGTCGCTCCGGTCTCCAGAGGTCGTTCCGATCGTCCGCACGCGTCGAGGAGTGCGGTCGCGGCGTCGAGGTTGTTCTGCAGCCACCTCCGGTCGTGGTTCCGGAAGTACCGCGTCTGGAAGCGCCGCCCCTCGAACGACACGAATCGAGGGGAGGCGGCCCCCATCTTCGCGGTGATCCGCAGCGCCGGGTGCGTACTGATACGGACAGCCGCCTGTTCCGGCGTGATGTCCTCCCGCTGGAATCGGTCGATGTCGTCGCGCATCTCGTACTCGACCCGGGAGAGATGGCGGAAGTTGTCCTGCAGCTCCGCCGTCATCCAGATCCGGGGCAGGTCCTCGTAGCCGGTCCGGTAGCCGAACCAGCGCCCCATCTGCATCAGAGTGTCGTACGCGCTGGCGGCTCGAATGAAGAAGCTGACGACCAGTCCTTCAAGGGTCAGGCCGCGCGAGAGAGTGTTTCCACCGACGGCGATGACGACCTGCGAGGGCCGGGAGTTGTAGTCGAGGCGGTCGGTGCTGCGGAAGTTGTCGAGGACGACCCGGGACTCGTCGACGCTCGATCGCAGGAACGGGAGGATCTCGTCGAACGTCGAGACGGACTTCGTAGGATCCTCGAGGGGCACTCGCGTGCTCTCCGTCGCCCAGAGTGCGCGCAGTCGATCCTCCGTCCCGGACCCTTCAGTGGCGAGACCGAGCGCTGTGGCGCCCCGGTACTGCTCGATGACCGGTTTGAAGGCCTCGTGCACCGACGTCTTGACCGTGGTGTGCACCAGCATCGAGCTGTGGTCGCGGTCGCCGCGTGCTCGACGGGCAGCCGTCGCCAGCCAGAACCAGTCGAGCGCGTCGGCGAACTCGGCGGTCACCTCCGGTACGAAGGTCGCGGCGTCCTTGGTGCCGGGCCGCAGTTTCGCGACGTCGTCGTCCGGCACGATCCGGACCATGTCGTATCCGTCTTCGGGCTGATCGGTCGATGCCAGGTCGGACGTCACCGTGTCACGACCGAAGATCTTCTCGGGTCCGAAGTAGCCGTCCGGCCTGGGCAGGCTGAGGATGAAGTCCCGCGGGTACAGATCGCTCTTGTCGTAAGGGTTGATGAAGACATTGGCGAAGGGAGTCGCGGTGTAGCCGATGTAGGTCGACTTGGCGGCGAGGCCGAGCAGATCCGTGATGAGCGGATTGATGGTCGACGTCTCAACGGACGCCTGGTCCGCCTCGTCGTCGATCACGAGCATCGGGCGCTCCCGGAGCGCCGTCCGGGCCCCGTCCGTCTCGAGCCACTTCTTCAGCTTCCTCAGGACGGAGGAGTTCTTCTTCACCACCGCGACTCCGGTCTTGTTCCCGGAGAGGAGCGCAGCAGCGTCGAACGGAGGGAGTCGGAAGTCGCGGTCGAGCTCGGTCAGTCGGAACCAGTCCTTCGCCGGAACCCGCGCGAGCGCTTCCTCCAAGCGCATCTGCGTCTGCTTGCGGAGGGCGTTGTGGATACCGGAGAGGACGATGATGAGCCCGTACTCGAGATCGGCCATCTTCGCCGCCGTGGCGAGGAAGTTCGTCGTCTTGCCGCTCTGCACGTAGCCCACCACGAGACCGCGGGTACCCCAGCCGGCCTTGTCGGGTCGTTCGGTGTGAGCGACGACCTTGTCCGACGAGCTGTTGACGCTCATCAGGCGGTCGTCGTTCCAGCCTTCCGAGCGGAACTGCTCGTACAGACCGCTCCAGAACTTGTCGTCCGGGGTGGGGCCCGGGTACCAGTCCGCCTTGCCCGCGGCGATGATGACCGGTCCGCCCGTCACCACTTTCTTCTTATCCGCTTCGAACCGATCGCGGAGCTGGGCGAGTACGCCCGCGTCCAATACACCTGACATCGATTCTTCTGCGGCCTCGACGCCGTGCCGGCGCGCGTACGAGGCGAACATTCCGTAGAACATGTCGATGCTGATCGAGACCACTTATCCTTCGTCGGACGATGATGCTCGTGCAGCCTATTGAGGCCCACCGACATGGGCAACTCGAAGTCGAACCGGTTCAGCTCGATGAAGCGGCATTCGAGTCGACCCTCAGAAAAGTGAGATCGAATCCGCTTCGCGAGGACCGGCGACGAGGACGTCGCCGTCCAACGCGCCGATGAGGTGAGTCGCGATCGCAGCGCCGAGCGGGATGGGCACGGCGTTACCGATCTGCTTCGCGATGGCCGTCCGGGACCCGACGAATCGGTAGTCGGTGGGGAAGCCCTGCAAGACGGCCGCTTCGAAGAGGGAGATCGACCGCATCGCTTCGGGGTGCAGGTAGCGGCCCTTCTCCGGCTTGAAGAACTCGGTCCTGATGGTCACGGCCGGCTTGTCCCAGTGCAGCCGTCCCATCACGTCAGCCGAGCCTGTGCGGTGGTTCCTCCAGCAGTTCGCCTGCAGCTCGTAAGGGAGGTCGAACCGATTACCGCCGGGCGGGATCCGGGCGAAGCGCTGGAGGGAGAGTGATGAGTAATTCCTCCCGGTGTGCAGTTCGAGACCGGAATACGGACCCTTGAGCAGTCTTCCCGCGAACTCGATCGACCGCTCGGGGAGGTCTCTCTCATCGATGGTCTCGAAGGAGATCCGGTGCTCTGCCATCAGAGCGTCGCGAACGGTCCGGTGACGTCCGAGGTGGGAGGGCTCGGGGAAGCCCGGCGTGACGAGATCGCGACGGTGACCGATGAGTACGGCGCGCTTCCGTGCCTGAGGAGCGCCGTGGTCGGCGGCGTTCAGGATCCGGCACTCGAAGGCGTAGTCCTCGAGGACCTCTCCCGGCTGTACCGCCGCTTCGAACTCGCGGAACTGCGGCGACTTCATGAAGGCGGCGACGTTCTCTACGACGAAGTACTTCGGCCGCACGCGACTGATCGTCTCGGCGTAGGTCTTCCAGAGGTCGTTCCGCTCGTCCTCGACGTCCTGCTTGCCGAGGGTGGAAAAGCCCTGGCAGGGCGGACCGCCGATGACGATGTCGATGTCCGTCGGCATCGGCGCGTCGGCCAACCAGCTCTGAATGCTTCCCGCCCAGGCCTTGCCCCTGCCGAAATTGGCCTCGAAGGTCGCAGCGGCCGCGATGTCCCACTCGACAGCCGCGACCGTCTCGATTCGGGACGAGGCGGAGTGGAACCCTGCGGTGAGGCCGCCCGCGCCGGCGAACAGATCGAGGGTTCGAATCGGGCCGCGTTCCATGTGACAAACGTACTGTGACAAACGCACTGAAAACGGCGGCACCGCAGGCCCGAGGCGGTGGATCCTCTTACGCTCGGATCATGTCCTGGGCTTCGAGCGACGGCGTCCGGCGCTCGATGCGCAGCAACCGCGGCCGAGACACCAAGGCGGAGCTCCGCATCCGATCGGCGCTCCACGCCGCGGGACTGAGGTACCGCCTCCAACGCAAGGTGCCGGGGTCGTCCCGGCGCACCATGGACGTCGCCTTCCCCCGACAGCGCATCGCGGTCTTCGTCGACGGCTGCTTCTGGCACGGTTGCCCGGTGCATCACACGGTGTCGAAGACCAACGCCGGCTTCTGGGCGGAGAAGGTGACGAGGAATCGCGAACGGGACCGCGACACCGACCGATTACTCCGAGAGGCAGGCTGGATCGCACTTCGTTTCTGGGAGCACGAGGACCCCGACGAGGTCGTCCGGGTCGTCACGGAGACGGTCGCGTCCCGACGAGTTCAGTGACGCTCCCGCCTACAAACCCCCTCTTTGACGCCCCACCCACCCCCGTGTTACGTTCGCTCTCGGACATGTGACTGGTCGTGCAGGCAGGATCCGACGAAACGCGTAATGAGCGTCGTCGGGTCCTTTTTTTGTGCCCGGACGCCTCCTGACGCTCCGCCGGAGCACCGATGACGGTGCCGGAGGGGGCGGGGACGGCGACGGACGGCCGGGCAGCACAGCGCAGGGAAGCGCGCGTCCCCCCACACCCGGAGGAGTACCGATGAGTACCCAGGAGAGCGCGAAGGCGATCCTCGAGCACGTCGGCGGCGCCGCCAACGTGGCGAAGCTGCAGCACTGCTCGACCCGTCTGCGGTTCGCGCTGGCGGACGACGCGAAGGCCGACGTCGAGGCGCTGAAGGCGGTGCCCGGCGTGATCGGCGTCGTCACCGGCCCGCAGACGCAGGTCATCGTCGGCAGCGGCGTCAGCGAGATGTACGCGGCGGTCGAGAAGCTGCGCGGCGGCACCACCACGTCCACGGCGCGGGCGAAGCAGCCGCGGTCCCTCAAGCGCCTCGGCGCGACGATCATGGACTTCGTGGTCAGCGTGTTCACGCCGATCATCCCGGCCATCGCGGGCGCCGGCATCTTCAAGTCGTTCCTCGTCCTCGCCTCGGCGCTGGGCTGGCTCGACCCGGCCTCCGACAACTTCAAGCTGCTGTCCGCCATCCCGGACGCGGTGTTCGGATTCCTGCCGCTGCTCGTCGCCTACACGAGCGCGAAGAAGCTCGACGTGAACCGGCCGCTCGCGCTCGGGCTCGTCGGCGTCCTGGTCTTCCCGGCGTTCACGACGCTGCTCAACCAGGAGGGCGGCGTCGCGCTCTTCGGCATCCCGGTGCCGGTCATCGCCTACAACGCCCAGGTGTTCCCGGCGATCCTGGCCGTGCTGCTGCTCTCGGTCGTCGAGCGCTTCTTCACGAAGCACTCGTGGGGCCCGATCCGCACGTTCTACGTGCCGCTGATGTGCCTCGTGATCGTCGCTCCGGCCACGATCTTCCTGCTCGGCCCTCTCGGCTACTGGCTCGGCTCGATGCTCACCGGCGCGATGATCGGCCTCTACGGGGCGCTCGGCTGGGTGGCCGTCGCGCTGCTGGCCGGCGTGCTCCCGCTGATCATCTCGGTCGGCATGCACAAGGCGTTCATCCCGCCGACCATCGCGACGATGGCCAGCGCGGGCAAGGACACCTTCTACCTCGCCTCCTCGCTCGCCCACAACGCGGCGGAGGCGGGCTCCAGCCTCGCGATCGCCCTGCGCACCAAGAGCGCGACCCTCCGCGCCACCGCCTTCTCGGGCGGCCTCTCGGCCCTCTTCGGGATCACCGAGCCGGCGCTCTACGGCGTCACGCTGCAGAACAAGCGCGCCCTGGTCTCCGTCATCACGGGCAGCGTCGTCGGAGGCGCCTACATCGGCGCCACGCAGGTCGCCGCGTTCGCCCTGGTCAGCCCCGGCGTCGCGAGCATCTCGATGTTCATCGACGGGCTGAACCCCTGGAACCTGCTCAACGCCGTGATCGGCCTGCTGATCTCGGTCGCCGTCTCGTTCGTGGTCTCCTTCGTCATCTGGCGCGACGACGCCTCCGCCAGCGTCCAGGCGCTCGGCGACGTGGCGGCCGACGCCGGGAGCCCGCTCGCGCTGCAGGCGCCACTCGCCGGCTCCGTCATCCCCCTCTCGGAGGTGCCGGACCCCGTGTTCTCGGCCGGCGTGCTCGGCGAGGGGCTGGCGATCCGCCCCACCGACGGAGCCGTCCGGGCGCCGTTCGCGGGCGAGGTCATCGCGCTGCTCTCCTCCCGCCACGCCGTGGGGCTGCGCCGCGCGGACGGCGTCGAGGTGCTCATCCACGTCGGGATCGACACGGTGCAGCTGGACGGCGCGCCGTTCGAGGCGCACGTCGCGGTCGGCGATCGGGTCGAGGCCGGGCAGCTGCTCCTCACCGCCGACCTGGCCGCGATCACCGCGGCCGGCTACGACACCACGACCCCGGTGCTCGTGACCAACTCCGCCGAGTACACCGTGCTCGTCGAGGCCGCCGAGCGGATCACCGCCGGCGACCGGATCATGACCGTGACGCAGAGAGAGAAGGAGCTCGCCGATGGCGCTTCCTGACGGATTCCGATGGGGCGGCGCCCTCGCCGCCAACCAGGTCGAGGGCGCGTGGCGCGAGGGCGGGCGCGGCCCGGCGGTCAGCGACGTCGCCTCCTACAAGCCGAAGGCGGACCCGAAGGAGTACGCGATCCACCACCGCAACACGGTGGAGAGCATCACGACGGCGATGTCCGACGACGACACCGAGTACTACCCCAAGCGCCGCGGCATCGACTTCTACCACCGCTACCCCGGCGACCTCGCGCTGTTCGCCGAGATGGGCTTCACCACCCTCCGCGTCTCGATCGCCTGGACCCGCCTCTACCCGACTGGGGAGGAGGCGGAGCCGCTCGAGGAGGGCATCGCCTACTACCTCGCCCTCTTCACCGAGATGCGGCGCCTCGGGATAGAGCCGCTGGTCACGCTCTCGCACTACGACCCGCCGCTCGCGCTCGCGCTGAAGCACAACGGCTGGGTCGACCGCCGCACGATCGGGCTGTTCGAGCGCTTCGCCCGCACCTGCTTCGAGCGCTTCGGCCACCTCGTCGACATGTGGCTGACCTTCAACGAGATCGACGGCATCATCCGCCACCCGTTCACCTCGGGCGGGATCATCGAGGAGACCGTCGAGGGCAGCGTGGAGCAGGCCTGCTACACGGCGCTGCACCACCAGTTCGTCGCCTCCGCCTCGGTCACGAGGACGCTGAAGGAGCTGTGGCCCGAGTCGCGGATGGGCTGCATGCTCACGATGCTGACCACCTACCCCAACACCTGCCACCCCGACGACGTCGCGGCGACGCAGGCGAAGGAGCGGATGCTCTACCTCTGCACCGACGTCCAGGCGGGCGGCGCCTACCCGCGCCTGGCGCTGCGGGCGCTCGAGAGCCGCGGAGTCGAGATCCCGTTCGAGGCGGGCGACGCCGAGCTGCTGCGCGAGCACCCCGTCGACTTCATCTCGTTCAGCTACTACATGTCGATGACGGAGTCCGTGCGCCCCGACGCCGAGCGCACCCCCGGCAACACGGTCCTCGGCGTCAAGAACCCGTTCCTCGAGTCGAGCGAGTGGGGCTGGCAGATCGACCCCGTCGGGCTGCGGATCTCGCTGATCGACCTCTACGACCGCTACGGCAAGCCGCTGTTCATCGTCGAGAACGGGCTCGGGATGCGCGACGAGCTGACCGAGGACGGCCGGGTCCACGACCCGTACCGGATCGACTACTTCCGCGCGCACTTCGAGCAGATGATCCAGGCGGTGGACGAGGGCGTGGAGCTGCTCGGCTACGTGAGCTGGGCGCCGATCGACCTGATCAGCGCCTCCAGCTCGCAGATCTCGAAGCGCTACGGGTTCGTCTACGTCGACATGGACGACCTCGGCCACGGCAGCACCGAGCGCTACCGGAAGGACTCGTTCTTCTGGTACCAGAAGGTCATCGCCTCCAACGGCGCGGATCTGGGATGATCCTCCTCTGCCCGGAGGCGCCGTCCGGCTCTCCGGGCAGAGGCCCCGCCACCCCCACCCCAGCCCTGACGCGGCCGTCGACGGAGACACGCATGCAGACCATCAAGAAGGTGCTCAACTCGAGCGTCGTCCTCGTCGTCGACGAGCGCGGCGTCGAGCGCGTGCTCCTGGGCAGGGGGATCGGCTTCGGAGCGAAGGCCGGCGAGGCGATCGAGCCCTCGAGCGTCGACCAGGTGTTCGTGGCGCTGGACGACTCGGATCAGCGCAACCTCGTCGAGCTCCTGGCGCAGATCCCGCCGGAGTTCGTCGAGCTCACCCGCGCGGTCGTCGCCGACGCGGAGGAGCAGGGGCTGAAGCTCGACCCGCACGTGTACCTCGCGCTCACCGACCACCTGCACTTCGCGGTGGAGCGGCAGCGGCGCGGGCTCTCGGTCGCCAACCGGCTGGCCTGGGAGATGCGGACGGTCTACCCCGTGCAGTACGCGGTGGGGGAGCGGGCGGTCGAGCGGATGCGCGAGCGCCTGGACGTGGAGCTGCCCGCCGACGAGGCCGCGAACGTCGCGTTCCACCTCGCCAACGCGGAGCTCGGCAAGGTCGGGATCGACTCGCTCCGGATCGTGCAGCTCATCCGCTCGGTGACCGCGATCATCCAGCACTCCAGCGGAGCCGCGCTCGACCGCGACGACCTCCGCTCCGCCCGCTTCGTGGCGCACCTGCAGTACTTCGCCGAGCGCTTCTTCTCGGGCGGCCTGCTCGAGAGCGAGGACGACTTCCTCTTCACCAGCCTCAGCGCCCGCTACCCGCGCGCGATCGCCGCCGCCGAGCGGGTCCGCTCCTTCGTGGCGGCCGAGTACCAGGCCGCCCTGCCCAACGAGGAGGTCGCCTTCCTGGCCCTCCACATCGCGCGCGCCGCTCCGGAGTAGCGCGCTGACCCCGGAGAACCGCATGCACCGCACCACCCCCGCCCGCCCGACGACGCCCGCGAGCGAGCGCCCGTGAGCGGCACGATCCACCTCGTCCGCCACGCCGAGACCCTCTTCAACGTCGCCGGCCAGCTGCAGGGCTGGTGCGACTCGCCCCTGACCGAGCGCGGCGAGCGCCAGGCGGCGGCCCTCGGCGAGCGGATGCGCGGCGTGCCGCTCGTCGCGGCGTTCACGAGCGACCTCACCCGCACCCGCACCACGGCGGCGGCGGCGCTCGCCGGGCACCCGTCGCTCGAGGCCGAGCCGATGGTCGAGCTCCGCGAGTGGCACTTCGGCGCCTTCGAGGGGCAGCCGAACGCCTCGCTCTGGGAGCCGGTGTTCGCCGATCACGGCTACTCCTACGTGCCCTCCTCCGCCGACTGGCCGCGGATGACCGACGCCGGTCTCGACTCGGTGCTCGACGCGATCCACCGCCACGACCCCTCCGGCCGGGCCGACAGCGGTGCCACCGTGCGCGCCCGCGTGGAGGCCGCGATCGCGCGGTTCGCGCCGGCGGCGGAGCACGGGGACGTGCTGGTCGTGACGCACGGAGCGGTGCTCGGGAGCATCCTCCGCGCGCTCGACCCCGCGCACCGGCCGCAGCGGGGCTACCCGAACTGCGCGGTCGTGTCGGTGACGGACGGCGTCATCGGCGAGGTCGACGGGAGCTGCGCGACGGCCTGACCCCGCCCCTCCTCCTCCACGGACGCCCCTGTGCGCTCCGGTCGCCGACCGGACGAGCACGGGGGCGTCCGTCGTGCTCGGGACGCAGGCGGCCCGCACCCGGGCCGCCCCCGGACCTGCACGCGCGGCCGCCTCGGGACCTGCACGTCCGGTGATCCGGGACCTGCACTTTCGGCCACCTCGGCGCTGTACCGAAGTACAGGAGCCCGTCGCGAGAGCGTCCGTAGCGTCTGAGGAGTCAAGAGAAACGACTTCGAGGAGATGACATGCGAGGGCTTCAGCTCAGCGGCGTGAGCCGTGCATTCGGCGGCCACCGGGTCCTGCACGACGTGGACCTGTCCGTGGGCCGCGGCGAGATCGTCGGCTTCATCGGCGGCAACGGCGCCGGCAAGACCACGACGATGCGGCTGATCCTGGGCCTGCTCACCCCCGACACGGGGACCATCACCTGGGACGGCGCGCCGATCACCGCCGAGGACCGCCGCTCGATCGGCTACATGCCGGAGGAGCGCGGCCTCTACCCGCAGATGCGGGTCCGCGAGCAGGTGATCCACTTCGCTCTGCTCGAGGGGCACGACGCCCGGGGAGCCCGTGAGACCGCCGAGGAGGTGATCGACGCGCTGGGCCTGGCCGAGCGGGCCGACACCCTGGTGCAGGACCTCTCGCTCGGCAACCAGCAGCGCGTGCAGCTGGCCGTGTCCCTGGTGGGCGATCCGTCGCTCCTGGTGCTGGACGAGCCCTTCTCGGGGCTCGACCCGGTCGCCGTGGAGACGATGGCCGGCCTGATCCGGCAGCAGTCCGCCCGCGGCGTCGGCGTGCTCTTCTCCTCCCACCAGCTCGACCTGGTCGAGCGCCTCTGTGACACCGTCTGCGTGCTCGACTCCGGCCGCGTGACCGCGAGCGGAGCGGTGGCCGAGCTGCAGGACGACGGCCGCAGCCGCTGGCAGCTGCAGTTCTCCCGCCCCCTGGACGACCTGCTCGTCGCCGAGCTCGGCGTCACACCGGGACTGTCGGCCGAGCCGGTCCCCGGTGAGCCGGAGTCGCTGCTCGTCTCGATCGAGGGCAGCGGCCGGGACGTCCCCGAGCAGGTGCTCGCGACCCTCACCCGCCACGGCGGCCTCCGGAGCATCCGCACCGCGCAGCGCTCGCTGACCGAGCTGCTGTCCGAGCGGCTCACCGCCGCCACCACCCCTGCGGCCGAGCGCCGCCTCGAGATCCAAGGAGCAGGACGATGACCACCACGCACCCCCGCGCCGCCCACGCCCGGACCGCCGAGAGCTCCGCTCCTCCGACGCCGGCCCGGGGAGCCGCGACGATCGTCCGCCGCGAGATCCTGACCCGCACCGGGAACCGCACGATCCTCACCGCGACCCTCGCGCTGGCCGCGATCGCCGGCCTCGGCGCCGGGATCGGCGGCTGGTTCCTGGTCGACGCGACGAGGGAGGCGGGGACCGTGGTCCTCGACACCCGGATCCTGTTCGCGACCGCGATGATCAGCGCCCTGCTCGCCGCGATGGTCTACTCCTCGTCGAGTCTGGCCTCGGGGGTGGTCGAGGAGAAGTCGTCCCGGATCGTCGAGATCCTGCTGACGAAGATCGGCGTCGCCCCGCTGCTCGCCGGGAAGATGATCGGCGTCGGCCTGGTGACCCTGGCCCAGCTGCTCGTGATCGGCGGCGCCGTCGTCGGCGGGTTCAGCGTGGTCGGCGGGTGGTCGGTCCTCGAGATCGAGCTCGGCCCGAGCCTGGTCTGGTTCCTCGTCTGGTTCCTGCAGGGCTACGTGCTCTTCGCGCTCCTCAGCACCCTGCTCGCCTCGACCGTGTCGAGGCAGGAGGACCTGGGCACCGCCGCCATGCCACTCTCCGTCGTGCAGATGGCGCTGCTGATCATCGCGCTCTACGTGGTGCCGGCGAACCTCGACGAGGCCTGGGTGCACGCGCTCTCCTTCGTCCCCCTCTTCTCCTCCTACCTGATGCCGATGCGCTTCGGCCTCGACTCGGTCGGCACCCCCGAGATGGTGATCGCCGCCGTCGTCGCCGCGATCACGGTGCCGCTGCTGTTCCGCCTGGTCGTCCGCGTCTACCGCAACAACGCGCTCCGCACCGGCTCCCGCGTCTCGCTCCGCGCCTCCCTCAAGGCCGCCGACGCCTCCTAGGCCCGGCTCCCGATATCCACCACCACCACCCCTCGGAAGGACACCACCATGACCACCTCGCGCACCGCCTCGACCCGCCCCTCGCCCCTCAAGAAGCTGCTCGTCAACACCGCCCTCCTCGTCGGGGGAGCGGGCGGCGCCTACCTCGTCGTCACCTACCTCTTCTGATCCGCTCGACCGACCGAAGGACACGATCGTGACTCTCCTCGCGACTCCCGGGCTCCGCCCCGCGACCCCCGGGCACCGCCCCGCGGATCCGGCGGCCCTCCGGGCGGCGGCCTCGACCGAGCGGCTGCTCGGCGGCGGACGCCACCGCGTCGCCGCGATCGACCGCCCCGCCTTCGCCGGCCGGAACGCGTCGTGGACGATGACCCTCGACGACGGCGCCCGCGTCTTCGTCAAGCACGTCTCGCCCCGGACGGCGGGCCCCGCGGCCTTCCGCCGCTCCAGGGACTTCGCCGGCTTCGCCGCCCGGAGCCCCGAGCACGCCCCGGCCGGACCCCGCCTGCTGGCGGCCGACGAGGACGACTCCCTGCTGGTGTTCGAGCACTGCCCCGGCACCAGCCTGGCCCTCCTGCTCGTGGAGGAGCGCGTCCCCGCGGACTTCCCCGAACAGGCCGGCCGGCTCCTGGCCCGGCTGCACGCCGGCCCGGTGGCTGGCCTCACCGCGACCTCGCACCCCAGCCCTCCCGTCGAGATGCTGCGCGTCGGCATCCCGCACACCCGCTACGTCGACCTCACCCTCGCCGAGCTCGCCTTCTGGGGCGACCTGCAGCACGACGAGCAGCTCGTCTCGGCCACGGAGGATCTCCGCGAGTGGGAGAGCGGCAACCGCACGGCCCCGATCCACGGCGACCTCCGCCTCGACCAGTTCCACCTCCGCGACGGGCGCCTCCAGCTGCTCGACTGGGAGGAGTTCGGGATCGGGGATCCGGCCCGCGACCTCGGCACGCTGGCGGGGGAGTGGATCCACCGCGCGGTGCTCGACACCGTGACCACCCGGGAGGGCGCCTCCGCTCCTCCCCTCGCCTTCGACACCGCGGCCGCGGACGCCCGCATCGCGGAGCGGATGGCGGCACTGGTCCCGAGGATCCGGCGGATGTGGCTCGCCTACGCCGCCGAGACCGCCGGCGCGGACGACGCTCTCGCCGTCCGCGCCACCGCCCACCTGGGCTGGCACCTCGTCGACCGCACCCTCGCCCGGGCCTCGATGGTCTCCCGCCTCCCCGGGATCGAGCGGGCCGCCGCCGGCATCGGCCGCCGCGTCCTGCTCGCCCCCTCCGCCTACTCCACCGCCCTCGGATTCGACAGGAGCCCGCGATGACCGCCCTCACCACCCGCTCCGTCCTCGACGAGGCCGTGATCAGCGTCGACGCCGCCCGGCTGCGGGCCGAGGTCGACGGGACCGTGATCGAGGCCACCGGGCCGATCGAGCTGCGGGCCCGACTCGCCGCCACCCTCTACACCCACCTGCACCTCCGGAACCCGCTGCTCGGCGAGACCGCCGGAGGCGACGGCCAGGACCTCGCCCCCCGGCTGATCGACGCGATCCCGCACCGCACGGTCCTGCAGCCCGCTCCCTCCGGGGTGCTCGGCTCCGCCACTGTGCAGGGGGAGGAGCGCCGGGTCGTCGAGCTGGGCCGCGTCCGGGTCCTCGTGCCCGAGGTCGATCTCGTCCGCTCCGCCGACGGGGCCGTCGCCGGCGTCCGGCTGCCGAGCTGGCGCACCCGCACCACTCCCGGCTACCTCCTCGCCCTCGGCCCGATGGGACTCGATCCCGCCGACCGGGTCGTGCGCCTCTCGCTCGTCGCCGACTCGGCGGAGGACGCGCTCGCCCTGTGGGGCCCGCTCCTGGAGGCGCTCGCCGCCTCCGGAGCCCGCCACCAGGTCAAGGCGCTCTCGGACCCGCGGGCCTTCCCCCGCTCCGACGCCCTCGTCGTCTACCTGCCCGCCGACTCCGCCGACGACGTCGCCCGGAGGATCACTCCGCTGCTCGATGCCCGGCCCTCGCCCCGCACCGCCGTCTCGGCCTTCGCCGAGAGGCTCGCCGACGGCCTCGCCTACGCCGAGGACCCGGCCGACGAGCGCTCCTCCTACCGCGGACTGAGCTTCGGCCAGCACCGCTCCCGCGTCCTCGCCGAAGCGCTCCTGCGCTCCTCGGCCGAGACGATCCCCGCCGCCGACGCCTGGGCCGACGCCGCCCGCGCCGCGCGCATCGACCCGGACCGCCCGGGACTCACCGCCCGCTAGGGCCCCACGAACCTCCCCTCGATCCCGAGGGGACCACCACCTCAGCCCGAGGTACTCCACGAAAGGGACACATCATGACCACCATCTCCACCGACGCCCAGTCCGCCGACCTCACCGCCCTCGCGGGAGCGCACGACACCTTCGCCACCGTCGATGAGCTCGGCTCGGACGCCGCGACCGAGGCGCCCGCCACCACGCCCCTGTGCGTCGGCATCATCGTCGGCGCCACCCTCGGCGCGGGCTGCTGACCCGGCCCTCCTCCCGCCCGGGTGCTCCCGCAGCACCCGCTCCCCGGCCCTCCGGCCGGACCACCCGCACCACTCCCCGCACGACCCGGCGGATCCGCCGCCACCACTCATCCAAGGAGAACACCATGTCGACCATCACCGCCCAGACCGTCCAGCCCGCCGACCTCGCCGAGCTCGCCACCGCCCACGACACCTTCACCGCCGCCGACGAGATCGGCACCGACGCCGCCTCCGAGGCGCCCGCCACCACCCCGTTCTGCGCCGGCGTCATCATCGGCGTCACCCTCACCGCAGGGTGCTGACGGGCACGGGGCGACCGGTCCTCGACCGCGTCGCCCCGGCCCCTCCCGGGCGCGTGCCGTCCGCTCGCGCCGTCCGCCCATCCCCGTCCGCCCTTTCCGCGGGCACGGTCCGCCCATCCCCGTCCGCCCTTTCCGCGGGCACGGTCCGCCCGTCCGCCGCCGTCCTCACCGCCGGCCGCGACCCGATCCGCCCTCCCGCCCGCCGCCCTCTGAGGAGACCGCCATGACCACCCCGCCCGGTGCGCAGAGCGCCGCACTCTCCGACCTCTCGCTCGGCCGCTTCGGCTACTCCCGGGTGGCCCTCGTCCTGACCGGCTCCGCCATGACCCAGGTCATGCCCTACTGGATCCAGTGGGCGCGCGCCGCCGCTCCGGCGACCGAGTTCCGCGTGCTCGTCCGCGACTCGGCCTACCGCTTCACCACCCGGCACAACCTGGAGTCGCGACTGCGCGGCCGGATCCAGGACGACCGCTGGGACGACGAGATCGTCGTCGCCCACGTCGACCTCGCCGAGTGGGCCGACCTCATCCTGATCTACCCGGCCACCCTCGACTACGCCTCGCGCCTCGCGCACGGCATCACCGACTCCCCGTCGCTGCTCGCGGCCCTCACGACGGAGGCGCCGGTGTGCATCGCCCCGTCGCTCCCGCCGCGGGCGCTCGGCAACCCGGTCGTCGAGTCCACCCTCGCGCTGCTGCGCGAGCCGGCCAACTTCACCGTCATCGACCCCGTGCCCGGGCCGAGCGAGTCCAGCGACACGGCGCTCGCCTGGGTGCCGCCCGCGTTCCCCGCGGTGCTGCGCCACCTGGAGTCGCTGCGCACGGCACCGGCTGCCGCGGAGGAGGCGAGGTCGGCGTGAGCACCACCGCCCCTCCGCGGGCCCTCGTCACCGGGCTGCTCGTCACCGAGCTCTCGGCCGGACCCGACGGGACCACCGTCTGGACCCGCCGCCTCGGAGAGCAGGCGCCGCTGCCGTTCTCGCCGGTGCCCGTCCGCCTCGCAGCGCCCGATCCCCGGATCGTGCCGGGAGGCGCCGACCCGTCGATCCGCCGCTACCGCACGACCGCCCGCGCCCTGCTGCCCGCGCTCCTCCACGAGCTGTCGGAGGAGGCGCTCGTCTCCGTCGGCCGCGAGTGGAAGGGCGCGCTGGACGCGCTCCACGGCGCCCGGCCCGCCGGGGAGCCGCTCCCTCCGCGTCCGCTGCAGCGCGCCCGCGGCTGGCTCGCCGGTGGCTGGACGCCCGCCGCCGAGGAGCTCGGCGCCGGCGGTCTCCTCGAGCTCGCCGACTGGGCGGAGGCGGTCGTCGCCTCGCCGGGCGCGGTCGTGGTCCACGGCCACCCCGGCCTCGCCCACCTCGTCGTCGACGGGACCCGCGTCGCTCTGCTCACGGGCGAGGACGTCGGGCTCGCCGACCCGGTCTGGGACGCCGCCTGGGTGCTCGGGGAGCTCGCAGAGCTGCACGCCTTCCACCCCGCGCTCCGCCCGGCCCTCGACGCGCTCCGCCGCGGACTCTCGCTCGAGGAGGACCACGACGCCGAGCTGCTGCGCGTCGGCACCGCGTTCCGGCTGGCCCAGCACGCCGTCGACTGGCACCGCTCCGGGGGCGCCAGCAGCGATCAGGCGCGGCTGCTGCTGCGCCTGTCCGCCGCACAGCTGGGGGAGCGGGCGGAATGAGCGCCCGCGACGTCCCGACGCTGTCCGCCGCCCTGCCCTCCGGCGCCCGCGCGCTCGTCGTGCACCGGCCGGAGGTCCGCAACGACTCGGTCGCCCTCGCCGTGCCCGCCGGCATGCGCCACGAGCGCGACGGCGAGGAGGGGATGCTGCACCTGATCGAGCACCTCGTCTACCAGGACAGTGAGGGGGTCGCCGGTCTCGTCCGGCAGACCCGCGTCGCCGAGAGCGGCGGCGTCCTCGGCGGTCACACGCACCTCGACTACTCCGAGTTCTTCGAGACGGGTTCTCCCGGGTCGGCCGCCGTGATCGCGGAGCGGCTCGTCGAGCAGGTCTTCCGCCCCGCCTTCCGGCCGGAGCAGATCGCGGAGCAGATCCGCGCGGTCGCCTCTGAGCGGGCCGCGCGCCTCGCCCCCGCTCCGGGCGGCGTGCTGCCGTGGCCGCACCTGACCGCCCGCTACTGGGCCGACGCCCCGAACGCGCACGACGGCAGCGGCGACCTCGACCTCGAGGGCCGCGCGACCGAGCCCGTCCTGCGCGCGCTGCACAGGCGCCACTACCGCCCGGCCGGCTCCGTGCTGGTCGGCGTCACGGCCGACGACCCCGCCCGGCTCCTGGACCGCCTGGTCGCGGCCCTCGCGGAGACGCCCGATCGCGCGGCAGGACCGGTCGCCGTCCCACCTGGGACGGCCCGCCCCGAGTACCGCGCCGAGCCCGCCGCCCGCCGGCTCGCCGCGACCGCCGCCGCGCCGTCGACCCGCGTCTCCGACGAGCTGCTCGGCGACCTGATCGCCGCCGAGGCACTCGCTGCGCAGGCCGGACTCGACGCGAGCGCCGGACTCTTCGGCCCGGGCGACACCGTCGCCGACGACCTCTTCGTGCTGGTCGACGACACCGCCGTGCCCGTCGATCCGTGGCACCGCCTCCGCGCCCTCGCGGTGAGCGACGACTCCGCCCTCGAGCACGCCCGGCACCGCGCGGTGCTGCGTGCGGAGCGGCTGGTGCACGACGACGAGCGTCTGGCCCGCACCGTCGCCCGGGATGCCCTGCTGCGCGGTGCGCCCGGCTTCGCGGGCGAGCTCGTCGACTCCCTCGCCGCGCGGCCGCCGCGCCCGCTGCTCGCGGACGCCGCGGCCCGCCTCGCCGAGCAGCCCTTCGCCGCACTGGGCGTTCCCGCCGCCTCCACCCGTCCCGGAAGGAGGAGCCCATGACCGCCGCACCCCCGCTCGCCGTCGTCGACGAGCGCTCCCGCTTCGCTGTCGTCGCCCTCGGCTGGCGCGACCCGGCCGGAGACGACGGGCCCGACCGCGCTGCCCGCCTCCGCTCGGCCGTTCCCCCCGGAGCGGTCTCGCTCGCGTGGACGGCGACGGCCGGGGCGCAGAGCCTCACCGCGGTGCTCCCTCCGGAGGGCGCCGCGGCCTGGACCGCCCTGACGCTCGAGCGCGCCCAGGGAGCCGGGGATCCGGTGCTCGCCGTGGTCGGGCCCGAACGCGCCGTCCGCGAGACGTCCCGGCCCGTCTCCGTGCCCGCCGCGGCTCCGCTGCCGAGCGCTCTGCACCAGTCCCGCGAGCAGGGCTACGAGAGCACGATCGTCACCGGCGCGGACCCGTCCGGCGAAGTCGGCCACGCTGCGACGTTCCTGGCGCTGTGCCGCCTCACCGCGGGGGCCGAGCCGCTCGTCCCCGCCGCACTGCGCTCCGCCGGCGGCGATGCGGTCGCCCAGGTCGCGCGGGGCCTGCGCTCGAGCCGCCCCTCCCTCACCTGGCAGGTCGTCTCCCCGGCCGGCCAGGGCATCCCGACCCTCGAGACCGTGCTGCGCACCGTCCTCGACGGCCGCGCCGCGCACGGGGAGGGAGCACGCGCCGCGCACGCGTTCGCGCGGGCGAACCTCCTCCGCGCCTGGCGGTCGCCCGAGACGCTCGCGCGCACCCTGGTGGAGTACGAGGTGATGGGCTGGGGCGGCGCCCTGGTGCTCGATCCGGAGTCGGCGCTCGCCGCGGTCGACGAGAGTGCGCTCGAGCGGGCGGTCGCGGGGCTCCTGCGGCCCGTCGCCGACGTGGTCGGCTGGGGCTGAATCCGGCGGGCTCGATCAGCTCCGGCCGGGACGCGTCCCCAGGTCGACGAGCCCGTGCTCGATCGCCGAGACCAGGATCTGCACCCGGTCGCGCACGCCCAGCTTCTCCATCACCTTCACGAACCGCGCCTTCACGGTCGACTCGGTGACGAACAGCTCCTGCGCCATCTCGCGGTTGCTCATCCCGCGGGCGAGCAGGCGGATCACCTCGAGCTCCTTCTCGGTGAGCGCCTCGAGCAGATCGGGGTCCGGCACCGTCTCCGCCGGCACCGACTCCTCGAGCCCCTTCACCACGTGGCGCGTGACCTCGGCGGAGAGCACGGACTCGCCCGCGAGCACCGCGTGCACCGCCGCGATGATCTCCCGCGGCTTCGTGTCCTTGACCAGGTAGCCGGAGGCGCCCGCGCGGAGCAGGTCGACGACGTAGCGGTCCGTGGTGAACGTGCTGAGCCCGAGGATCGCGATGCCCGGGTGCTCGGCGTGGATCCGCTCGGTCGCGGCGACGCCGTTCATGACCGGCATCTGCATGTCCATCAGGATCAGGTCGGGCTGGAGCGTCGCCGCCTGCTGCACCGCGATCCTCCCGTCGGAGGCCTCGCCCACCACCTCGATCGCCGGGTCCTGCGAGAGGTAGTCGCGGAGGATCTCGCGGGTCATCGATTCGTCGTCCACCAGCAGCACGCGGGTCATCGCTCTCGTCCTTCGTCGGTCGCCCCCGCGACGAGCGCACCGGACGCCCGGCCCTCGAGGGGGATGGTCATGGTCGTAGTCCAGCGGCCGCCGCGGGCTCCCGCATCCAGCCGCCCGCCGAAGACGGCGCAGCGGGCCGACATCGCCTCGATCCCGAGGTGCGAGGAGACGATCGGAGCCGCGGAGGCGATCGCGTTGGAGGAGCTCAGCTGCACCTCGCCCCCCGACACCTCGAGCCGGAGCTGCACCTCACCGGCGGTGTCGCCGTGCTTGAGCACGTTCGTGCCCAGCTCCCGGACCGTGCGCCGCAGCACCTGGCGGAGGCTCGCGGGCACCTGCGCCACGGAGCCCGCCACGTCGAGGCGGACTCGGAAGCCCGCGCGCTCGATCGCGTCGGCGACGTTCCGCACGTCGTGGACGAAGCCGACAGCGGTGGTCGTGGCGCCCGAGACCTCCGGGGTCCCGAGCAGGTCGGAGTCGCCGCGGGCGGGAGCGCCTGCCTCGTCCTCGTCCTGGAGGAGCGTCACGAGGCTCCGCAGATCCTGCAGCGCCTGCTGCGCCGCGTCGCCGATGCTCTCGAGGATGCGCTCGGTCTTGGCCGGGTCCTCGACCGAGGTCGCGCGGCGGGCCTGCATGGCGATGATGGTGACCTCGTGCGCGACGATGTCGTGCAGCTCGTGCGCGAGCCGGGTCCGCTCCTCGTTGCGGATCCGCGCCTGCTCCTCCTGGATGCGGTCGGCCCGGCGCTCGCTCCGCTCGCTGCGGCCCCGGAAGGCGTTCAGGCCCAGCCCGGCGGTGCCGCCGAAGAGGACGAACGCGCCCAGGACGTAAACGGCCGTGCCCATGGCGCGGTCGACGAGCAGCACCGCGGGCAGGAGGACGAGGGTGCCGAGCACGAAGACGAGCCCCGCGCGCCAGGGGAGGAGGAAGGTGACGAAGCCGACCACCACGATGGTCGGGAAGATCAGCGCCGCGAGCAGCAGCGGCGGGGCGCCGAGCATCAGGACGACGGCGTAGACGAGGTAGAGCGAGACCGCCGCGGGGATCGCGCCGGCGAGCAGCGCCAGGAGCGGCAGGTAGGGGAGCGCCAGCTCGATCCAGCCGCGGACCGACGTGAGGTCGACGCTGCCGCCCATCAGGTCGATGACGACGAGGAGCGTGAAGGAGCCGAGCAGGAGGGACCGGGTGATCCACCCGCCGGGCAGCGTCCGCACGTCGCTCGTCCACCGCGTCGTCCCCACCACGGGACCAGGGTACCGAAGCCTCCCCCGAGCCCCGTCGGCCTTCCGTACAAGGGCGGACTGGTCTTTCGTACAGGAGCGGTGCGACGGGGCGTCGCCATGCTTATGGAGCGGTCGAGCCGATCGCACCCCTCGATCACAGGAGAACGACCATGGCCCCGATCCTCGCCGCCGCCGCCCTCGCCCTCGGAGCCGTTCTCGCTCCCGCCGCTGCTCCTGCCGCCGCTCCCGTGCAGGCCGCCTCGTCCGCCGGCGTGCAGACGGTCGCCGCCTCCTACGAGCTGCCGAAGGTGCAGAAGCCGGGCGGCATGGAGTCGATCCAGGACCGCGGCGCCCTCTGCAACCTCTTCGGGATGTGCTGAGCGCAGCTCTCGGACCGGGTCAGCCCTTCAGCGGGTCGTTGCCCCAGTTCATCAGGGAGTAGCGCCACTTCGTCTCGGTGACATCGCCCGAGGGACGCTGCTTCGCGTGCCGGTGCACGTAGCCGATGACCTTCGTCATGTGGGCGTAGTCGTCGTCGCTCAGGTCGGCCTGCTTCGTGCCGAGCAGCTCGACGATGCGGCGCCCGCTCTCGTGGCCGACGGACTCGCCGCCGCCCTCCGGCTTCTGGCCGACCTCCTTCGACTCGTCGGTACCGAGCCACTCCTCGAGCTCCTTCGCGGTCATGTTCACGGCGTCGTGGAACTCGTCGCGGGTCGTCCGCTTCTCGTCGTCGGTGGGCATCGCGGGGCTCCTCGGGTCGGTCGGTCCGGGTCGGTCGGTGACCTCCAGCGGAGCCTGTCGGAGGGGGAGAGGTCAAGCCCCGTGCGCGGTTCCAGGGCGCGCGTAGCGTCGGAGGAGTCCGCACCAGCCGACCACCGCCGACGTCCGCCGCCGGCAGAGAAGAGGCCCACATGCCCTCCCGCAACACCCTCGTCCGCAGTCTCCACGACCTCGGAGCCGCCGCCTGGTTCGGCGGCTCGCTCATGGGCGCCGTCGGCCTGAACGGCGCCGCGTCCACCTCGTCCGACCCGGCGGAGCGCCTCCGCCTCTCCTCGAACGGCTGGGCCCGCTGGACCCCTGTGCAGCTCGCCGCGATCGCCGCCCACGGCGTCGGCGGCATCGGCCTCGTCCTCGCCAACAAGACCCGCCTGGCCAACCAGCAGGAGAGCCGCACGAACACCGTCGTCAAGACCGTCGTGACCGGGCTCGCCGGTGCCGCCTCGGTGATCGCCGCGGTCGCCGGAGCGACGCAGGCCAAGCACGCCGACGAGGGCGCCCCCGGCGTGACCGAGGCGTCGGAGCACAACTCACAGGAGCTGACCACGGCCCTCCGCGTGCAGAAGGTCACCCAGTGGGCCATCCCCGTGCTGACCGCCGTCATCATCGTCCTCGGCGCCCAGCAGGGCGAGCAGCAGCGCCCCGTGAAGGGCCTCTTCGAGACCACGGCGCGGATGTTCCGCAAGTAGTCCCCGCGCTCGCGCGCAGACCGTCGGCTGAGAGTGCCCGCCGTCCCCCGAGGGTGGAGGGCGGCTGCTCTCGGCCGACGTTCTGCGCGCTGGGTCCGGCTAGCGGCAGTGTCCGCGGCTGCTGCGGGGTCGCCGTGGGGATCGCCGAGGCGGACGCGCCTGTGCTGATCTGCTCGGCGACCACCCCGCCGTGAAGGGTGATGCGGCAGCTGATCCCGCCCTGGTCATCGGAGTTTCAAGGCGCCGATCCCGCCGATCAGGGAAGCGGGGCGGGAACCGACTCCGGTCCTCCTCGGACCGGGGCGGCGAAGTCGTCGCACGACTGAGGGCCCGACCGCGGCCGGGGAGTGGAGTGGTATCGCCCGTACGCACGGAGGCGATCCGATTGACCCCGCTATCTCTACATAGGTAGCGTCATCCGTGTGCAGCCACTCCCTCGCCTCACGTCCGCCACCGCGGACGTCCTCCGGACCCTCCTCGACGCCGACGGCCCGACCTGGGGCATGGTCGTGATCAAGGCCACCGGGCGACCGGCGGGCAGCGTCTACCCGATCCTGGAGCGGCTCGAGGGAGCGGGCTGGGTGGTCTCGGAGTGGGAGGCCGCGAGCGAGCGGAGCGGCCCGCGTCGCCGGCTCTACGAGCTGACCGCGGAGGGCGCCCCGGCAGCCCGGGCCGCCGTCGAGCGGATGAGGTCGACCGCGCGGACGGCGCCGCGAGCGGCGGAGGCGACCGCGTGAGCGCGCTCCTGCGGCTCCTGTCGCTGCTGCTGCCCCCGCTCGCCCGCGAGCGCTACCTCGAGGAGTGGCGGGCGGACCTGGCCGGGGCCGCCGAGCTGGGACTGCCCCGGCGCGGCGTCGTCCTCGGAGCGCTCGCCCTGCTGGTGAGCGTCGACCGCGACCTGCCCGCGCACACCGGCGAGGCGCGGGGCACGCTCCCGCGCCGCCTCGCCCGCCGCGGACTCGCGCTCTTCGCCGCGGCCGCGCTGATGCTCAGCGGCATCGCGCTGACCGGCGGCGGGATCGTCCCCGAGCCGGGTGCCGCCTCCGACACCGCCCTTGCGGCCGTCGGCGCCGTGCAGACCGCGGTGCTCGTCGCCGCCGTCGCGGTCGCGGTCCTCGGCGCGGTCCACCTCCTCGGCGCCGCGGCGTCGGCCCGCACGATGCTCGCGCGGATCTCCCTGGTCGCGGCCGTCGTCGGCCCGGTGCTCACCGCGGCCGGCCTCCTCCTCCCCGGACCCCTCGCCCTCGTCGGCCTGCCCGTCTCCCTCGCCGGACTCGTCTGCGGGGCGATCGTCCTCGGCGGCTCGCGGACCATCGCCCTCGCACCGCGGACGGCGACCCGCGCTCAGCGCCTCCCCGTCGCCCTCGCGGGCCTCGCGCTCGTGGCGGCTGTCACGGTGGTGGGCGCGGTGGATCTGCTGGTCTGGAATCCGCAGGCGAAGGTCCCCGGCGTGGCCCTGGCGGAGATCTACGCGACCATGTCCGAGCGCGACGGCTTCGAGTTCGGCTCCCACGCGATCTGGGTCACCGGGTGGGCCGCGTTCTGGACGGCCGCCGCGATCGTCGTGACGGTCGGCGCCCTCGTCGGCCGGAGGTCGCCGCTCACTCCGCGGCGGATCGCGGTGCTCATGCTCGCCCTGGTGGCCGGCGCCGTCGTCTTCCGCTTCTTCGCCGGGTTCGGCTTCGGGATGTCGGTCGCCGACACCTTCGTCACGTCCGGCGGCGACGGCTCCCTGGTCTCGGCGATCCTGCCGCCGCTCGGACAGCTCGCGCTCGCCGGCGCCGCGATCGCGGTGGGCTGGGCGCCCCGGGTCGCCCGGCCGACGGCGGCCTCCGCGGCCTGACAGTGCTCGTGCCGGAGGAGGGCTTCGCCCGGGCGGCTCGGGATGCGCGAGATCGGGGCGGCCTGCCGACTTACCTCCCTTCCTTGTGAACAGGAACGGCCCGTTCCGGCGCGGCCGAGCGCCCTCCGACCTACTCCAACCGGCGCAGGAAGCGGGCCGGCTGGTCGAGGAAGCCGCGCCAGGTCCGCACCAGGTCGAGGTCGTCGTAGCGGCAGGGGCGCAGGCCCGTCTCGTCGAGCTCGTAGAGGTCGGCTCCGGGGAGGGCCGCGAGGATCGGCGAGTGCGTGGAGAGGACGACCTGCGAGCCGCCGGCGACCAGATCGCGCAGCTGCCCGATCAGGGCGAGGCAGCCCGACACCGAGAGGGCCGACTCCGGCTCGTCGAGGAGCCACAGCCCGCTGATCCGGGAGCGGTTCGCCACGATGTCGAGGAACGACTCGCCGTGGCTCCGCTCGTGGTACCCGCCGTCGATCCCCACCTCCTCCAGGTAGCTGAAGAAGCCGTGCATCGTCTCGGCGCGGAGGAAGAAGCCGCGCTTGGACGCCCCGGCCCCGCGGACCAGCTGGAGGTGCTCGGCCAGGTCCGACTCCGAGGCGCGGGAGGAGTGCATCGCACCCGTGGATCCGCCCTCCGCGTTCAGCCCGTAGGCGAGGGCGACCGCCTCGAGCAGCGTCGACTTGCCCGAGCCGTTCTCGCCGGTGATCACCGTCACCTGGCCGAGATCCCAGCCCTCGGCCAGCACCTGCCGCACGGGCGCGAGCGTCGCGGGCCACCGCGCGAGGTCGGCGGGGTGCTCGGGTCGGGCCTGCACGCGGCGCACCGGGAGGGTCGAGAACACCCGGTCAGTCAAGCAGGTCGACGCTCCAGCCGGCCTCGGCCAGCGCGCGGGCCGTGTCGGCGCGGGGCGAGTAGGGGAGGTCGTCGGCGCCGACCACGCGGTAGTCGGTGTCGCCGGGGCCGACCCAGAGGACGGAGTCGGACGGGCCGGCCCGGTGCAGCGCGGCGCGGACGGCGTCGGCCGGCTCCGCGATCTCGAGCACCTCGCAGCGCTCGACGCGGCGCGCGCCGTCGACCAGGGCGCGGCGGATCCGCGCGGGGTCCTCGAAGCGCGGGTGGTGGTCGGTGACGATCACCAGGTCGGCGCGCTCGGCGGCGGCCCGGCCCATCGGCGCGCGCTTGCTCGGGTCGCGGTCGCCGTCGGCGCCGAGGAGGACGAGCACGCGGCCGGGCGTCACCTCGCGGAGGGCGTCGACGGTGCGCGCGACCGAGTCGGGCGTGTGCGAGAAGTCGAGGAAGACCCGCGGCCCGTCGGCGCCGGACACGAGCAGCGTCCGCCCGGGCACGGTGACGTCGATCCCGGAGCCGACCGCCGCGGCCACCCGGTCGCGCGCGTGGCCCGCCTCGACCAGCATCACCAGCGCGAGGGCCGCGTTCGAGGCCATGTGGCGGCCGAGGAGCGGGACGGAGGTGGTCGTCGACCAGCCGTCGCGGGCGGTGAGCCGGAAGCGGGTGCGGTCGACCGCGGTCTCGAGCACGTCGATCCGCCAGTCGGCTCCGTCCCCGGCCGAGAGCGTGACGACCGGGACCGAGGCTTCGCGGGCGACCCGGCGCCCCGCCTCGGTGTCGACGACCACGACGCCGCGGCGGCTCCGCTCGGGCGTGAACAGGCGCTGCTTGGCGCGGAGGTACTCGTCCAGGTCGCCGAAGTCGTCGAGGTGGTCGTGGCTGAGGTTGGTGAACCCGGCGACGTCGAGCACGATCCCCTCGACCCGCGAGCGCACGAGCGCCTGGGCGCTGACCTCGATCGCCGCCGCCTCGACGCCGTCCTCCGCCATCCGGGCCAGGAGCGCGTGCAGCTCGGAGGCCTCGGGCGTGGTGAGGCGGCTGGCGACGACGTGGTCGGCGCTGCGGCGCTCGGCGGTGGAGCTCAGCCCCGAGACGACGCCCAGCTGCCGGAGCACCGCGTCGAGGAGGTGCACGGTGCTGGTCTTGCCGTTGGTGCCGGTCACGCCGAGGAGCACCGGTCCGCTCCTCGTGCCGTACACCTGCGCGGCGACCGGGCCGAGGGCGGTGCGGGGGTCGTCGCTGAGGAGGACGGGCAGTCCGGAGGCGCGCGCCTCGTCGAGCCCGCCCGCGTCGGTGAGCACGGCGACCGCTCCTGCCGCCGCCGCGTCGGCCGCGAACCGGGCGCCGTGGCTCCTCCTCCCGGGGAGCGCGGCGAAGAGGGCGCCGGGGCCCGCCTCGGTGTGCGCGACGGTCACCGCGGTGATGCGGACGTCGGAGCCGTCGCCGTGGAGGCGGAGCCGATCGCTCGCGAGGTCGGCGAGCGCGACACCGGCGGCGTGGAGCGGTTCGAGGAGCCGGAACACCGGCATGCGGGCCTCCTGCGGGGCGGGGCGGTGTCGCCGAGGGCCCGCGGGCGCCGCCGGGCGACCGGAGGGGGAGGGCCGGGAGGCCCATGCCTCAGCCTGCGCGCCGCTCCCCCCGATCGGGGAGGCCCTTGCCACCGCCCGGCCGGGCCGCTACCCGCCTCCGCCTACTGCCGCGAGAACGCCTCCTGGTACAGCGCCGCGAGCTCGGGGGAGCTCTCGCCGCTGAGGCCGCAGGTCAGGATCGTGTCGCCGTCGGCCGCGACCAGGTAGTCGACCCCGGTCTCGAAGACGATGGGGGCCCCGTCCACCGCCGTCTCCCTGCCCTGGGTGACCGTGACGCCGTCGCCGACCTCGCCCGCGTAGCGCTCGAGCACGTGCAGGGTGACGGTGCTCCCGTCGATCGAGCGGACCTCGGCCCGGAACGCGAGCTGAGCGGGGGCCAGCGCGGCGGCCGTCACCGGCGAGCACGCGGCCATCGGCCCGCCCGTGCTCGGCAGGATCAGCGTCGAGGTGCTGCCCCCGCCCACGCCGAGCGCGAAGGGCAGCAGGAGGGAGGCGGCGGCCCCGGCGCTCAGCGCGCCGACTCCCACGATCAGCCAGGGGGACCGGCGGCGGGAGTGCACCGTCCGCGTGCCCTCACCCGTCGCGGCGGCGATCTGCTCGGCGAGCTCGTCGCGGTCGAGCCCGGGGAGGCTCCGCGCGGGGTCGACCGTGCGGAGGAGGCGGCGGACGTCCTCGTCGTCGGTTCCGGTCATCGGAGTCCCCCTTCAGGCGCGTGCGGGTCGGTGGAGTCGTAGAGCTCGGCGAAGCGGCGCCGCGCGCGATGGAGGCGGATCGAGACGGCGTTCGCCGTGACTCCGAGGACCGCGGCGATCCCGCGGACGTCGAGCTCCTCCCACGCCCAGAGGCGCAGCAGCTCGGCGTCCCGCTCGCGCATCCGGGCGAGCACGAGGCGCACGGTCTCCTCCGCGCCCGACGCCTCGCCCTCGTCGATCTGCACCTGGGGCGGATCGACGACCGCGATCCGCTGGGCGAGCATGACCTGCCGGCGCTGCATCCGCCGGGCGTTCTGCAGCTGGAGCCGGGCGACGCCGATCGCCCACGGCACCGGGTCGTCCTCGGGGACGTCGGCGCTGCGGCGCCAGAGCGCCGAGAGCGTCGCGGCGAGCACGTCGTCGGCGGTGGCGGAGTCGGTGCGCCGCCAGAGGTAGCGGCGGACGGGATCGGCGACCGCGGCGGCGACCGCGGCGAACCGGTCGGGACCCGCGAGGGGAGCTGGCATGTGCCTCATGCTCCCTCCTGTCCGGGATCGGCGCACATCTTTCACCGGCGCGCCGGGCGGGACTCCGCGCTCTCCCAGCACCGCGGGAGCGCGGGTCGGCGCTCAACGCCGCGAGGTGCCCACGAACTCCAGCCAGCCGGCCACGAACGGCTCGATGTCGTCCACCTCGTTCAACGCGAGAGCGTCCAGGTCGACTCCGCGGCACTCCAGCGTGAGGACGTGCCCCCGCACCCAGGCGGCCGCGCGCACGGCCCCGGCTCCCTCCCACACCTCGAAGGGCTCCGGAGCCCCGTCGACCGGGATCTCCGCGATCCGCGTGGGAGCGGGCAGCGCCTCCGGCTGCACGAACGAGACGGGCGCCTCCTCCCGGCAGCAGAGCAGCGCGACGTCGTGCCGCGGATCGCCGAGGGTCGTGCGGATCTCGACGGAGGGCCCCGGCCCGCCCGGGACCGCCTCGTCGGCGAGGAACGAGAGCCCCCGCGGGCCGCCCGTCAGCGTCCACTCCGCCAGCAGCCGCGGACCGTTCCAGCCCGAGACCGCCCAGAGCGGGAGGTCGCCGAACGACCCGCGGATCCGCGCGACCCGCTCGGCGAGGTGCGCGGAGAACTCCTCCTCGCCGAGACGCCGCGCTCCGTCCATGGCCCGATCGTAGGTCGGGTGCCGCGGCACGGCCAGACCCCTCGCTACTGTGAACGTCGACCCCCGCCTCCCTTCCCCGCCGAGGAGCCCCATGCCCATCTGGACCCTGCACGGAGACGGCCGCACCGTCGAGCCCGGCGCCGTCGTCGCCCCCGGCGAGCGGCTCGCCTGGCCGGCGACGATCGCCATCGGCATCCAGCACGTCGTCGCCATGTTCGGAGCGACGTTCCTCGTGCCCGTGCTCACCGGGTTCCCGGTCGCCACGACCCTGCTCTTCTCCGGAGTCGGGACGCTGCTGTTCCTCTTGATCACGCGCAACCGGCTCCCCAGCTACCTCGGCTCGAGCTTCGCGTTCATCGCGCCCGTCACGGCCGCGACCGCCGTCGGAGGGACGGGGTCGGCGCTCGCCGGAGTCGTCGCCGTGGGCCTCCTCCTGGCCGCCGTCGGCGTCCTCGTGCAGGTCGTCGGCCTCGGCTGGATCGACAGGCTGATGCCGCCGGTCGTCGCCGGCGCGATCGTGGCCCTGATCGGGTTCAACCTGGCTCCGACCGCGTACCTCAGCTTCAAGCAGGCACCGATCACCGGGACGATCACGCTCGCCGCGATCATCCTGTCGAGCGTGTTCCTCCGCGGCTTCCTCGGCCGCGTCTCGATCTTCCTCGGCGTGGTCATCGGCTACGTCGTCGCCCTGCTCCGGAACGAGATCGACTACTCCGCGGTCGGTGCGGCCGACTGGTTCGGGCTGCCGCCGTTCACCTTCCCCGACTTCGCCTCCGGATCCACGTGGTCGGGCATCGCGATGTTTCTGCCGGTCGTGCTCGTCCTCATCGCCGAGAACGTCGGACACGTCCGCGGCGTCGCGACGATGACCGACGCCTCCGCCAACGCCAGCACCGGCCGGGCCCTGATCGCGGACGGTATGGCGACCACCCTCTCCGGCGCCTTCGGCGGCTCCGGCACCACGACCTACGGCGAGAACATCGGAGTGATGGCGGCCACCCGCGTGTACTCGACGGCCGCCTACTGGGTCGCCGGCGTCACCGCGATCCTGCTCAGCCTCTCGCCCAAGGTCGGCGCCGTCTTCAACTCGATCCCGGCCGGAGTCCTGGGCGGCGCGACCACCGCGCTCTACGGCCTGATCGGCGTGATCGGCATCAAGATCTGGATCGACAACCGCGTCGACTTCTCGCGCCCGGTCAACCAATACACCGCCGCGGTCTCCCTCGTGATCGCCATCGCCGGCTTCTCGTTCTCCTCCGGTGGCTTCGAGCTCGGCGGCATCGTCCTCGGCGCCGGCGCCGCCCTCGTGATCTACCACCTGGGCAACGCCATCGCCCGCTGGCGCCGCACCGGCGCCGACGACGGCGGCCCCCTCCCCGCCATCGGCCAGCTCGGCGGCGACCCGCAGGACCGCTGACCGCGGCCTGCTCCGTCCTGCCGCTCCCGAGACGCCGCCGTGCCGTCCGGACGCCGCCCTCCCGCGGACGTCCCGGCGCGCACGGCGGCGTCTCGGCACCCGACGGAGCCGTCCCGGCGCGCGCACCGCAGCACCGCCTCCGCTTACCACGTTCGGGTCAGTCCGCAACCCGGTGCGCTCCCAGGCGGCTCCCGCCTAACGTCGAGCGTGACGACCGCAGCAGCGGAACGCCGCACACCGAGTGAGACAGCAAGGAGCACCACCGTGCCGCAGATCATCGAGACCGTCGACGTCAACGTCCCCGTGTCCGTCGCCTACAACCAGTGGACCCAGTTCGAGGAGTTCCCGCGCTTCCTCGACGAGGTCGAGTCGATCCAGCAGGTCACCGACACCCTCACCGTCTGGAAGGTGAAGGTCGGCCCCGTCGAGCGCGAGTTCGAGGCGAACATCACCGAGCAGCACCCCGACGAGCGCGTCGCGTGGAACAGCACCGGCGGCGAGACCGACCACGCCGGCGTCGTCACCTTCCACAAGCTCTCCGACACCGAGACCCGCGTCACCGTGCAGCTCGACTGGGAGCCCAAGGGCTTCCTCGAGACGCTCGGCTCGCTCGTCGGCGCCGGCAGCCACGCCGTGAAGAAGGACCTGAACAACTTCAAGGAGTACATCGAGAAGCAGGGCACCCCCGACGGTGCCTGGCGCGGCGACGTCGAGGCCTGAGCCGTGACCGACGCAGCCACCTCGTCCGAGGGCGAGAAGAAGGCGAACGGTCTCGGCGACGACAAGACCATCCCGCACTCCGAGGACGGGCTGGCGGTGGGGGTCTCCGGAGACTCGCACTTCAACCCCGAGGAGGACGCTCCCGAGGAGCCCTCCGAGAGCTGACGCTCTCCTCCGGGGAGCCCGACCGCTCTCCTCCGCGAGATGCCACTTGTGCACACGACACGCCGCGAGGCGTGCGCACAGGTGGCATCTCGCGGTTGAAGGCTCAGCGCCAGGCCCGGGTGTACTGCGGGGGCACCGGCAGGTCCGCGCCGAGCTCGTGCGCCATCCGCACCGGAGCGTTCGGGTCGCGCAGCAGCTCGCGGGCGAGCAGCACGACGTCGGCGTCGCCGTTCGCGACCACGCCCTCCGCCTGCTCCGCCGTGGTGATGAGTCCCACGGCGCCGACCAGCGCACCGGTCGCCTTCCTCAGGTCGCGCGCGAACGGCACCTGGTAGAGCGGCGCCACCGGGATGCTGGCGTGCACGAGTCCGCCGGTCGACACGTCGAAGAGGTCCACGCCCTCGGCGCGCGCCCACTCCGAGACGGTGATCGTCTCCTCCAGTGTCCAGCCGCCCTCGGCCCAGTCGGTCGCGGAGAAGCGGACGAGCAGCACGAGCTCCCCGATCTCGGCGCGGACCGCGCGGACGACCTCGAGGAGCAGGCGCGCCCGGTTCTCGAGCGAGCCGCCGTAGGAGTCCTCGCGGGTGTTCGAGAGCGGCGACAGGAACTGATGGAGCAGGTACCCGTGCGCGGCGTGCAGCTCGATCACGTCGAAGCCGGCGTCCGCGGCGCGGCGGGCGGAGGCGCGGAACGCCTCGACGAGGCCGGGCAGATCCTCCGCGGCCAGCTCGCGCGGCTCCGCGTAGCCCTCGAACGCGACGGCCGAGGGAGCGACGGTCGGCCAGCCGCCGTCCTCCAGCGGCACGGATCCGCGTCCGCTCCACTCGCGGTAGGTCGACGCCTTCCGGCCTGCGTGGGCGAGCTGCACGCCCGCGAGCGCGCCCTGTCCGTGCACGAAATCGACGATCGGAGCCCAGGCGTCGCGCTGCTCGTCGTTCCACAGCCCGGTGTCCCAGGGGCTGATCCGCCCCTCGGGGACGACGGCAGTGGCCTCCGCGATGACGACGCCCGATCCGCCGCGCGCGAGCCCGCCGAGGTGCACGAGGTGCCACGAGGTGGGCACGCCGTCCTGCGCCTCCACCGAGTACTGGCACATCGGTGCCGCCCAGAGGCGGTTGCGCGCGGTCCTCGAGCGGAGCGTCAGCGGCTGGAACAAGGCGGTGTCGGTCATGTCTCTCCTGTCGTGCTTCTCCGCGGAACGCCGCTTCGGTACGCGATACGCCGGTGAGGGCGTACGGCGGCGGCATCTCGCGGAGGGGGTCACGTGCTCCAACCGGGAGAAGAGCCCGGCTATGCCCGGATCAGCGCGGCCAGGTCGCCCCGGGCGCGTCCTGCCAGACGGTGCTCGGCGGAGCGAGCGACTCCAGCTCCTCGAACAGCGCGTCGGGGATCTCGAGCGCGTCGTCGGCCACGAAGGAGTCGTAGTGCTCGGCGGAGGTGGCGCCGACGACCGTCGTCGTCACGCGGGGGTCGCGCGTCGAGAACTGCAGCGCGGCGGCGGCGAGCGGCACGCCCGCCCGGTCGCAGGCCGCTCCCATCGCCGCGACGGCGTCGACGATCTCGCGCGGCGCCGGCTGGTAGGCGTAGGAGGCGACCGGCTCCGGCCAGCGTGCGAGGGCGCCTCCGCCGTAGACCGCCGCGTTGACCACGATCACGCCGCGGTCCACGGACGCGTCGATCAGCTCCTCGGAGGAGCGGTCGACGAGCGTGAAGCGGTTGTGGGTGATCACGGCGTCGAACAGGCCGGTGTCGACGTAGTGGCGCAGCATCGGCGCGGGTCCGCCCGAGATCCCGATCGAGAGGGCGACGCCCGCCTCCTTCATCGCGACGAGCGCGCGGACCGGGCCGTCCTCGGCGAAGGCCTCGTCGTACGAGATGCGCTCCGGGTCGTGCAGGTAGAGCAGGGGGAGGACGTCCATACCGAGGCGCTCGCGGCTCTCGTCGAGGCTGCGGCGCATCCGCTCGGCCGAGTAGCTGCCGGTGCTCGGGTCGCGGTCGAGCTTGGTGACCACGGTGATCCCCTCGGGGACGCCGCCGCGGGCCAGCAGGGCCTCGCCGATCAGGCGCTCGCTGTGGCCGCCGGCGTACTCGTTGGACGTGTCGACGACGGAGACGGCGCGGGTGGCGGCGTCGGAGTCGAGGACGCGCTCGAGGGCAGGCACCCGGTCGAGGTCGGCGACGCGCTCGGGGCGCCAGGAGGTGCCGAGGGTCAGCCGGGTGACGGTGGCGCCGGACGGGCCGAAGGGCCGGAGGCGGGAGGACTGCGGAGTCATCCGCTCAGCCTGGCAGCGCCGGGGTCCTCCCGCATCCCGCGGCGGATGAACGGTCAGTGGACGGGAGGGCTCTGCCCGACCACGCCGAAGCCCTGAAGCGTCGACGCGAGCGTTCCGGCGGAGAGGTGGGCGATCCGGAAGACGGTGTCGGAGCGGCGCGGCCGCCTCCGAGGTCGACGAGGTGTCGCGCTCGACGGGATCCCTCCGCGGGGCCTTCCGCGGGGCTCGACGACCGGGCGGCGGACCGGCCCGAGGCCGCCCTCACGGCGGGACGCGGGCCGGTGGTGCGGCCTAGGCTCGGCGCGTGACCGTCGATACCGCCGCCGCCGACTCCTCCGCCCGCTCCGCCGCGCTCGATGCTCTCGCCACTCCGGCGCTGGTGCTCGACGAGGCGGTGCTCGACCGCGACATCGCCGCCGTCGCCGCGGCTGCCCGCGAGCGGGGCCTGGCGCTCCGCCCCCACGCGAAGACGCACAAGTCGCTCGAGATCGCCCGCCGCCAGCTCGCCGCGGGGGCCGTCGGCCTCACCGTCGCGACCGTCTCGGAGGCCGAGGTCTTCGCCGCGGGAGGGATCCGCGACCTCTTCATCGCCTACCCGCTCTGGCTCGACGCCGAGCGCGCCGGGCGGCTCCGCCACGTCCTCGCGAGCGCCCGTGTGCGGGTCGGCGTCGACTCGGCGGAGTCGGCCGAGCGCCTGGCCGCGGCCCTGCCCGAGCGCGAGGGGCTTGAGGTCGTCGTCGAGATCGACTCCGGCCACCACCGCAGCGGCGTGCTCCCCGCCGAAGCCGGCGCGATCGCCGCGGCCGCCGTCTCGGCCGGGCTCGACGTCGCCGGCGTCTTCACCTTCCCCGGCCACAGCTACGCGGCCGGCAACGGAGCGGCGGCCGCCCGCGACGAGGCGCGCGCGCTCGCCGAGGCGGTCGCGTCGCTCGCGGCGTCCGGAGTCGAGGCCCGCGTGGTCAGCGGAGGCTCGACCCCGTCGGCCGCGTTCGCCGACTCCTCGGTGCTCACGGAGCTGCGCCCCGGGGTCTCGGCCCTCGGCGACGCCCAGCAGTGGGAGATCGGCACGACGACGCCCGAGGACATCGCCGTCACCGTCCTCGCCACGATCGTGTCCCGCCGCGGCGACCACCTGATCGCCGACGCGGGCAGCAAGGTGCTCTCCTCCGATCGTGGCGCGGCCTCGAGCGGCTTCGGCCGCCTCCCGGAGCACCCGGAGGCGCGCATCCCGGTGCTCTCGGAGCACCATGCGACGATCACCGGTGTCGACCTGCCCGTGGGGACGCGGGTGCGGATCGCGCCGAACCACGTCTGCGTCGCGGTGAACCTGGCCGACGAGTACCGCGTCCTCCTCCGCGACGGCGGCGGCGCCGTCTGGCCCGTCGACGCCCGCGGGCGGAACAGCTAGGCGATCCGCGAGCGCGGGATCCGCAGGCCGAGCAGCGCGCTCGCCGCCAGCAGCACGAAGGCGGAGGCGAAGGCCGCGGTCGGCGATGCGGCGTCGGCGAGAGCGCCTGCGAGCAGCGGCCCGATCACGCCGCCCAGGTCGGACGCGGCCTGGAACACCGAGACCGGCTTGCCGCCGCGCTCGCCCGCGGCGTCACCGACCAGCGCACCCGGGGCCGTGCCCATGAAGGCGGCCGCCGCTCCGTAGACGCAGAGCAGCACGACGAGCAGCCACAGCTCCGAGACGAACGGCATCGCCAGCATCGCCACCGCCGCGACGGAGAATCCGCCGATCAGCGCCGGGCGCCGACCGACCGTGTCGACGAAGCGGCCGGCGGGCGCTAGCGCGATCGTCTGCACCACCGCGGCGATCGCGAACGCGATGCCGGTCCAGGCGGGCTGCCCGCCGAGCCCCTCGACGACGAGCACGGGGACGAGCGTCGCGCGGACTCCCATCGCCGACCAGCCGAGGGCGAAGTTCGCCAGCACCGCGCTCTGGTACCGGCGGTCGCGGGCGACCTCGCGCAGGGGCTTCGTCCTCGCCGCGGCGGACGGTGCCGCGTCGCGCTCCGGCCGCTGCAGCAGGATCAACCCGACGAGCCCCGCGATCGCGAGCGTGCCGGCGTAGAAGAAGAAGGGGGCGGTGAGCGAGATCGCCGTGAGCACGCCGCCCACCGCGGGGCCCGCCATGCCGCCGAGCAGGAAACCGCCCTGGTAGAAGCCGATCGAGCGGCCGCGCCGCTCCGGGCTCGCGGTGCGCAGGAGGAGCGTCATCGCCGCGACGGAGAACATCGCGGAGCCGATGCCGCCGACTCCGCGCAGCAGGAGGAGGTGCGGGTAGTCGGAGGCGAAGCCGACCAGCGCCGAGGAGAGCGCGACGATGCCGATGCCGACGGCGAGCACGACCCGCTCGCCGAACCGGTCGACGAGCGGCCCCACGAACGGATTCGCGACCAGCCGCATCAGCGCGAACGCCGAGACGACCGCGCCGACCGCCGTGTAGTCGACGCCGAAGCTGCGCACGTAGGTCGGCAGCACCGGCACGACGACGCCGAACCCCAGCATCACGAAGAAGGCGACGACCCCCAGCACGAGCACGTCCCGCGGCAGTCGCTCGCTGTCTCGGGAACGCCACGGGAATCGCACCTGTCGACGCTACCCCTTCTCGAGGGCCCGGCCCGCGCCTCGATGTGTCGAGTTCGCGCCGACCGTCCGACACCCTCTCCGCGATGGATACGGTCCCAGGACCCGATGGATCTGCCGGCGAATGAGGAGACGTCATGAAGAGTTCTCTGTGGTTCGGGTCCGGTCTCGCTGTCGTCGCGCTGGCGCTGACGTCGGTCCTCGGGGCGCAGGTGGCCTCGGCCGCTCCGATTCAGCCGAACAAGAACTGCGAGGACGAGTTTCAAGGGGGGTGCGTGAAGTGGTACACCGGCGTCTCGACCTGCGATCACATCGTCGAGACCAGTGCCCCGGAATATCGCGAGAAGGCCTGCGCGGTCTGGGTCACGACGGGGACGATGCACATCGAGCGATGAACGATGGTGGACCGCACGACCGCCTCATCGGCGGTACTCGTATCCGTGCTGCTCCTCGTGGGCTGCACCGAGCCGGGAGGCGATCAGGAGGCCGCTCCCTGTGTCCCGCTCGAGCGCACGTGGAACGACTACGCGCCGGAACTCGATCCCGTTCTGCGTCCACCGTTTCGCGAAGCCCTCGAGGGCTTCGACGAGAGCTCCTCGAACTCGATCGCGTCCGACGCTGCTCGTCTCGCCACGAGCAATCTGCTCTCCGCGATCTCCGGGGATCGACGAGCGAGCGAGTACTTCTGGAACGCCATGGACCTGATCGGCCGTGAGTGCGCCGAGGCGGGAGCCCCGCTGTCGTTCGACCACCACTGTGAGCAGCTGACGACGGGGAGCAGCGCCGACCACGGGCGCCCGCCCTGGGTCGTCGATCCGCCGCCTCAGCCGGAGAGCGGCACGATCGAGCCGACGATCCCGGAGTAGCTCACGTAGTAGAGGACGCCGTCGCGGTGGAGGACGCCGCGGCCGGGGTAGCTCTCGTCCGGTCCGTCGGGCCCGTCGAGGAAGCCCGGAGCCGCGGTGTCGTCGGCGGTGAACCCATCCGCGAGGAGCGCGGCGCTCCGATCCGGCCACTCCGCGTCCGGGACCGCCAGCTGCCCGACCACGACCGACACGTCGCCCTGGCCGCTCCACCGGCAGAGCACCCCGTCCTCGGCGATCTCCTGCACGACGGGGTAGTCGACGTCGTAGACCGTCGCCTCGGGCGAGAGGGCGAGGCCGTCCTCGGCGAGCGACGCCTCCTCCTCGGCCGTGAGCAGGTCCTCGCAGGGGAGCAGGGCGGTGGCCGGGGTCGCGGTGGGCAGCGGAGTCGCGCTGCCGGCGCTCGCGGTCGGCACGGCACTGCTCGGCGTCGGAGCGCTCGAGATCAGCGGTGGAGCTGTCGTCGGGGCCGTCCCCTCGTCGGCGCTTCCCGTGCAGCCGCTCAGCGCGAGCAGCCCCGCCCCGCAGGCGAGCAGCGCACCGGCGCCCCTCGCGGTCGTCGTCCGGATCATCGCGAGCCCCCTCGTCCGCGGCGGCCGCGTCGCCGCCCCCTCGATCCTCTCCTCCGCTCTTGTCGGCTGTCCACCGCCCCCGGCCGGCGCCGGGGGCGACTACCGCTTCGGCCCCGCGCCGATCGCCCAGACCCGCGGCGGCACGGTGCCGTTGACCGCGTGGTCGCCGACGATCCGCGCCTTGAACACCCACGGATTGTGGCTCGCGGCCGTGCGCGCGTTGCGCCAGTGCCGGTCGAGGTTCTTGCGGGTGCTCACCCCGGAGGCGCCCAGCGCGTCGAAGAGGTCGGAGGTCGCCCGGGTGGCCAGCTGCGTCAGGACGATCTGGGCCTGCGCCGTCTCGAGCTCGGCGAGGTCGTTCTGCCGCTCGTCCTCGAGCGGGTCGCCGTCGAGGGCCGCGTCGTGCGCCCGCTGCAGCGCGACCGCCGCGCGCTCCACGATCGCCGCTCCCGCATAGGCGGCGGCCGAGACCTGTCCCACCACCTGCAGGATCTGCGGATCCGCCGCGAACGACTCGGCGTTCCCGTGCGAGAAGATCCGGGTCCGCGCCCGCACTTCGGCCGCGATCTCGCGCTCGGCCCCAGCGATCGAGCCCGCCAGCACGGCCAGCAGCACCGCCTGGTAGAACGCGGTCTGGTAGCGGAACCGGGTCTCGAAGGCGATCACGTCCTCGGCCGCGACCACCGCCTCCGTGAAGGTGCTCGTCCCCGAGCCCGTGGTGCGCTGGCCGAAGCCGTCCCAGTCGTCGGCGTGCTCGACGCCCGCCTGGCGCGCGTCGACGATCGCGATCACCTTCTGCCCGGTGTCGGTGCGCTGGGCGAAGGTGTCGATCCAGTCGGCGAAGACGCTGCCGGTGGAGTAGTACTTCGTGCCGGTCACGGTGAACCGCGTCGGGTCGCCGTCGACCGGAGCGACCTTCGTCTGCACGTCGCCGATCGCGACCGTGCCGACCTCGGTCCAGGCGTTGCCGCCGAGCTCGCCGTCGGCGAAGCGCCGGAGCCAGCGCTCGCGGGTCCCGTCGGTCGCGAGCAGACGGTCCTCGACCAGGGCGAAGTGGCCGCGGAGCGCCTGGGGCAGGTTGGAGTCGGCGGCGGCCAGCTCCGTCAGCAGGCGGAACAGCTGGGGGAGGCTCGCGCCGGCCCCGCCGGACTCCAGCGGCACGCGCACCGCGCCGAACCCGGCCTCCGCCAGCGCTCGGATGTGCGCGACCGGCAGCTCGCGTGCGCTCTCCCGCGCCGCCGCTCCCGCCGCGATCTCGGCGAACAGCGGCCGGAACCGCCCCGCCAGCTCCTCGTAGTCCACCTCGGGCACGGCCCGCACGTCGGTCGCGGTCATCGTCGGCTCCTGTTCCGCTGCGCCCACCCCGGGCGGCTCGTGCTCGACGGTAGGGGAGGAGCCCGGTCCGCGGTCCGCCCGTGACGCCCGGTGTCCCTCCGTGACCTCCGGTGTCCCTCCGTGACGCCCGGATCGGGGAATGCCTCGCCCCCGGGGCTGTTGGCCCAGGGGATGTCCTCCACCACTCCCGTCCCCCCGTCCGACCCCCGCAGCGCCCTCGTCGTCGGTGCGACCGGCATCGGCGGCTCCGCCCTCGTCGACCTGCTCACCGAGCAGGGCTGGCCGGTGACCGCCCTCTCGCGCCGCCCGATCGACGCGCGCCCCGGCGTCACTCCGCTCGCCGCCGACCTGCGCTCCGCCGAGGACCTGGCCCGCGTGCTCGCCGACCAGCGCCCCACGCACGTCTTCTTCACCGCCTGGTCGCGTCAGGCGACGGAGGAGGAGAACATCGCGGTCAACGGCGGCATGGTCCGCGACCTCCTCGCCGCGCTCGCGCACGCTCCCGTCGAGCACGTCGCGCTGGTGACCGGCCTCAAGCACTACCTGGGCCCGTTCGAGGCGTACGGGCAGGGCGCGATGCCCGACACCCCGTTCCACGAGGAGGAGGAGCGCCTCGACGCCCCGAACTTCTACTACGCGCAGGAGGACGAGCTCTTCGCCGCGGCCGGGCGCGCCGGGTTCACCTGGTCGGTGCACCGTTCGCACACGGTCATCGGGCACGCCGTCGGCAACGCGATGAACATGGGGCTGACCCTCGCGGTCGCGGCGTCGATCCACCGTGCCGAGGGCACCCCGTTCGTGTTCCCCGGCTCGCTCACGCAGTGGAACGGACTCACCGACATGACCGACGCGACGATCCTCGCCGAGCAGATGCTCTGGGCGTCGACGTCGGAGGCGGGCCGCGACCAGGCCTTCAACGTGGTCAACGGCGACGTCTTCCGCTGGCGCTGGATGTGGACCCGGATCGCGGAGCACTTCGGCGTCGAGCCGGTCGGCCCGGGGGAGGAGCCGCAGCCGCTCGAGCAGCAGATGGCCGATGCCGAGCCCGTCTGGCGGCGCCTCGTCGACGAGCACGGGCTGATCGAGCCCGACCTCTCCCGCGTCGCCTCCTGGTGGCACACCGACGCCGACCTCGGCCGGAACCTCGAGGTCGTCACCGACATCGGCAAGTCCCGCCTCGCCGGCTTCACGGCGTTCCACCGGACGGTCGACTCGTTCACGGCGCTCTTCGACCGCTACCGCGCGGAGCGCCTGATCCCCTAGCGGTTCGCTGCGGCACCCCTCGCGATGAGCACGTCCGGCGAGAGCTGGTGGCGCACGAAGCGGAGGGTGAAGCTGCGGCGGTCTCCTCCGGCGACCCGCTCGGCGAGGACGCGGATGCCGAGGACGGCGACGACGCGCCACTGCTCGGTCTCGTGGGCGACGACGGCGCAGAAGAGGTCGCCCGGGCGCACCTCGTCGACGGTGGTGGTGAGGCTGTTCGTTCCGTGGGTCATCTGGCCGCTCCTGGTTCCGGCGGACCTCGCGGACGGCGCTTCGGGTGCGCCGCGCAGCCGTCCGCCGGTCGCTCGAGAGGGGGGCCCGAGCGGCCGGCGGCCGGTCATGCGTGCGACAGCAGGGACGAGCCCGCCGGAACGACCCCGTGCCGCAGGAGCAGTGTAGGACTGCGACCCTGACCGTGGCGCGGAATGTCAACCACTTGCGAGCGCGCTCCCGGGGTTCTCACGCCCGGAGACGACGGAACCCGCCTCCCGGGCGGGAAGGCGGGTCGTGTCGGTGTGCGGCGGCGGCGCCTGATCGGGAGCGGCTCCGGCGCGGAGGGTCAGGCGGCGGGCTCGGCGCGGCGCAGCGGGACGGCGGCGTTGCTCGTCGGCTCGGGCACGATGCGGAGGCCGGCGCCGCTGTTGGCGCGCTCCATGAGGGCCTCGACCCACTCCGGGTTGATCGTGGGCTGGCGGCTGCCCTTGAACTCGAACTGGATCGGGATGGTCGGGTGCATCCACACGCCGCGGCGGCCGGTGCCGGCCTGGGGGCTCGCGTCGAGGGTGAGCAGGAAGCGCTCGTCGCGGCGGAACTTGTTGATGATGACGATCTGGAGGTGGGCGAGGGCGCGGTCCTCGACCTCGATGGCGGCGGGGGGAGTGCCGTACAGGATGTTGCCCATGGTGTGCTCCGATCTGACGTGCGAGTGGCTGACGTCCGTCACTCTATATCGCTAGAAAGACTTCCTACTAGTTGAGCTAGCTACTTACGTCGCGGAGTGCGTTTTCTGTCCATCGCCGCCGGACGACTCGATTCTCCGACGGATCCGGGGCGCGGCAGAAGACCCCCGGAGTGAACTCCCGGGGACACGCGGTCGCGGCCGAGCGGACGCCGGTCAGGCGCGGCGCTGCTCCAGCACGCCGTCGGCGTACTCGCCGATCGGCTCGCCCGCGAGCTCCTGGGCGGCGTCGACCGTCTCGGAGTCGGCCGGGCGCTCGACGATGTCGCGCATCGTCTGCAGGAAGCGGATGACGGTCCCGGCCTCGGAGGGGTTGAGCGTCTCGGCCGCCTCGAGCATGCGGCGGTGCATCTCGTCGAGCGTCTCGCGCACCTCGCGGTGGGAGGTGGGGGTGGCGACGATGCGGATGGCCCGGCGGTCGCTCGGGTGCGGCTCCCGGACCACGTGCCCGCTCTTGACCAGCCGGTCGATCAGCACGGTCGTGGAGGCGGAGGAGATGCCGAGGTAGGAGGCCAGGTCCTTCGGGCTGACGTGCACGCCCTTCTGCTGGCGGCGCATGAGGAACTGCACGGCCAGCAGGTCGTTCTCGCCCATGCCCATGGATCCGCGGGTCCGGCGGCGCATCGCGGCCTCCGCCGTGCGGAAGGCGCGCATCGCGGCGAGGACCTCCACCGCTCCGGGCTCGGTCGCCTCACCCGAGAACCAGAAGGCCCCGGGTCGCTTCAGCGTGACCTCATCCATGAAGAACAGTCTAGACAGTCTCGTAGCAAGAACATCTAGACAAGCCAACCTCCCCCGAGGTGCTTGCCTGAAGGGGCGGCGACCACTACGAAGGGACTACTAGTTAGACGAGCTAGTGACTCATTCGCGAAGGGAGCTGCCCGTGCTGGACGAACTCGACCGCCTGCAGCCGCTCCCCGCCGACGTCGTGGATCCGCTCGTCGGCTCCACCCTGGCCGGTCGCTACCTCGTGCTCGAGCGGGTGGGGGAGGGTGGCAGCGCCGTCGTCTACCGCGCCCGCGACCTCCGCCTCGCCCGCCAGGTCGCGGTCAAGGTCCACCGCGACGTCCCGGACACCCCCAACGAGCGGGCGCGTCGCGAGCGCGAGATCCGCTTCCTGATCGACTCGCGTCACGCCTCCGTGGTGGACGTCCTCGACCAGGGCGAGATCCCCGGCGAGGAGGGCGACCTCGCGTTCCTCGTCCTCGAGTACTTCGACCGCAGCGACCCGGCGGCCGACTGGTTCGGCTCCGGCGATCAGCGGCTCATCGCGGAGGTCGGCGCTCAGGTGGCCGATGCTCTCGCGCACCTGCACGCGCAGGGCGTCCTCCACCGCGACGTGAAGCCCGAGAACGTCCTCGTCCGCTCGCGCGCCACCGCAACCGGCTTCTCCGCGCACGAGGCCAAGCTCAGCGACTTCGGGATCGCCCGCTCGGTCGACGACGCCCGGCTCACCCGCTCCGACGTGCTGGTGGGCACCGCCGCGTACCTCAGCCCCGAGAGCCTCGGCTCCGGCCCGGTCGGACCGGCGTCCGACGTCTACTCGCTCGGGCTGGTCCTGCTCGAGGCCGTCTCGGGCCGCAGGGCCTACACCGGCACGACGCTCGAGATCTCGATCCAGCGCCTCCACCACGCGCCCGTCGTCCCGGAGACGGTCCCGGCGGAGTGGCGCGAGCTGCTGACCGCGATGACCGCTCTCGATCCGGCCGACCGCCCCTCCGCCGAGGAGGTGGCACGCCGGCTCTGGGCGCGCCTGGCCGGCGGCCCCGCCGCAGCCCCCTCCCGCAGCGGAGTCACGGGCACGGTCGCCCTCGTCGCCGCGGGCCTGGTCGGCGCGGTGACGGCCCTCTCGCTCACCGGCTGGCTGGGCTGAGCGCCCCGAGCGGTCCTCGTCCGCTCAGGTTCCTCGCGAGCGTGCTCCCGTAGGCTCCGGGCGACCCTCGACCGACCCCGAGCCGCGTCGCCGCGGACCGAACGGAGCCGATCCCATGAGCCCGCGCCGCCTCTTCCGCCTGCTGTCGATCGTCGAGGCGGCGACCTGGACTCTCCTGATCGTCGGGATGCTGCTGAAGTACGCGGCCGGAGCCGGCGACTGGCCGGTGAGCGTCGCCGGGCCGATCCACGGGTTCGCGTTCCTCGCCTACGGAGCCGCGGCCCTGGTGCTCGCGGTGAACCAGCGGTGGTCGGCGGGCGCGACGGCGCTCGCGGTCGTCAGCGCGGTCGTGCCCTACGCGACGGTCCCGCTGGAGCGCGGCTTCGAGCGCCGCGGCCTGCTGGAGGGCCCGTGGCGGACGCACGCCACGGACGACCCGCGCGACCGGCGCGTGACGAGCCGGCTCCTCCGCTGGGCGCTCGCGCGGCCCGTGCTCGCCGGGGCGCTGGTCCTGGCTCTGGTCGCCGTCGTCTTCGCGGCGCTGCTGGTGGTCGGCCCGCCCGGGGGCGGCGAGGCCTGATCCCGCGCGCGGCGTGCCTCAGACGGGGCGCGTCTCCGCGTCGATGAGGATCTCGGCGGCGCGACGCGCGTGCAGGGCGGCCTCCGGGGTTCCGGCGATGGCCGCGGTGGTCTGGGCGCCCTCGGCGAGGATCGCGAGCTGCGCGGCGAGCTCGGCGCCGCCACCCGCCTCCTCAGCGAGGGTCGCGAGGAAGCGCTGGAACGTCTCCTTGTGGTCGCGCGCCATCTCGGCGACCATCGGGTTCGACGAGCCGAGCTCCCCGAAGGCGTTGATGAAGCCGCAGCCGCGGAACGAGTCCTCGGAGAACCAGTCGAAGAGGAAGTCGTAGATCGCGAGCAGCTTGCCGCGAGGTCCGTCCGCCGCGGCGACCCGGGTGGTCACGCCGAGGGTCCACTGCTCGTGCCGGCCGTGCAGGACGGCGACCACCACCGACTCCTTGCTCGGGAACTCCGAGTAGAGGCGCTTCAACGAGACGCCCGCGGCCGTGCGGAGCTCGTCCATCCCGACGGACTGGATGCCGCGCTCGTAGTAGAGCCGGTCGGCGGCCGCGAGGATCGCCTCGCGGGGAGGGCGCTCGTCGAGGATCGGGGACATCCCTCCATGGTAGGCGGTACCAGAACGGGCGTTCTCGGTCGGCTGCCGCGCTCTCCGCAGGGGGTCCGGGGATCGGACGCTGCTGCTAGCGTCGCGCTCGGGTGCGCAGGCGCCCGGGGACGGGAGGCGGACGCATGGTCGTCGCGATGCAGGCCGAGGGATTCGACGGGCCGGAGGCGCTGCGCGCCGTCGAGGTCGATCCGGGGGAGCCGGCGCCCGGCAGGGTGCGGATCGCGGTGCGCGCCGCGGGCGTGAACCCGGCCGACGCGAAGCTCCTGCGCGGGATGTTCGGGCGCGGGCGGGTGCCGGTCCGGCCGGGCAGCGAGGTCTCCGGAGTCGTGACCGCGGTCGGCGAGGGGGCCGAGGGGCCGCTCGGCCAGATCCGCGTGGGCGACGAGGTCGTGGCGTTCCGGGTCTCCGGCGGCTACTCCGCCGAGCTGGTCGCGCCCGCGAGCGCGGTCCTGCCCAAGCCCGCCGGGCTCGGCTGGGCGGCGGCCGCGGGCCTGCTGCTGGCCGGGACGACCGCCGAGCACCTCGTCGAGGCCACCCGCGTCTCCTCCGGGGTCACCGTCCTGGTGCACGGGGCGAGCGGAGCCGTCGGCTCGCTCGCGGTGCAGCTCGCGGTCGCCCGCGGAGCACGGGTGCTGGGCACCACGAGCGAGCGCGGCGAGGAGGTCGTCCGCCGCTTCGGCGCGGAGCCGGTCCGCTACGGCGCCGGGCTGGAGGAGCGCGTGCGCGCCCTGGCCCCCGGCGGCGTCGACGTCGCGCTGGACACGGCGGGCACCGACGAGGCGCTGGACGCCTCGGTGGCTCTCGTCGCCGACCGCTCGCGCATCGCCACCGTCGCCGGCTTCGAGCACGCCGCCCGCCTCGGCGGGATCCTGATGCTCGGCGGCGGACCGGGAGCCGATCCCGGCACCGCGCTCCGCGACGCCGCCCGGCCGGGCCTGCTCGACCGCGCCGGTCGCGGGGAGCTCGAGGTCGTGCTCGGGCCCTCCTTCCCGCTGACCGAGGCGGCCGCCGCGCTCGCCCTCGTCGAGTCGGGCCGCGCGCGCGGCAAGACGGTCCTGCTCCCCTGAACGAGACGTCCTCCCTCGACCTGCCGGCCCTCGGGCCCTTCGACTCAGCCGGCGCCGCGAGCCTCCTCCGCAACCACGCCCTCCCCGGAGTGGAGCGGGTCTCGGCCGACGGCCGGCGCCTGGAGCGCCTGCTCACCCTCGACGGGGCGCCGCGGCCGATCGCGCTCGAGGTGACGGAGACCGGGCTGCGGGTGGAGGCGGAGCCGGACGTGCTGACGCCGGCGGCCGCGGTCGTCCGAGCCTGGTTCGACCTCGACTCCGACGTGGTGGCGATCGGCGCCGAGCTCTCGCGGGACCCGCTGCTCGCCCGCTCCGTCGCGGCCCGGCCGGGGCTGCGCGCGACGCAGTACCCGGAGGCGTTCGAGGCGGCGGTCATGGCGGTCCTCGGCCAGCAGGTGTCCGTCGCCGCGGCCCGGACCTTCGGCGGACGCACCGCCGCGGCCTTCGGCGCCCCGGGGGAGCGCGGTCTCCTGGCCTTCCCCGCACCCGCCGCCCTGCTCGCGCCGGAGTTCGAGGCGCTGCGCTCAGCGATCGGGATCACCAACGCCCGGGCGCGGACGGTCCGGGCCGTCGCCGAGGCCTTCGCCGCCGGACCCGTGCTCGACCGCGCGGGCGACCTGCCGGAGCAGCGGCGCGCGCTTCTCGCGATCCCGGGCATCGGGCCGTGGACGGCCGACTACCTCGCGCTCCGGTTCCTCGGCGATCCGGACGCCTTCCCCGCCGGCGACCTGGTGCTGCGGAAGGCGCTCGGCCGGGTGAGCACGGTGGAGGCGGAGGCGGCGTCGCAGGCGTGGCGGCCGCACCGGGCGCACGCGGCGTTCCACCTGTGGGCGAGCACCGGAGCGGTCTGAGCGGACGGACGACCCGAGTCGAGAGTCCGCGCCCGGACCGGCGGCCGGGACCGGTCGCCGACGGATCAGGTCAGGTACTCGACGTCGTCGTACAGGATCGGCGCGTCCTCGGCGTCCGGATCCTCGACCGGGACGTCCTCGTGCTCGAGGATGACCGCGACGCCCGGGGAGACCAGCACGCAGACCTCCCGCTCGCCGGCGACCGTGAAGCTCACCATGTCGCCGCGGTTGCGCACGGCCTCGACCAGGCGCTTCTCGAGCTCCTCGGTGTCGAGGGAGACGGCGAGGAGGAAGCGGCGGCCGTCGATGCTGAGCGTGGTGCGCCGCATCGTCGCCTCGGGCTCGGGAGGCGTGCCGCGTCCGCCGCGGCCCGGCGTGACCGCCTTGACCCGCAGCGACGAGGCGTGCATCCGGATGACGGCGTTCACGAGCCCGCCTCCGGGCGCGACTCGTGGTGGCGGCGGCCGCCGGAGCGGCGGTCCTCCTTCATCTCGGACTCGAAGAGGTGGCGGCGTCCGCCGGCGAGCTCGTCGCGCGCGGCGCGCTCCTGCTCCCGGAACGCGGCGTAGTAGGTGTCGTCGTAGTCCTCGACGATCTGGAAGGTCCAGCGCCCCTCGATGACGTTGCGGCCGACGAGCTCGGCCTCGATCCGCTCGGCGGTCGCGGCGTGGCCGGCCTCGCGCAGCGCGTCGACGGCCTCGCCCAGAGCGAGGTCGGCCGCGCCGGTGAGCCGGTGGAAGCCGTAGAGCAGACCGCGGGCGTGCTCGACCGTCTCGAGCGCCTCCGAGAGCTTCCCGAGCGCCGCCACGGTGGCGTCGTCGAGACCCTCCGGGCGCAGGTGCGCGGAGTCGGGGTGGTCGTGTGAGCTGCTCATCCAGGTGAGCTTAGGCCGACCTAAATGCTCTGTGACCCCCTTGCGCCGCCGCCGGGAATGGTTCGTGCCCGGAGCGGCAGGGCGGTCAGGTGCACGTCGCGGAGCGCTCCGTCGTCGGCGACGGCGGTCAGGAAGGTGCAGGCCGGCTGGCGCCTCCGATCCGTCGGGGAGCCCGGATTGAGCAGGCGGAGACCCGCCGGGGAGACGGTGTCCCAGGGGATGTGGCTGTGCCCGAAGACGAGCACGTCGGCACCCGGATGAGCGGCGTCGGCGCGGGTCTCGCGGCCGGTCGCCGCTCCGGTCTCGTGCACCACGCGGACGTCGAGGCCGGCGACGCGGGCGCGCGCGACCTCGGGCAGGCGGGCGCGCAGCGGCTCCGGATCGTTGTTGCCCCACACGGCCAGCAGGAGCGCCGCCCGCTCCTCCAGCGCGTCCAGCGTCGCCTCGTCGACCCAGTCGCCCGCGTGCACGACCAGGTCGGCCTCGTCGACCGCGCGCCACACCTCGTCCGGGAGGGCCTTCGCCCGCTTCGGGAGGTGCGTGTCGGCGAGCAGGAGGAGGCGGACCGGACCGTCGACCTCGGGTGGAGAGCCGTCGGGGCCGGGCTGGAGCAGGGGCATCAGCGGGCGGGGCCGGGCGTCGGCTCCACTCCGCCGTCGGCGCCGGGCTCGTTCGCGGTCCCGGAGCTGCGGAGGCGGGCGTCGAGCGCCTCGAGGTCGGCGGCGAACCAGAGGTGGTCGCCGCGGTTCGACTCGACGACGAAGGCCTGCAGCGCGCTCGACTCCGCCACCGGCCCGCTGACGTCGCCGAGGATCACCAGCCGCTTGCCGTACGAGACGAACTTCTGCACGAACTCGCCGGCGATGCCGGAGCGCAGGCGGAGGAACTCGGGGTCGAGCCGGCCGACGGGCACCACGATCGTCTCGACGTCGCCGCCGTAGGTCTCGCCGATCAGCGCGATCGCGTCGTCCGGGGTCGAGAGCGCGCCTCCGTCGTCGTCGACGAGCAGGAGGGGGACGCCCTGGCGGGTCTCGGTTCTCATCGGGCCAGCCAATCACGTCGGCCGGGGAGAGGCGAGCGGTGCCGTCCGGGCCTCCGCTCGGGGCGTCCCCTCCTGCGCCGGTCGTGCTTGCGGGGACACGCCGATCAGGCGTCCGGACGGGCTGCCCGCACCGCCGCTACGAGCCCGGCAGCTCGACGCGGCGCTTGAAGCCCACGTGCGAGTCGACGAAGCCCAGGCGCAGGTAGAAGCGGTGGGCGTCGGTGCGGGCGGCGTCCGAGGTCAGCTGGACGAGCGGCGTGCGGAGCTCGATCGCAGCGACGTCCAGCACCCAGCGCATCAGGGCCGTGCCGATCCCCGCCGACCGCTCGGCGCTCGCCACCCGGACCGCTTCGACGAGCAGGCGGGAGCTGCCGCGGCGCGCCATCCCGGGGATCACGGTCAGCTGCAGCGTGCCGACCACGGCTCCGGCGCCGTCCACCGCGACCACGAGATCGTTGCCCGGGTCCTGCGCGATGCTCCGGAAGGCGGCCTCGTAGGCGGCCCCGTCCTCCTCGGCGGCGACGTCTCCGCGCCCGGCGCTGATCGGGTCGTCGGAGAGGAGCCGGACGATCGCGGGGAGGTCGTCGAGCACCGCACGCCGGAGGAGGAGGCTCCTCTCCCCGGGGCCGGCGTCGCAGGGGAGGGTCAGGTCGGCGATCATGCCCTCATCCTCCCTCTGCTCCACGGCGGGAGCGGTCGTCGGAGGCGGGCAGGACGCGGCTGAGAGCGGCAGGGGGATCCTGGTGCCCGGTCCGCACGTCCACGCGCCGCGTGCCGCAGCCGGCGCAGCGGACGTACACGACGACGCCCTCGCTGGTCCGGTGGGCCGACTCGGTCGTCCAGCCGTGCTCGTGCGGATCGACGGCGGGGGCGAGCGGCTCGGAGGGGTGCGGGGAGGGTGTGGAGGTGCGCATGGGAGCCACTGTGCTGTCATGGTCTTATGCAGCTCAACCCTTACGGCGAGTACGCGGTCCTGCTCGCCGCCTCCCTCGCGAACGACTGGCCGTCCGACCGCGCGGGCATCGAGGCTCGAACGCGCGAATACGGCATGACGATGGCCTTCGAGTCCGGCCCGGACGACCACGCCCGGACGCGCGACGTGATCGACGAGTGGCTGGAAGTGGTCGACGCGCCGACTCCGAGCGACCGGGCGACGTCGCTGAACCGCCAGATGGCCGCGATCGCCGCGTATCCGCGCCTGACCGACCACGACGACGAGGGCTGGCACCTGCACTACCGCGACCAGGACCAGTCCCTGGCGCACGTCCTCCACGCCGTCATCGCGGTCGGCACGGCGCTGCACCTGACGACCCGGGGGATGAGCCGCCTCCTGCGGTGCGAGGCCGGTCGGGCGCCGGGCGACCACTGCAGGAACGTCGTCGTCGACGTGACGCGGAACGGCCGGCAGCGGTACTGCTCCGTCCGCTGCGCGAACCGGGCCGCGGTCCGGCGGCACCGCCTGCGGCACGCGGAGTGAGTCCGTGCGGCCCCGTCACTCCGCCGCGTCGCCGCCCGGCTTCATCCAGAACGGGGAGTAGTGGTAGCCGTCGAGGTCGTCGAACTGGCGCTGGTACATGAAGGAGTAGTCGTCGGTGTCGCCGATCCGGCCTCCCGCGGCGGCGGCCCGCTCGACGAGCTCGTCGACGGCCTCGCGGCTGTCGAGGTCGAACGAGACGGTCACCTTCGAGGGGGTGCCGGGGGCGCCGATCAGCTCCTCGGTGGCGCCGACGCTCTCGTACATCGCGCGGCTCGCCAGCATGACGGACGTGTCGGGACCGATCCCGAAGCAGGAGACGTCCTCGCGGGACATCTCGGAGTTCAGGGTCCAGCCGAGCGCGGTGTAGAAGGCGGTGGCGCGCTCGACGTCGTCGACCGGGCAGGTGATGAAGAGGCTCATGCGCTCACCCTCGCCACCTGCGGGCGGGCCGTCAAGAGCTCCGCGAGGGAACTCCGGACGGCCCGCCGGGACTCAGCGGAACGACCGCAGCCGCAGGCTGTTCAGCACGACGAAGACGCTCGAGAACGCCATCGCGGCGCCGGCCACGAGCGGCCCCAGGAGTCCGGCCATCGCGAGCGGGATCGCGGCCACGTTGTAGGCGAAGGCCCAGAAGAGGTTGCCCCGGATGACCGCGAGGGTGCGGCGCCCGAGGCGCAGGGCGTCGGGCACCCGGCCGAGGTCGTCGCCGACGAGGGTGATGTCGCTCGCCTCGATCGCCGCGTCCGATCCGGCGCCCATCGCGATCCCCACGTCCGCGGCGGCCAGCGCGGCGGCGTCGTTCACACCGTCGCCGACGAAGGCGACGTGGCGGCCCTCCGCACGGAGGCGCTCGATCACGGCGAGCTTCTCCTCCGGCAGCACCTCGGCGACGACCTCGTCGATGCCGACGGCCGAGGCGACGGCCTGCGCCGCCCGCGGGTTGTCGCCGGTCAGCACCATCACCCGCAGGCCCCGCTCGCGCAGGGCGCGGACGGTGCGGGACGCCTCCGGCCTCGGCTCGTCGCGGAGGACCGCGAAGCCGCGCAGCGCCCCCTCCCAGCCGACGCCGACGACGGTGCCGCCCTCGGCGGTCGCTCGCTCGGCGCGCTCGGCGAGACCGCCCGGCGCGAAGCCCCACTGCTCCTCCAGCCAGCGCAGCCGGCCGGCGACGACCAGGCGGCCCTCGACCCGGGCGCGCACGCCGAACCCGGTGCTGGAGCGGAATCCGGTCGCCTCGGGGACGTCGAGGTGCGCGGCCCCGGCCACGATCGCTGCGGCGAGCGGATGCTCCGACCCGCGCTCGACGGCGGCGAGCATCCGCAGGCTCTCGTCGCCGCTGGACTCGACGACCTGGAACGCGCCCGTGGTGAGCGTGCCGGTCTTGTCGAGCACGACCGTGTCGATCCGGCGCCCGGCCTCGAGCACCTCCGGCCCGCGGAGGAGGATCCCGAGCTGGGAGCCGCGGCCGGTGCCGACGAGGACGGCGGTCGGGGTGGCCAGGCCCAGCGCGCACGGGCACGCGACGACGAGGACGGCGACGGCGGGAGAGACGGCGGCGGCGAGGTCGGCGCCGGCGATCAGCCAGCCGGCGAGAGTTGCCAGGGCGAGAACCACCACGACCGGCACGAAGACGGAGGAGACGCGGTCGGCGAGCCGCTGGACGCGCGCCTTGCCGGCCTGCGCGTCCGAGACGAGGCGGCCCATCCGCGCGAGCGTGGTCTCGGAGCCGACGCGGTCGACGCGGACGGTGAGCAGGCCGTGCGCGTTGAGCACTCCGCCGGTCACGGTCGAGCCGGGGCCGACCTCGACCGGCACGCTCTCGCCGGTGAGCATGCTCGCGTCGATCGCGCTCGAGCCCTCGAGCACGGTGCCGTCGGCGGCGACGGTCTCGCCGGGGCGCACGCGGAGGAGGTCGCCGACGGCGAGCGAGGACGCGGGCACGCGCTCCTCCTGCCCGTCGGCGGCGATGCGCACGGCGTCCTTCGCGCCGAGGCGGAGGAGCGCCCGGAGCGCCGCACCGGCGTCGCGCTTCGACCGCGCCTCCAGGTAGCGGCCGGCCAGCACGAGGACGGGGACGGCGGCGGCGACCTCGAGGTAGATCTCGTCGTGGCCGGAGCGGCTGCCCAGCAGCTCGAACGGCATGCTCATGCCGGGCCGCCCGGCGTCGCCGAGGAACAGAGCCCAGACCGACCAGGCGAAGGAGGCGCCGACCCCGAGGCTGATCAGGGTGTCCATGGTGGTGGAGCCGTGCCGCAGCGCCCGCCAGGCGTTGCGGTGGAAGGGCAGCGCGCCCCAGACCGCGACCGGTGAGGCGAGGGCGAGGCACAGCCACTGCCAGTTCGCGAACTGCAGCGGCGGGATCATCGAGAGCAGGACCACCGGCACGGCGAGCAGCGCGGAGACGCGGAGCCGCGTGCGCAGGGCGCGCCGCTCGCGGTCGTCGTCGCTCTGCTCCTCCTGCTCCTCCGCGGGAGCCGCCTCGCCGGTGGAGGGGACCGTCGCGCTGTAGCCCGCGGCCTCGACGGCGGCGATCGCGTCGGCCGGAGTCGTGCCGCGCGGGAGGGTCAGCGTCGCGCGCTCGAGGGCGAGGTTGACGGTCGCGTGGACGCCGGGGAGCGCGTCGAGGCGCTTCTCGACCCGCGCGACGCAGGAGGCGCAGGTCATCCCTCCGATGGCGAGCTCGAGCGGGGTGCCGGTGGTCTCGGCCACGTCAGCTCAGGGGAGCGAGGCGGTAGCCCGCGTCGGCGACGGCGGCGGCGATCTCCTCGCGGCCGAGCGGCCGGGAGGAGCCGACCGTGACGGTCGAGACCCCGTCGGGGGCGAGGGACACGTCGACCGCCGAGACCTCGGGGTAGGCGGCGAGCTCCTCGGTGACGCTGCGGACGCAGTGCTCGCAGGTCATGCCCGCGACGCCGAAGCTCTGCACGGACGCGGCCGACAGGGAGCCCTGCGCCGCGTGGCCGGCGTCGGAGCGGCCGGCGTCGCCGTGGCCGCCGCACGCGCAGGCGCCGCCTCCGCCGCAGCCGCAGCCTCCCGTCGATCCGCTCGCGGTCAGGCCGAGGTCGATCCTGGTGCTCATGGGTCCTCCTGTGTCGTGCGTCCGGTCCGATCCGGTCGATCGGCCCGGTGGGCGTCCGGTCGGCATGTCGGTCGCGGCATACCCCCGGGGGGTACTTCATGGTAAGCCCGCCGAGCCCTCTCGGCAAGGCGGGAGGGCGGAGGAGGGATGATCTCAGGGGCGGCTCGGAGCCGCGCGAGGAAGGAGGGGCGCATGGATCCCGCATCGACGCCGCACTGGGGCGAGCCCCCGCCGCGCACGCCGCAGGCGGTCCCGCTGCCCCCGCGCACGCGGTTCGAGCCGACGGCGCTGCTCGCCGCGCCCCTGCCCGCCCCGGCCGCCGTCCGGGCCCGGGTCCGTCAGGCCTCCCCGGAGCGGCAGCGCCGGCTGGCGGCGCTCGCCGCGGTCACCGAGGGGTTCGCCGTCCTGCGCACTCCCGAGCTCGCCCGGGCGCTGCGCCGGATCGCGGCACCCGCCTCCGCCGCTCCGGCCGCCGCCGCCGCGGTGCTGGCCGTCGGCCGCGACGGACTCGAACTCGCCGCCGAGCGCGCGGACGCCCTGCGCATCGCCGAGTGGGATCGGATCGTCTCGGTGGGCGTCGGCACCTCGCCCTCGGGTGCCCACCGGGTCCGCGCACTGGTCCTGGCGGTCCTCGCCCCGCCGCCCGCCTCCGCCGTCCTGCGTGCGGCGAGGCGGCGCCCGCGCACCGTCCTCGTGCCCCTGGTCGTCGCCGCCCCGGCCGCCCTCGGCTGGCGCGTGGCCGACGACCGCACGTTCCTCCTCGCTCTCGACCGCCTCCAGCGCGCCCTCGAGGAGCGTGCCCGGTGAAGGCGCGGTTCCGCTTCGCCCTCGCGGCCGTCGCCGTGCTCGGCCTGGGCCTGGCGCTGCGGTTCGTGCTCACGGGGCTGCTCGCCGACCTCGCCGGCGGAGTGGCCTACGTCGTCCTGGTGGCGCTGCTGATCGCGGTGCTCCTGCCGCGCATCCCGGGCGTGACGGCTGCCGGGATCGCGCTGGCCTGGTCGATCGCGATGGAGCAGCTGCAGGCGATCGGAGTCGCAGCGCGCCTGGTCGAGCTGTGGGCGCCGCTCCGCCTCGTCGTCGGCACCACCTTCTCCTGGCTCGACATCGCGGCCTACGTCCTCGGCGCGGTCGTCGCCGCGGCCGTGCACCTCGCCGTCGCTCCGCGCGAGCAGTCCGCCTGACGGGAGTCCGCGCCCGGCGTCTCCTGTTCGCCCGTCGGCCGGGCTGCCGCGAGGCGTCCCGGCGTCCGCCGAGGCGCCGGCCTGGCCCACCGGACCGCCGAGGTGTTCGTGCGCTCCCCGAGGCGCCGCCGTCCCCGCGGTGCCTCGCCGGCGGACGCGGTGTCTCGCCGCGGGAGCGACGCCGACCGGAGGAGCGACGCCGACCGGAGGAGCGACGCCGACCGCCGGAGCGGCGCGGTCCCTCCGCCCCCGCGCCCCTGATTAGGGTGAAGCCATGAGCGAGCCGGCACTCCCCGAGACGACGGCCCCGCGGGCCTCGGCCCCGCACGACCACCGCCGCGACCGGCGCATCCCCGAGCCGGTCGACCGGTTCGCCACCGGCGAGGAGTACCCCGAGTACCGCGTCGACCTGGAGCGGATCCGCTTCTCGCCGTACTTCGCCCGACTCTCCGCGGTGACCCAGGTCATCTCGCCCTCGGGCGTCGGCCAGGTCGTGCACAACCGGCTCACGCACTCGATCAAGGTCACCGCGGTCGCCCGCGCGATCGCGATGCAGCTGACCACCACCGATCCCGCCCAGCGCGAGCTGGTCGAGCGGCTCGGCGGCTGCGACCCGGTGGTCGTGCAGGCCGCGGCCAGCGCGCACGACCTTGGCCACCCTCCGTTCGGCCACCTCGGCGAGCAGGCGCTCGACCGCCTCGCGCGCGAGCGGCTGGGGCTCGCGGAGGGCTTCGAGGGCAACGCGCAGTCGTTCCGGATCCTCTCCGAGCTCGACGTCTGCGAGACGGTGGAGGTGGGGCTGAACCTCACCGCCGCCTCCCGAGCCGCCGTGCTCAAGTACCCGTGGGGGCGGACGGTCCACCGCCCCGGCATCGACTCCGCCGACCCGACCGAGCTGCCCCGCGGCTCGACCGCCAGCCGGTGGGAGACCGCTCCGCCGAAGTTCTCGGCGTACACCCTCGACCTCGACGACCTGCTCGACGCCCGCTCCGGCTTCGCCGCGATCGCCCCCTGGCAGCAGACCCTCGAGTGCTCGGTGATGGACGTCGCCGACGACATCGCCTACTCGCTGCACGACCTCGACGACTTCTACCGCGCGGGAGTGCTGCAGCAGGCGGCCGTCGCCGTGGAGTTCCGCGCGTTCCTCCGCGAGCAGAACGCGCTCGCCGCCCTCGACGCCGAGGAGCTGTGGGCGCGCGCCCCCGGGCACTCGCTCGAGATGCTCCGCCGGAGGCTCGTGGCCCGCGACCCGTGGATCGCGAGCGACGAGCACTTCCGCGCCTCCGTGGAGCGGGTGTCGACCGAGCTGGTCGAGGGGCTCCTCGCGCTCCCGTTCGACGGATCGACGCGTACCGAGCGCGCGATCGAGGCCTTCGTCTCCTCCTGGATCGGCCGCCTGCAGCGCTCCGTGGTGGTGCTCGCCGAGCCGAACGTCCGCTCGGGCCACCTCTCCCTCCTCCCCGACGCCTGGCACGACGTGGCCGTGCTGAAGTTCGTGCATACGCGCTTCGTGATCGACCGGCCGGACTTCGCCACCTACCAGCGCGGCCAGTCGCAGGTGCTCGAGACGCTGGTGACCCACCTCGACGCCTGGCTCGAGGACCCGCGCGACGGCTCGCGGGCTCCGCAGAAGCTGCTCGACCTGATCGAGCTCGCGACCGACGGCTACTTCCGCCTGCGCGCCGACCACCCCGACTGGCTCCCGTCGGACGAGCGCGGCCGGCCGACCTCCGACCCGGCCGCGCTGCAGCGGCTCGGCCGGGGGCGCGGTGTGGTCGACTACGTCGCGACCCTGACCGACGAGCAGGCGATGGCGCTCGCCGCCCGCCTCCGCGGCGATCGCGAGCCGTGGGCGATGGGGACCTGACGCCCCGGCGGGTGGGTTGACACCGCGCGTCGCGTGTGGACTCGGCGGCTCCTCGCCCGTCGTTCCGGGGGAGGAGCCCCCGCCCGGCCGCCGAGGACGCGTTCCGCGACCGCCCAGCGGGCGTCCAGGAAGCGCAGCCTGAACGACAGCGTAAAATCACGGAGGCACATGCCAGGATCGACAACTCGACAGGGAGTTCCGTTGGACGGAAACGCAACGACCACGCACCGCAACGTCGCATTGCTGTCCGTCGCGACCACGCTGGCTCCGCGCGTGACCACCTCGGCCGAGATCGAGGCGCGGCTCGCTCCGGCGCTCAAGCGCCTGCGGCTCCCCACCGGGCTCCTCCAGCGCGTCGCCGGAGTGCACGAGCGCCGCAACTGGGGCTCCGAGCAGGGCTTCGACGGAGCGGCGATCGACGCGGGCAAGCGCGCTCTCGCCGAGGCCGGCGTCCGCGCCGACCAGATCGGCCTGATCATCAACACGTCGGTGACCCGCAAGCACCTCGAGCCCTCGGTCGCCGTGCGCCTGCACCACGGGCTCGGCCTGCCCTCGTCGGCCATCAACTTCGACATCGCGAACGCGTGCCTCGGCTTCGTCAACGGCATGACCCTCGCCGCGCAGCTGATCGACTCCGGCCAGATCCGCTACGCGCTCATCATCGACGGCGAGGACGCCGACGAGATCCAGGTCAACACCATCGAGCGCCTGAGCCGCGAGGGCGTCAAGCGCAAGGACTTCATGAGCGAGTTCGCGAGCCTGACCCTCGGCTCCGGCGCCGCGGCGGCCGTCCTCGGCCCGGCCGACGAGCACCCCAAGGGCCACCGCATCCTCGGCGGCATCACCCGCGCGGCCACGCAGTTCAACGAGCTCTGCGTCGGCAGCGTCGACGGCATGTTCACGGATGCGAAGGCGCTGCTCAAGGGCGGCATGGAGCTCGTCCTCTCGGCGTGGAAGGAGGCCACCCGCGACTGGAACTGGAGCGGGATGGACCGCTACATCACGCACCAGGTGTCGGACGTGCACACCGACGCCCTGGTGAAGGCGGTCGGCATCGACCGCAGCCGCGTCCCCACGACCTACCCCACCCTCGGCAACGTCGGCCCGGCGTCGATCCCGATCACCCTGGCCCAGGAGGCCGAGACCCTGCAGCCGGGCAACCGGGTGCTGCTCATCGGAGTGGGCTCGGGCATCAACACCGCGATGCTCGAGATCGCCTGGTGACCGCGCCCCACCCGGCCGAGCGGATCCGCGGAGCGCTCGGCTCCACGGCCGCGGCGCAGCTGCCCCCGGCCGGGCTCGACGGGCTCGATCCCGCGTGGTCGCGCCTCGTCGACGCTCCGGACGCCCAGGGCGTGCCGCGCCGCTGGCACCTGCTCGACACAGGTGAGGCCCTCGGCACGGAGCCCGTCGGCACCGTCCTCTGCGTGCACGGCAACCCCACCTGGTCCTACCTCTGGCGCCGCCTCGCGGCCGCCACGCTCGAGTCGGCCCGCCGGGGAGGCCCCGCCTGGCGGGTGGTCGCTGTCGACCAGCTCGAGATGGGCTTCTCCCAGCGGACCGGCACCCTGCACACGCTCGCCGACCGCGTGCGCGAGCTCTCGAACCTCACCGACGTGCTCGGCCTCGACGACGTGGTCACCCTCGGCCACGACTGGGGCGGAGTCGTCTCGCTGGGCTGGGCGGTCGACCACCCGGAGCAGCTGCGCGCCACGATGCTCCTGAACACCGCGATCCACCAGAGCGCCGACGAGCCGATCCCGGCCCCGCTCCGGCTCGCGCTCGCCTCGGGTGTGCTCGGCGCCTCGACGGTCGGCACGCCGGCCTTCCTCGAGACGACCCTCGCGCTGGGGCACCCGGCGCTGCCCTCCGCGGTGAAGGAGGGATACCGCGCGCCCTACCGGTCCGCGTCGCGCCGCGGCGGAGTGGGCGGCTTCGTCGCCGACATCCCGGTCGACTCCGCCCACCCGAGCGACCCGGAGCTGCAGCGCATCGCCGAGGGCGTCAGCGCCCTGACGACGCCGGCCCTGATGCTCTGGGGCCCGCTGGACCCGATCTTCTCCGACCGCTACCTCGACGACCTCGTCGACCGCCTCCCGCACGCGCAGGTCCACCGCTACGAGGGAGCGGGCCACCTGGTGGCCGAGGACGTCGACTACTCGTCCGCCGTCCTCACCTGGCTGGGCGACCTCTCCGACGGCGAGGAGCCGTTCGGCGGCGACCCCGCCCCCGACGTCCGCCGCCCGACCGCGCCGGTCGAGCCGCTCTGGGCGCACCTCGACCGCAACGCGCAGGACGACTCGCTCGCTCTGGTCGAGATGGCGCCTCCCGGAGGCGGCGGGCCCCGCTCGGTCTCGTGGCGCCTGCTCTCGCAGCGGGTCCGCGAGCTCGCCGCCGGGCTCCGCGCCTCCGGCGTCTCCCCGGGCGACCGCGTCTCGCTCCTCGTGCCGCCCGGTGCCGACCTGACGGCGCTGCTCTACGCGTGCCTGCGCATCGGAGCCGTCGTGGTCGTCGCCGACGCGGGCCTGGGCCTGCGCGGTCTCACCCGCGCGGTCCGCGGTGCCTGGCCGGATCTGGTGGTCGGCGCCCTGCCCGGCCTCGCCGTCGCGCGGGCCCTCCGCTGGCCCGGCGGCCGGGTCTCGACGCAGACCCTGCCCCGCGCCTCCGCCTCGGCCCTCGGGGTCGACACGTCGCTCGGGCAGCTGATCGAGCTCGGCCGCGCCGAGCTGGCCGCCGACCCGGAGGCGCTGGGCGAGGCGCCCGCCGCCGACGCCGTGGCCGCGATCCTGTTCACCTCCGGCTCGACCGGCCCCGCCAAGGGCGTCGTCTACACGCACCGGCAGCTCGCCGGCGTCCGCGACGCGCTCGCCCGCCAGTACGGGATCGGACCGGGCACCGGCCTCGTCGCGGGCTTCGCGCCGTTCGCCCTGCTCGGTCCCGCGCTGGGCACGCGCTCCGCCACTCCGGACATGGACGTCACCGCGCCCCGGACGCTCACCGCGGCCGCCGTCGCCGCGGCCGCCGCCCGGGTCGACGCGACCGTGCTGTTCCTCTCGCCGGCCGCACTGGCCAACGTCGTGGCCACCGCCGGCGCGCTCGACGCCGACGACCACCGGGCCCTCGCCGGCGTGCGCACCTTCCTCTCGGCCGGCGCCCCCGTCTCGGCGGGACTGCTCGGCGAGGCGCAGGCGCTCATGCCGAACGCCTCCGCCCGCACTCCCTACGGCATGACCGAGGGGCTGCTGCTCACCGACGCGTCGCTGGAGGGCATCCGCGAGGCCGCCTCCGACGACGATCCGCGCGGAGGCGTCTGCGTGGGCGTGCCCGCCGCGGGCGTCCGGCTGCGGATCGCCCCGCTCGACGCCGGCGGCCGCGCCGCGGACGAGCCGGAGGAGATCACCGGCACGACCGGCGAGATCGTCGTCTCGGCCGGTCACGTCGAGGACCACTACGAGCGCCTCTGGCTCACCGACCGCGCCGCCCGCGTCGGCGCCGTCCCGGGCGAGCGCTGGCACCGCACCGGGGACGTCGGGCGGATCGACTCCGCCGGCCGCCTCTGGGTCGAGGGCAGGATGCCGCACGTCGTCGTCACGCCGGACGGCGTCGTCACGCCGGTCGGACCGGAGCAGCGGATCGAGGCGCGCGTCGCCTCGGTCGCCCGCGCCGCGATCGTCGGAGCCGGCCCGCGCGGAGTCGCGCAGCTGGTCGCCGTGGTCGAGCTGCGCTCGGGCGCGCGCCGCGTGGTGCTGGCCGAGGAGGCCCTCGCCGCCGAGGTGCGCGCGGCCGTCGCCCGGCCCGTCGCCGCGGTGCTCGTCGTCCCGGCGCTGCCCACCGACATCCGCCACAACTCCAAGATCGACCGGGCCGCGCTGTCGCGCTGGGCCGAGGGCGTGCTCGCCGGCGGCCGGATGGTGGCGCCGTGAGGGTCCTGGTCACCGGCGCGAGCGGCCTGCTCGGCGGTGCGGTGGCCGCGGGCCTCGTCGCCCAGGGGCACGAGGTCCGCACCTTCCAGCGCCGGCCCTCCGGGGTCGCGGGCGTCGAGGAGGCGCGGGGCTCGCTGACCGATCCGCGCGCGGTCGAGGAGGCGGTCGACGCGGCCGAGGGCGTCGTGCACCTCGCCGCGAAGGTCTCTCTCGCCGGCGATCCTGGCGACTTCGACCGCGTGAACATCGACGGCACCCGGCGTCTGCTCGCCGCCGCCGCCCGCGCCGGCGTGAGCCGCTTCGTCCAGATCTCGTCGCCCTCCGTCGCCCACTCCGGCTCCTCGATCACCGGCGACGACGCCGAGCCCGCCGATCCGGACCGGGCCCGCGGCGACTACGCGCGCACCAAGGCCCGCGCCGAGCTGCTGGCCCTCGCTGCCGACGCCCCCGGCTTCGCGGTGGTCGCCGTGCGCCCGCACCTGGTCTGGGGTCCGGGCGACACCCAGCTCGTCGCCCGCATCGTCGAGCGGGCGCGCGCCGGCCGGCTGCCGCTCCTCGGGCACGGCCAGGCGCTGATCGACTCCACCTACATCGACAACGCCGCCTCGGCGATCGTCGCCGCTCTCGGGCGGGCGGAGGAGGTGCACGGCCGCTCCTACGTCGTCACCAACGGCGAGCCGCGCCCGGTCGCCGAGCTGCTCGCCGGGATCTGCCGCGCCTCGGGCGTCGAGCCGCCGCGCTGGTCCGTCCCCGCCTCCGTCGCCCGCGCTGCGGGCTCGCTCGTCGAGCGCGTGTGGGCCGTGCGGCCCGGCGCCGACGAGCCGCCGATGACCCGCTTCCTCGCCGAGCAGCTCTCGACCGCGCACTGGTTCGACCAGCGCCGCACGCGCGCCGATCTGCAGTGGAGCCCGTCGGTCACCCTCGACGAGGGACTGGCCCGTCTGTCCGCCGCCCGCTGAGGCGCCGGCTCCCGAGACAGAGGAACGGACGGGACCCCGTCGCCGAGGCGAGGGGTCCCGTCCGTCCGGGGGCTCCCGCGACGGATCGCGGGAGGGGAGCCGAGGTCAGTCGGCGAGGATGAGGTACAGCGCGCGACGGGTCTCGTCGAGCTTGGCGGACGCGGCGGCGCGCTGCGCCTCGGTCGCTCCGCGGAACTGCTGCACGACGCCCATCAGCTTGCCGACGTTCTCCATGAAGGCGCGATCGGCGTCGCTCGCGCCGGGGGTGGCCTCCCAGGCCGCGTCGAGCTCGTCGGCGTGCTCGCGCACGTAGGTGCCGCCCGCGTCCGTGAGCTGGTACTCGGTGCCGCGGCCCTCGCCGACGGCCGTGATGAGGCCCTCGTCGACGAGCTGCTGGAGGGTGGGGTAGACGGAGCCGGGGCTGGGACGCCACGATCCGTTCGTCTTCTCGGCGATGGCCTTGATCAGGCCGTAGCCGTTCGAGGACTTCTCGGAGAGGAGGGAGAGGAGGGCCGCGCGGACGTCACCGCGTCGGGCGCGTCCTCCGCCGCGGCCGAAGGGGCCGCCGAAGCCGGGGCCGAAGCCCGGGCCGAAGCCGAAGCCGGGCCCGAAGCCGCGGCCGTGACCGCCGGGTCCGCGGCGCTGTCCGCGGCCGGGGTGCTCGTGGCGGGAGGAGTGGTCGCCGTCGCAGGAGTCGCGGCGGTCGTCGGAGAAGAAGGTCCTGGAGTTCATGGGTGTGCTGCTCTCTGTCGTGAGGGGATCCCTTTCGATCGGATCCGGTCGCCCGTCGGGAGCGGCTGCTCCCGATCTGTCGGCGATGCAATAACGATATATCGGTGACGGATCGGATGTCAACACCTGAACTGCCCGTAGCCTGGGAGCTCCCCGTCGATCGAGAGGTCCCGCATGCCGCTTCCCGACTCCGAGCTCGAGGCGTACCTCGACTCCTCCCTCCTCGCCGGGGACGTCCTCACCGGCCGCGCGAGCAACCTCGGCAACCTCCGCCGCCTCGCCGCCCGCGAGCCCGCGCACCTCTACGGCGTGGACGTGGCCGAGCACTGGACGCTCGAGAGCCTGCTCGCCCTGATGGGGGAGCGCGTGGGGATCAGCACCGACCCCTCCTTCGAGAGCGGGCAGGACCGGATCGACGCCCGCCTGACGGTCGCGGGGCTCGCCCGCTACCGCGACCGGTTCGCCGCCGCTGTCCGCGAGGGGGCGCTCCTCCTGTTCGCCACCGCGCACCCCGCGACCCTGATGGACGTCTACCGCCGCTTCGCTGCTGCCGCGACGGAGCGGGGCGCTCGCGTGATCGACGTGAACGCGCTCCCGTTCGCCGCCCCCGACGGCATCCGCGTGCCTCTCGCGGACGAGCACCAGGTCCTGTGGTGCACCGGCGGGGTCACCTGCGTCTACCGCGGGGGAGGGCTGCAGCACACGCACTCGCCGGAGCCGATGGACGCGCTGCTCGACCGCCTCGACGAGCTCGGCGTCCGCCCCGACCTGGTCGTCGCCGACCACGGCTTCGCGGGCGCGGCCGGCCGGCGGGGGCTGCCGGTCATCGCGATCGCCGACTGCAACGACCCGGCGGTGTTCGTCGCCGAGGCGCAGGGCTCGATCGAGGTGGTCGTCCCGATCGACGACGGGCTGGCCGTCCACCTCTACGAGCCGGTGATCGACTTCGTCCTCCGCGCCCTCTCGGAGCCCGCGCGCACCTGACGGCTCGTAGAATCGCCTTCGGCTCGTCGCGATCCCGGATCCGACGGGCCGACCGTTTTCGCGAGTCCCCGCACTCGCCCACCACTGCAGACGGAGCATCCGTGACCCAGCCCCACGACGGCCTCCTCCCGCGCTTCGCCGTCGGCGTCGACATCGGGGGGACGTCGATCAAGGCGTCCCTCGTCGACGTCACCACCGGCGAGCGGGCGGCTCGGCGCTTCGCGGTCGCGAATCCGCTGGGCAAGGAGCCCGAGGACTTCGCCGAGGCGATCGCCGGCATCGTCCGCGACGTCTCGCCGATCGCGGGCACGCCCGTGGGCGTCGGCTTCCCTGGGATCGTCCGCGGCGGCGTCGTCCGCCAGACCACCCACGTCTCGCAGCGCTGGGTCGGGCTCGACGCGCAGGCCCTCCTCTCGGAGGCGACCGGGGTCGACGTCGTCGTCGTCAACGACGCGGACGCGGCAGGAGTCGCCGAGCGCGAGTTCGGGGCCATGCGCGGACGCGAGGGCCTCCTCCTGCTGACCACCCTCGGCACCGGCATCGGGACGGCGCTCGTCCACGAGGGCGTGGTGATCCCCAACTCCGAGCTCGGGCACCTGCACATCGACGGTCCCGACTTCGAGCCGAAGGTCGGCTTCTCGGCCGTCCGCCGCGAGGGCATCACCCTCGAGGAGTGGGCGGGTCGCCTCAGCGTCTACTACCGGCACCTCGAGAAGCTGTTCTCGCCGCAGCTGTTCGTGATCGGCGGCGCGGCGGCGCACGTCTTCGACGAGTTCGCCCGCTTCCTCGACATCGGCACCGAGATCGTCCCCGCCCGCTTCGGCAACGACGCCGGATTCACGGGCGCCGCGATGGTCGCCGTCTCGCCCGACCGCCTGGCGCCCTGGTACCGCTCCACTCGCGGCGCCCGCCTCGACCCCGGGGCCCCCGCCATCGCCGACTGACATCATCCCTGCACCGAGGGAGCCCCGACCCGTCGAGGTGACCCGGCGGAGCGGGGTCCGTCGACGGTTCGGGGTTCGTTCAGTGAGCCGACAGGCTGCGGTAGACGGCGTCCAGCCGGGCGGCGGCGGCCGGCCAGGAGTGGGCGGCCGCCCAGTCGACGCCGCCGCGGCCGAGACTCGCCAGCTCACCGGGCGTGCCCAGCAGGGTCAGGATCGCCTCGGCCCACGCCGCGGGGGAGTCGGAGTCGAGCAGCACGCCGCTCCCGCCGTCGCGCACCGCGTCCACCAGGCCAGTCGTCCTGCGCGCGAGCACGGGAGTGCCGCTGCCGGCCGCCTCGAGCGCGATCAGCCCGAAGGTCTCGGCCGCCGAGGGCACGAGCGCCAGCTGCGCACTCCGGAGCCGCTCCGCCACCCGGTCGCGGTCGGCGGCCCCCTCGATCAGCACGCGGTCTCCCAGCGGAGCCGCCACGGCGCGCACCGCGTCGAGGTACGACTCCCGGCCCGGTGCCGCCCCGCCCACCAGCCGCAGCACCGGCCGCTCCGCCGGCGCCATCGCCGCGAGCGCCTCGACCGCCAGCAGCTGCCCCTTGAGCGGCTGCACCCGGCCGATCAGGACGACTCCGGAGCGCTCGCCGCCGCCCGGGCGGAACCGCGCGTCGACTCCGGGCGGCACCACGACGACCCGGTCCGGATCCGCGCCGTACCCGCTGACGACGTCCTCCCGCTCCGAGGCGCCCGCCACCACGATCGCGTCGGCGGAGGCGAGCACGGAGCGCTCCGCGTCGATCCGCTGCTGCGGCTCCGCGACGTCGCCCGGGGCGAGCCGGGCGTTCTTCGCGAGCGAGCCCGAGTGCATCGAGTGCGCGTGCGGCCTGCCGGTGAGCGCCCCCGCGAGGCCCGACACCCAGTAGTGCGAGTGCACGACGTCGGCCCCCTCCGCGGCGCGCGCGAACTCCGGCGCCGCGGCCGCCAGCGCGTACTTGTCGCCCGCCGGCACCGGCACGCCGACCACTCGCACACCCGGCGCGAGCATCCGGACGCCCTCGCCGCGGGTCAGCACCTCGATCTCCCAGCCGAGCGCCGCCAGCTCCGGGAGCACCGCCGCGAGGTACACGTTCATCCCGCCCGCGTCGCCCGTCGACGGCTGCTCGAGCGGGGAGGTGTGCGCCGAGACGACGGCCAGACGGGGCATCCCTCCATCGTAGGGACGGCCGTGCGTCCTCCACGGATCCCGGCCCGCGGCTCGCAGCGCCTCCGGAATCGGGTTGAATAGACGGATGCGCTCGTTCGAGCGCGGAGAGCGTGAGGTCCATGGCCCGCCAGAGTCCCCCCGGTGAGGTGCTGCCGTCGGCCGCACCCGGGCCGGTGACCGCCGGCCACGAGCCCTTCTCCGAGCAGGACATCCGCGCCCTCGTCGGAACCGCCGCCGTCGAGAAGGGCACCGCGTACGCGGACGAGGGCCGTGTGCGCGAGCTGCAGTGGTTCGGCGGCCGCACCCGCCTCTTCGGCCAGGTCCGCGGATCCGGGCGCTCGCCGTACGCCGTGAGCGTGCAGCTCCGCGACGAGGGCGAGCACTGGACCCTCCTCGGCGGCGCCTGCAGCTGCCCGGTCAAGCACGAGTGCAAGCACGTCGCCGCCGTTCTCATTGAGGCCCTGCGCCGCGAGCGCGAGGGCGGAGTGGCCGGTCCCTTCCCGGGCGAGGCCGCTGTCGACGCCGTCCCCGAGTGGCGCAGCGCGCTCGCCCCGCTCCTCGCCGGCGCGGAGCGCTCGCACACCGGCATCCCGCTCGGCCTGCAGTTCGAGCTGCTGCCCGGCGAGCCCGTGCGTCGCCCGCCCGGTCGCTACAACTCCTACCGGCCGCCGCCCGAGCCGCGCCCGCGCCTGGGCGTGCGCCCGGTGCGGATGGGCGACCGCGATCGCTGGGTCCGCACCGGCACCAGCTGGCGCGACCTCGGCTACCTGCACTACAGCCACGACTACGACGAGCGCCAGATCGACGTGATCCGCGAGATGCAGGGCCTGCTGTCCGGGCACAGCGCCTCCAGCTACTACTCGCCCGACACCTGGCTCTACCTCGACCAGTGCCGGAGCGAGGCGATCTGGGCGGCACTGCACGGCGCCGTCCGCGCGGGCATCGGCCTGGTGATGGGCGACCGCGACCAGACGCCGCTGAAGATCCTCGACACGACGGCCACCGCCTCCATCGACGTCACGCGCACCGCCGCCGGCCTCGAGCTGCGCTCGCTCGTCGCGATCGGCGACCACCCGGCGCCCGAGGAGTTCGGCTTCATCGGCGACCCGGCCGTCGGCCTCTACACGTGGGAGGGCGGCGACGAGATGCGCGCCCGCCCGGTCACGCTCATCCCGTTCGCCGCGCCGCTGCTGTCCTCCGCGCGCACGTTCCTCTGGAGCCGCGAGGCCATCCGCATCCCGGTGGCCGAGGAGTCGGCGTTCCTCACCGAGCACTACCAGCGGCTGCACCGGCTGTTCGACATCGTCTCCCGTGACGGCTCCTTCGAGGCGCCGGCGGTGCCCGAGCCGCGCCTCGGCCTCACCCTCGAGCACACCGACGGCGCGGGCCTGCGCGGCTCGTGGTGGTGGCGCTACGGAGTGGAGGGGGCGCGCGGCGGCGTGGACGCCGAGCGGCTCCCGCTGCGGGTCGGCGAGGACGCGGGCTACCGCGACCCCGAGGCCGAGCAGCGGATCCTCGACTCCCTCGTGGGAGCGGGTCTCGACCCGGAGTCGACGCCGGCCCTGGTGTCCCCGTCGAGCAGGCGCCTGCGTCCCACCTTCGACCTGCGCGGCATGCAGACCGTCGGCTTCCTCACCGGCGAGGTCGAGCGGCTCCGCGAGCTCGGCACCGTCGAGATCGAGGAGATCGGCGAGCGCGTCGAGTACCGCGAGGCGCAGACCGCGCCCGTGGTCGCCGTGCAGACCGTCGCCCAGCCCGACAGCCGCGACTGGTTCAACCTCGAGATCTCCGTCACCGTCAACGACGAGGCGGTCCCGCTGGCCGAGATCTTCCTCGCGCTCGCCCGCGGCGACGAATACATGGTGTTGCCCAGCGGCGTCTACTTCGCCCTCGACGACGAGCGGTTCGGCCGCCTCCGCGAGCTGATCGCCGAGGCCCGCGAGCTCTCGGACGACCCCGGCGAGACCCTGCGGATCAGCCGGTTCCAGTCCTCCCTCTGGGACGAGCTGGTCGAGCTGGGCGTCGTGGAGGCGCAGGCCGCCGCGTGGCGCCGCTCCGTGGAGGGGCTCTCCGGCTTCACCGCGACCGGTGCGCTGGAGTCACGGGTCCTGCCCGAGGGCTTCGCCGTGGAGCTGCGGCCCTACCAGCAGCTCGGCTACGACTGGCTCTCGTTCCTCTACGACAACCAGCTCGGCGGCGTGCTCGCCGACGACATGGGCCTGGGCAAGACCGTGCAGTCCCTCGCCCTGGTCACCCGGGTGATGCAGGAGCAGCGCGCCGCGGCCGCGGAGGCGGGCACCTCGCCGCGCCCGTTCCTCGTCGTCGCGCCCACCAGCGTGGTGCCCAACTGGGTCGGCGAGGCCAAGCGCTTCGCCCCGGACCTCCGCGTCGTCGGGATCGACGAGACGTCGAAGAAGAAGCGGAAGGCGCTCTCCAGCGTCATCGGCGAGGCCGAGCTGGTCGTCACCTCCTACGCCCTGTTCCGGCTCGACTACGAGTCGTACTCGGGCATCCAGTGGTCGGGGCTCCTCCTCGACGAGGCGCAGTTCGTCAAGAACCGCCAGTCGGCGACGCACCAGCTCGCGCGCCGGCTCGACGTGCCCTTCAAGCTCGCCATCACGGGAACGCCGATGGAGAACAACGTGATGGAGCTCTGGTCGCTGCTGTCGATCGTCGCTCCGGGCCTGTTCCCCTCGCCCGCCGGGTTCGTCGAGTTCTACCAGAAGCCGATCGAGCGCGAGGCCGACAGCGAGAAGCTCTCGCAGCTGCGGCGGCGCATCCGCCCGCTGATGCTGCGGCGCACCAAGGAGCTCGTCGCCAAGGAGCTGCCGCCCAAGCAGGAGCAGACCCTCGAGGTCGAGCTCGGCCCGAAGCAGCGGAAGGTCTACGACACGTACCTGGCGCGGGAGCGGCAGCGCGTGCTGGGCCTGATCGGCGACTTCGAGAAGAACCGCTTCGCGATCTTCCGCGCGCTGACCGTGCTGCGCCAGGTCGCGCTCGACGCGGCACTGGTCGACGAGGCGCACGAGAGCGTGCCCTCGACCAAGCTCGACCTGCTCGACGAGCTGCTGGGCGACGCCCTCGGCGAGGGGCACCGCGTGCTGGTGTTCAGCCAGTTCACGCGGTTCCTCGGCCGGGTCCGCGGCCGGCTGGACGCGGCGGGCATCGAGTACGCCTACCTCGACGGAGCGACGAAGAAGCGCGACGAGGTCATCGAGCGGTTCCGCTCGGGCGCGGCGGGCGTGTTCCTGATCTCGCTCAAGGCCGGCGGCTTCGGGCTCAACCTCACCGAGGCCGACTACTGCATCCTGCTCGACCCGTGGTGGAACCCCGCCACCGAGTCGCAGGCGGTCGACCGTGCGCACCGCATCGGCCAGACCCGCTCGGTCATGGTCTACCGCCTGGTCGCGAAGGACACGATCGAGGAGAAGGTGATGGCCCTCAAGGAGGCGAAGGCCGCGCTCTTCGCCGCGGTCATGTCGGACGACGGCGCGGCGGCCACCGGCGGGATCACCGCCGAGGACGTGCGCGAGCTGCTGGGCTGAGCGCCGCCGCTACTCGCGCACCTGCTCCAGCAGGGTCGTGACGGCGGCGCGGGTGTCGGCGGCGAGCCGTCCGAGGCGGTGCGCGGCACGGATCGACACCGGCCGGTACGGGTGCACGAGCCGCCGGGCCGCCGTGCAGGGCAGCGCGAACGCCGCGACGACGCCCGCGTCGATCCCGTCGAGTCCGCCGTCGTCCCGGCCGAAGACGAGCTCCCGGCCCTCGCGCGCGAGAGCCTCCGGCAGGTCGGCCTCGCCGATCGGGAGGCGCAGCACGGCGAGCAGGCCGGCCGCCTGCACCCGGCGCGGCAGCGGGCGTCCGAGGCGTCCCGCCGCGTGCACCGTGAAGAAGTCGGCCTGCTGCTCGAGGATGCCCGTGACCGTCTCGGCGAGGCGCTCCATCTCGGGGTGCAGCGAGAGCCGGGCGAGCCGGCGGTAGCCGTGCACCGCGACCCGGGCGTCCACCGCGAGGGCCAGCGCGACGGGGCCGGCGAGGGAGGCCGCGGCGCGGTCGAGGAGCGGGCGCGACCTCACCGTCGGCTCCGGCGGGCGGACGTCGATGCCGCGGATCTGCGGCGAGGCCGCGAGCACGTCGCCCAGGGCGTCGGCGATCCGGTGCCGCTCGGCGGCCCAGACGGACGCGAACGCGCGGACCTGCTCGTCGGGGTGGGCGCGCGCGAGGGGGAGCACCCGGGCCACGGTGGCGTGCTCGATCGCCCGCAGGTACGCGGTGGCGACGATGGCCTCGCGGTCCAGCGGCACCTCCTCGAACTCGCGCACCGAGAAGTGCTCGCGCAGGGCGCCGTGCGCGCTGCGGTGGTGGTCCTCGAGGTCGAACGGTTCCGCGATGCCCACGTCGTGCTCCTCCGCTAGTCCGGTCCCTCCATCCTGGGCCCCCGGTGCGAGAGGCGGAAGAGCACGCGCCCATCCCTGGGACACTGGGAGCCGGTCATCAGGCGGCCGGGGGAGCGGGGCGGGATGAGCGGGGCCCGGACCTCGGCGATCGGCGCCGTCCTCCTCGCCGCCGTCTGCTTCGGCACGACGGGGACCGCCCAGGCCCTCGGAGCGGCGGGCGTGGATCCGCTCCTCCTCGGGGCGGCGCGCATCGTCCTCGGCGGCGCCCTGCTGGCCGCTCTCCTCGGCGTGGAGGCTCTGCGCCGGCGGAGCCGCTCCCGCCCGACCCGCGCCGTCGTGCTGCTCGTCGTGCTCGGAGCGGTCGGCGTCGCCGCGTACCAGCCCGCCTTCTTCACCGGCACCGCGCAGAACGGCGTCGCGGTCGGCACGATCGTCGCCCTCGGCTCCGCTCCCGCCTTCACCGGCCTGCTGGAGTGGCTCGTCCTGCGGACGACGCCGAGCCCGCGCTGGTTCGCCTCGACCGCGCTCGCCGCGGTCGGCGTGGTGCTCCTCAGCGGAGGCGGATCCGGCGGCGTGACACTCCCCGGCCTCGCCGCGTCGGCCGGCGCCGGCGCCTCCTACGCGCTCTACGCCGTCTGCGGCAAGCTGCTGCTCGAGCGCGGGCTCAGCCCCGTCGCCGCCATGGGAGCCCAGTTCGGGGCCGCGGCGCTGCTGGCGCTCCCGTTCCTGCTGCTGGGCGATCCGTCGCGGCTCTCCGGCTCGATCCCGGCCGTGCTCTGGCTCGGAGTGGTGACGGTCGCCGTGGCCTACACCTTCTTCGCGCGCGGCCTGCGAGTGCTTCCCGCGGCGACCGTCTCGACGCTCACCCTCCTGGAGCCGGCGACCGCGACTCTCCTCGGAGTGGCGGTGCTGGGGGAGCGGCTCACCGCGGGAGCCGTCCTGGGCATCGCGGTGCTGGTGGCGGCGGTGCTGCTGCTGGCGGTGCGGGGGCGCCGCCGTTCCGGTGCGCGGAGAGAGGCGCCGCCGCGCTCCGCGGAGTAGCGTCGACTCCCACCGACCCGACGACGAGGCGGAGCGCATGACCAACCCGTGGCTGGCCCGCCCTGGCAGCGGTCGGCGGCGCGCGCTGGTCGAGGAGTCGTGGGAGCGCGCACGGCGGCGGCGCCTCGATCCGGACCGGCTGACGGCACCGCTCTCGTTCTCGGGCGACGACCTCCGCGAGTACCGCACCGGGCATCCGCTCGCCTCGGTCCTCCCGGTGATCCGCCGCCTGCTGGTGCGCGACGCCGACGAGGACAGCGGCGTGCTCGTCGCGGTGGGCGACGCGCTCGGGCGGCTGCTCTGGATCGACGGGGACCAGCACCTCAAGAGCCTCGCCGAGGGGATGTCGTTCGTCGAGGGCGCGGCGTGGGCCGAGCCCGACGTCGGGACGTCCGCGCCGGGGACGGCCCTCGTGCTCGATCACGGCGTGCAGATCCACGGCGCCGAGCACTTCGCCTCGCTCGTGCACCCGTGGAGCTGCACCGCCGTCCCCGTGCACGACCCCGAGACGCACGAGATCCTCGGAGTGATCGACATCACCGGCGGCGCCGACGTCGTCGCCCCGCAGACCCTCCCGCTGATGGAGGCGACCGCCGCCGCCGCCGAGAGCGAGCTGATGGTGCAGCGGCTCCTCCGGCCGCGGCGGCCCGCCGCACGGAGCACGGCCGCGGCCCGGGCGCCGAGCCTGCGGGTCCTCGGGCGCGAGACGGGCCTGGTGACGGCCGCCGGAGCGACGCTCGAGCTCAGCAGCCGGCACGCCGAGATCCTGACCCTGCTCGCCTGGCACCGGGCCGGGCTCTCGGCCGAGCAGCTCGCCCTCCTGCTCCACGGCCGGGACGACGCGGTGGTCACCGTCCGCGCCGAGATGGTGCGGCTGCGCCGCGCGCTCGAGCCGACCCTCCCGCGCCTGGTGCCCCTCTCGCGCCCCTACCGCCTGGCGAGCCCGGTCGACCTCGACGCCCGCCAGGTGCTGGGCCTGCTCGACCGCGGCTCCCACCGCCTCGCCCTGGACGCCTACCGGGGCGCGCCGCTGCCCTCGTCCGAGGCGCCGGGGATCCGGGCGATCGCCGGCGAGCTGCGCCTGCGGGTGCGGGCGAGCGTCCTCGCCGATGCGGCGCCCGCGACCCTCCTCGCCTGGGCGGAGGGCCCTGACGGCCGCGACGACGCGGAGGTGTGGCGGGAGCTCCTGCGCGTCCTCCCGCCCCGCTCGCCCCGGCGTGCCGGTGTCGCCGCGCACCTCGAGACGATCGAGGCGGAGCAGCGCTGAGCCGTTCCGGTCGCTCCCGGGAGTGCCGCCGGAGCCGTCCGGCCGCGGAGCCGCCTCGCTAGCCTCGACGCATGAGCACCCTCGCACCACCTCCCCGGGCCCTCGCGAGCGGAGTCGCGGGGGGCCTGCTCCTGATGGCGGTCTTCACGATGTGGTGGGCGAGCGACACCACGGTCGGCTGGCCTGCACCGGCGGCGACGACCGCCGTGACCCTCTGCGCGCTCGCGGCCGTGGTCTTCGCCGTGCAGGCCGTCCGCCTCCTCGTCGCCCGGCGGAGGATGGCGGTGGAGCTCACCGACGCCGATCGCGCGGCGAAGCCGAACGGCGTGCTCTTCGGGGCGGTCTTCGCCGCGGAGGGCGTGCTGATCGGTGTCGCGGTGGGCGTCCTCACCGGCACCGGGCTCGAGCGGTTCCTCGTGCCGGCGATCGCCGTGATCGTGGGCCTGCACTTCTACCCGATGGCGAGGATCTTCGGCCGGACCCTCGACCTCTGGCTCGCCACCTGGACGACGCTGGTCGGAGCGATCGGAGTCGTCGTGGTCCTCGTCGACGGCTCCGCCTGGCCGCAGGTGTGGTCCTGGGTCGGCGCGGGGGCCTCAGCGGCCACGGTGACCTACGGCGTCTACATGAGCCGGATCGCCCAGAGCCTGCTCGCGACCGTCTGAGGTCCGGGCCGCCGGGCCCTCCTCCTCGGGCGGCCGCGTCTCCGCCCGGCCGGTCCGGCCTCCGTCCTCGCCGCTCCCGCCGGTGCGTCGACCCGTGCAACGTCGTGCAACCCCCCGCGACGTAGCGTCAGGACCGGGCGCCCACCCCGCGCCCACGACAACGACGTCGATGGAGGTCCACATGACGCTGTACGCCGACCAGGTCGCCGAGCAGGCACCGCAGGAGCCGGGTTCCACGGTCTACGCGAATCCAGGCACGGAGGGATCCGTCGCCTCCTTCCGCTCGCGCTACGACCACTACATCGGAGGCGAGTACGTCGCCCCCGCGAGCGGCCAGTACTTCGAGAACATCACCCCGATCACCGGGAAGCCCTTCTGCGAGATCGCCCGCGGCACCGCCGCCGACGTCGACCGCGCCGTCGAGGCGGGCTGGAAGGCGTTCGCGAGCTGGGGGAAGACCAGCCCCGCCGAGCGCTCGAACATGCTCCTGAAGATCGCCGACCGCATGGAGGCGAACCTCGAGCTGCTCGCCGTCGCCGAGACGTGGGAGAACGGCAAGCCCGTGCGCGAGACCCTCGCCGCCGACATCCCCCTCGCCGTCGACCACTTCCGCTACTTCGCCGGAGCGATCCGCGCGCAGGAGGGAGGCGTCTCCGAGATCGACCACGACACGATCGCGTACCACTTCCACGAGCCGCTGGGCGTGGTCGGGCAGATCATCCCCTGGAACTTCCCGATCCTGATGGCCGTGTGGAAGCTCGCACCGGCGCTCGCCGCGGGCAACTGCGTGGTGCTGAAGCCGGCCGAGCAGACGCCGGCGTCCATCCACGTGCTGCTCGACCTGATCGGCGACCTCATCCCCGCCGGCGTGCTCAACGTCGTCAACGGATTCGGGTTCGAAGCGGGCGCCCCGCTCGCCTCCCACCCGCGCATCCGCAAGATCGCCTTCACCGGCGAGACGACCACCGGCCGCCTGATCATGCAGTACGCCAGCGAGAACCTCATCCCGGTGACGCTGGAGCTGGGCGGCAAGAGCCCCAACGTGTTCTTCGCCGACGTCGCCGCGGAACGCGACTCCTTCTACGACAAGGCGCTCGAGGGCTTCTCGTTCTTCGCCCTCAACCAGGGCGAGGTCTGCACCTGCCCGTCGCGGGCGCTCGTGCAGCGCTCGATCTACGACGACTTCGTCGGAGACGGCCTCGAGCGGGTCAAGCGGATCAAACAGGGCAACCCGCTCGACACCGCCACGATGATCGGCGCCCAGGCCTCGAACGACCAGCTCGAGAAGATCCTCTCCTACATGGACATCGGCAAGCAGGAGGGAGCGAAGCTGCTCATCGGCGGCGACCGCGCCGACCTCGGCGGCGAGCTCAGCGGCGGCTACTACGTCAACCCGACCGTGTTCGAGGGCCGCAACTCGATGCGCATCTTCCAGGAGGAGATCTTCGGCCCCGTCCTCGCCCTCACCTCCTTCGACGACTTCGACGACGCGATCGGCATCGCCAACGACACCCTCTACGGCCTCGGCGCCGGCGTGTGGAGCCGCAACGGCGCCCAGCTCTACCGCGCCGGCCGGGCCATCGAAGCAGGCCGCGTCTGGTCGAACACCTACCACCAGTACCCCGCGCACGCGGCGTTCGGCGGCTACAAGCAGTCGGGCATCGGACGCGAGAACCACAAGGTGATGCTCGACCACTACCAGCAGACGAAGAACCTCCTCGTCTCCTACGCGGAAGGACCGATGGGCTTCTTCTGAGCTGGTTCGCACGGGCTCCTCGTTCCTCGTCGCCCGTGCCGCGGTCGGCTTATTGATGTGGCCGGGTGGGGAGGAGCGGGGAGCGTCCGCACCGAGACCGATCCGCTGGCACGCGGATCCGCCGTTCGGTGCTGGTTGGCACGGGCTCCTCGTTCCTCGTCGCCCGTGCCGCGGTCGGTTCGCCGACGTGGCCGGGTAGGGAGGAGCGGGGAGCGTCCGCACCGAGACGGATCCGCTGGCACGCGGATCCGCCGTTCGGTGCTGGGCCCTGCGGGCGAGGCACCTGGCGACGCGCGGAAGGACGGTGCTCGGCCCTGCGGGCGAGGCACCTGGCGGCGCGTGGGAGGACGGTGCTCGGCCCTGCGGGCGAGGCACCTGACGACGCGCGGGAGAACGGTGCTCGGCCCTGCGGGCGAGGCATCGGACGAGGGGGCGCTCGCTCGTGCTGATCGAGTAGTCCGCGCAGCGGCGTATCGAGACGCCGCCCGGAGGAGTGTCCGGCGTCAGCGGTCGGGCGCATATAGACATTCCGCACAACGAGCGAAGGAGCACCACCCATGACCTCCACGAGGGTCGACGTCACTGCGGAGGCGGCAAGCATGCTCCGCCGGATGACGGCGCTGCACGGGCCGCTCATGTTCCACCAGTCGGGCGGATGCTGCGACGGCAGCTCCCCGATGTGCTTCCCCGCCGGGATGTTCCGCACCGGCGCCTCGGACGTGCTCGTCGAGTCGCTCCGGCTCGACGGCCTGGACCCGATCGACTTCTGGATGTCCCGCTCCCAGTTCGAGTACTGGAAGCACACCCACCTCACCGTCGACCTCGTCGACGGGCGGGGCAGCGGATTCAGCGTCGAAGCCCCCGAGGGCAAGCGCTTCATGATCCGCAGCCGACTGCTCACCGACGACGAGCTCGTCGAGTTCGGGCTCCTCCCCGCCGGAGCCGTCGGGCCCTGAGCCGGCTTCCCTGACCCGTTCCCCCTGACCCGTTCCCGTCGCAGATCCTCGCCGACCGGCGACATCCCGGTCCAGCGGTGTCAGCCGCCCGGAGCAGGAGCGGGCGGCGCCTTCCCCGTGCTCAGCTGCACGCCCACCACCGATCCCTTGTCCACGCGGGTGCCCGCGGCCGGACCGGTGCCGGCCACGGTGTTCATCGGCTGCGTCGAGTCGACCTGCGACGTCGCTCCGGGAGTGAGCCCTGCGGCGGTCAGCGCCTGTGCGGCGGAGTCGCTGGTCCGGCCCGACAGGTCCGGCACGGTGACCTGCGGCGCCGCGATGAGCGACTGGTCGGCCTGCGGGAAGTCGGAGCCGCCGTAGCGGGAGTCGATCGCCGTCATCAACGGCTTCCAGATCCGGTGGCGTGCCGAGGGCGCCCAGCCGCTGTCGAAGTCGATCGAGTCGAGGTTCACCCTCGAGCCGTCCGCGCGTGCCGAGATGCTGCCGACCCAGACCGCGAGGGAGGTCTCGGTCGAGGCGCCGATGGCCCAGGTGTCGGCGGAGTTGTCGGTGGTGCCCGTCTTGGTGATGTGCTGGATGCCGTTCTTCGGATCGTCCTCGACACCCGTGCCCTCGGCGGTCACCTTGAGCATCGTGTACTGCATCGCCGAGGCGACCCTCGACGACACCGCCCGGCTGCAGGTCGTCTCCACCGGCTCGATCTCGCGGCCGTCCGCTCCGACGATCGCCGTGATCGCGACGGGGGTGCAGGTCGTGCCGTTCGCGGCGATGCCGGAGTAGGCGGTCGCCATGGTGAGCGGTGCGATCTCGTTGGTGCCGAGGACCGCTCCCGGCGACTGCACGAGCGCGGTCCCGTCCGCGCGGTGCACTCCGAAGGCCTCGGCCTGCTTGCGGATCTCGCACTGGTCGAGCAGGTGCGACATCCCGGTGAAGCCCGTGTTCAGCGAGTAGATCGTCGAGTACAGCGCCGTCTGGGTGTCGGTGTAGCCGCCGTCGCCGGCGTTCTTGGGGTTGTAGGAGTCGTAGTCCCAGGTGCCCTCGCAGCTGTCGGCGAAGCCGGTCCAGTTCTTCTGCTTCGAGTCGAACTGCTCGAGCAGGGTGTGCCCGCGGTCGAGCCACTCGGCGAGCGTGAACACCTTGTAGGCGGAGCCGGTCTGGAAGCCGTTGCCGCCGCCCGCGGACGCGTCGACGTTGAGGTTGATCGCCGAGAACTCCGGCCCGCTCGCGATCACGTCCGGGTCCTGGCTGTAGCGCTTGTTCTGCACCATCGTGAGGATGCGCCCGGTGCCGTTCTGGACGGCGACCGCCGTCGCCCCGACGTCGAAGCGCGGATCGGAGGAGGGGACCTGCTCGTCCATCAGCTCCTGCGCGGTCCTCTGCAGGTCGAGATCGATCGTCGTGTAGACCTTGATGCCGCCCTGCTTGATCGCCGCGTAGCGCTCGTCGTCGGTCGCTCCGAGCGCCGGGTCGTCTCGGAGGACGTGGGTCACGTAGTCGCAGAAGTAGGCCGCGCTGCCGGCCGTCTGGCAGCCGGTGGACGGCGGGGTGATGTCGGGGGTGATCGCCTCGGCGGCCGCGGCGTCGTGCGCGGCCTGGTCGGAGCTCCCCGTCTCGAGCATCCGATCGAGGATGTAGTCGCGCCGCTCCCGGGTCTGCGCGTAGCCGTTCGCCTCGCCGTTGGCCGTGTCGTCCGGACGGTCGAAGCGGAACTTCTCGGGGTTGTTCACGATGGCCAGGAGCGAGGCGGACTGCGCGAGGGAGAGGTCGGCCGCCGGGATGCCGTAGTAGTACTCCGCCGCGGCCTCGATGCCGTAGACGGTGCCTCCGAACAGCGCGATGTTGAGGTAGCCGAGGAGGATGTCGTCCTTCGAGGACACCTTCTCGAGCCCGATCGCGAGCCGCATCTCCTTGAGCTTGCGCTCGGCCGTGGTCGCCGTCGCCTCCGCGTACGCGCGGTCGCGGTCCGCCTCGTCCGGGATCGACTCGGCCTTCTGCACCAGCACGTTCTTCACGTACTGCTGCGTGATCGACGAGCCGCCCTGGGTGTCGCCGTCGAGGAGGTAGGTACTGGCGATGGCGCGGAGGGTGCCCTGCAGGTCGATCCCGCCGTGGTCGTAGAAGCGCGGGTCCTCGCTCGCGACGAGCGCGTCCTTCACGGAGTCGGCGATCCGGTCGGCCGGCACCTCGATCCGGTTCTGGTCGTAGAAGGAGGCCAGCAGCGTCGGATCGTCCGGGTCGCCCGCGTAGACGTCGCTCTTCTGCATCAGGCGCCCGACCTCGAGGTAGCTCGGGAGGGACTGGAACGCCGAGATGGTGCCGGAGGTCGCCGCGCCGGTGAGCGCGGCGGCGGGGGCGACCACGAGCGAGGCGAGCAGACCCGCCAGGACGCTGACGATCACGAATCCGAACAGCGCGCCGAGAGCCCCGTGGACGGTTCGACGGGGCTGGAAGACGGGGACGTTCGGTCGCTTCAGGATGGATCCTCTCGCTGCACCAGCACCCTAGGCGAGGCCTGCGACATCCCCGACGAGGCGCGCCACGGCCGCGCCGGACGCCTGTCCGCCCGGAGTCGGCGCGACGGCGCCTGCGCAGGCCCGACGCCTGCGACAGCAGAAGGGGCCGACCCCCGGCGGGATCGGCCCCTTCACGGGACGGGCGACGTCTCTACTCGATCAGGTCGCCGTTCAGGTCCGAGATGTCGTTCGGATTGGCCGGAGCCTTGCCCGTGCTCACCTGGAGGGGGATCACCCCGCCGGCGACCGCCGTCTCCTCCGCGCTCGGCGTCGTCGACACGACGGAGCCCTCAGGGATCGTCGCGGAGTCGACCGACTCGTGCATCCCGACGACGAAACCGGCGGCGGTGAGGATCGCCGTGGCGCTCTCGACCGTCTCGCCCGTCACGTCGGGGACCTCGGAGTTCGCCGCCGATCGGGGCGAGTACGCGAGCATCGAGGCCGGCGGTGCCGTGAAGTCGTCGCCGCCGTACTTCTCGTCGAGCGCCGTCATGATCGGCTTCCAGATGGCGTGCCGGGCGTTGGAGGCGCGGATGGTGCCCTTCTCGCCCGTCAGGCTGATGAAGCGCAGGTTCTGCTTGGTGTTGTCGGCGAAGCCGTTGATGCTGCCGACCCAGACCGCCAGGGAGGCGGCCTTGCTGGCGCCCGCCGTCCATACGTCGGCGGCCTCGTCGGTGGTGCCCGTCTTGCCGATGTGCTCGATCCCGTCGAAGGGGTTCGAGGCGTAGGCCGTTCCGGAGGTCATCACCCGCTGCATCGCGTACTGCATCCCTCGGGCGACCTCGGGCGACACGGAGGGCGTGCACGCCGATGCCGGGGCGGCGACGGCGTTGCCCTCGCTGTCGGTGATCCGGTCGATGACGATCGCCGAGCAGGTCGTGCCGTCGTTCGCGATCCCCGCGTAGGCGTTGGCCACCGTCAGCGGCGCGATCTCGTTCGTCCCGAGGACCGAGGCCGGCCCGTTGGCGAGCTCGCGGCCGTCGGCGCGGTGCATCCCGAACGACTCGGCGGTGGTGCGGATGTCGCAGAGGTCGAGCTGCTGCGCCATTCCCATGAAGCCGGTGTTGATCGAGTTCGTGGTCGCGCCGAGCGCGCTCATCGAGCTCGCGTCCTCCGACGGGTCGTCGTTGCGAGGCGAGAACTTGCCGTAGTAGCCGCCGTCGCCCTCGACGTTGCACTTCTGGGGGTAGGAGCTGAAGCCGGAGGTGGGGGAGGCGAACGACTCGTTGACGGTGTGCCCCGCCTTCAGCCACTGCGCCAGCGTGAACACCTTGTAGGTCGATCCGGTCTGCACGCCGGAGCCGCCGCCCATGCTGAGGTCGACGTTGAGGTTGATCGCGCTGTAGCCGGGGTTCGCGGCGAGGAACTGCTCGTCCTGGCTGTACTGCGTGTTCTGCACCATGGAGAGCACGCGGCCCGTCTTCGCCTCGACGGAGGCGGCCGTCGCGCCGACCTGGAAGCGCGGGTCGACGGAGGGGATGTAGGCGTTGAGCGCCGCCTGCGAGACCTGCTGGATGTCGAGGTCGAGGGTCGTCACGACGTCGAAGCCGCCCTGGCGGATGCGCTGATAGCGCTCGTCGTCGGTCGCCCCGAAGACGGAGTCGTTGCGGAGGACGTTCAGCACGTAGTCGCAGAAGTACGCGGCGTTGCCGGCGGTGGTGCAGCCGGTCGAGGGCTCCGTGATGTTCGGGGTGATCGGCTCGGCGACGGCCGCGTCGTGCGCGGCCTGGTCGATCCGGCCGTGCTTGAGCTCCTCCGACAGGATGTAGTCGCGGCGCTCCTTGGTGGCGGCGTAGCCGTTGGCGGCGCCGTTCGCCTCGTCGCCCGGGTTGTCGAAGCGGAACTTCGCCGGGTTGTTCACGATCGCCAGCAGCGCGGCCGCCTGCGAGGTCGAGAGCTGGCTCGCGGGGATGCCGTAGTAGTAGTTCGCCGCGGCCTCGATGCCGTAGACGGTGCCCCCGAAGAGGGCGATGTTGAGGTAGCCGAGCAGGATGTCGTCCTTCGACGCCTCCTTCTCGAGTCCGATCGCGAGGCGCATCTCCTTGAGCTTGCGCTCGGGGGTCGGGTCCGTCGCCTCCTGGTAGGCCTTGTCGCGCGCGGCCTCGTCGGTGATCGACTCCGCCTTCTGCACCAGGACGTTCTTGACGTACTGCTGCGTGATCGACGACCCGCCCTGCAGGTCGTCGCCCGTCAGCGTGACGGCGATGGCCCGGAGCGTGCCCTGGAGGTCGATGCCGCCGTGCTCGTAGAAGCGCGGGTCCTCGCCGGCGACGGCGGCGTCCTTCGCGGACTGCGCGACGTCGTCCCAGCCGACCTCCACGCGGTTCTGGTCGTAGACGGAGGCGAGGAGGGTCGTCCCGTCGCTCGCGTAGACGTTGGTGCGCTGCATCAGCTGGCCCACGTCGAGGTAGCCCGGCAGGTTCTGGAACATGCCGATCGTGTTGCTCGTCGCCAGGCCCGTCAGCGCGAGAGCCGGCGTGACGCCGACGGTGATCAGGACGCCCGCCACGGCGCTCATCCCGATGAACCCCATGACCGCCCGCAGCGACATCCCGAGCGGCCGGACGGAGCGGCGGGATGCAGTGGGAAGTGCCATGGAGCGGTCGTCCTTTCGACGCGGCGCCGGGCCGCGGAGATGTGAGGGAGGGTGGCGAGAAGCCTCGCGAGCAGTCGCGCGATCCCCCGGGTTCATGGTACGTGACGGGTGCGCCCGCGGGGCGTCCTCCTCCCGGTGGAGATCAGGAGCTGGCGGGTGATGCGCAGGAGCGGGCGCGTCCGGGGTGCTGACCTCGGGTCGATGCATCCGTATCGTGGGGGGAGCGCCGCTCCGAGGGGCGCTGCAGCACCCGTTCCACCCACCGCTCCGGGGCCCCGGGCGGCCGGCCCCGGCAGAAAGCGCACACCATGGCACGCATCCACGACGACGTGACCCAGCTCGTCGGCAGGACCCCTCTCGTCCGCATCAACCGGCTGGAGGGCGCCGACCAGGCGACGGTCCTCGCCAAGCTCGAGTTCTACAACCCTGCGAACAGCGTGAAGGACCGCATCGGCGTCGCCATCATCGACGCGGCCGAGGCCTCCGGCGAGCTGCACCCCGGCGGGACGATCGTCGAGGGCACGAGCGGCAACACCGGCATCGCGCTCGCGATGGTGGGTGCCGCCCGCGGCTACAAGGTCGTCCTCACGATGCCCGAGACGATGTCCGTCGAGCGCCGGGTCCTCCTCCGCGCCTACGGAGCCGAGATCGTGCTCACCCCCGGCAGCGAGGGCATGCGCGGAGCGGTCGAGCGCGCCCGCGCGATCGTCGACGAGACCCCCGGCGCGATCCTCGCCCGCCAGTTCGAGAACGCCGCCAACCCCGAGGTGCACCGCCGCACCACCGCGGAGGAGGTCTGGGAGGACACCGACGGCGAGGTCGACGTCTTCGTGGCCGGCATCGGCACCGGCGGCACCATCACCGGAGTCGGCCAGGTGCTCAAGGAGCGCAAGCCCGGTGTGCAGATCATCGGAGTGGAGCCGATCGACTCCCCGCTCCTCACCCAGGGCACCGCCGGTCCGCACAAGATCCAGGGCATCGGCGCCAACTTCGTCCCCGCGATCCTCGACCGCGAGGTCTACGACGAGATCATCGACGTGACGCTCGACGACTCCGTGCGGGTGGCCCGCGAGATGGCCGCGCAGGAGGGGATCCTCGGCGGCATCTCCTCCGGCTCGATCATGTGGGCCGCGCTCGAGGTCGCGAAGCGCCCCGAGAACGCGGGGAAGACCATCGTCGCCATCGTCTGCGACTTCGGCGAGCGGTACATCTCGACCGTCCTGTACGAGGACCTCCGCAGCTGAGCCCCTCGAGACGAGGCGGGACGCCCCGCTCCGGACGCGACGGTCGGCCGGAGCGCCGCGTCCCGTCCGGACCGGAGCGTCCCGGGCTCCTCGCCCTGCTCCGCGAGGACGTCCGCACCGCCCGGGAGCGCGACCCCGCCGCCCGGAGCGCGGTGGAGGTCGTCCTCTCCTACCCGGGAGTGCACGCGGTCTGGGTGCACCGCGTCGCGCACGCCTGGTGGCGGCGGGGCCTCCGCCTGCCCGCCCGGCTGCTCAGCCAGGCGGCGCGCGCGGCGACCGGAGTGGAGATCCACCCCGGTGCGACCATCGGCCGGCGTCTGTTCATCGACCACGGCATGGGCGTCGTCATCGGCGAGACCGCGCGGATCGGCGACGACTGCATGCTCTACCACTCCGTCACGCTGGGCGGGAGGTCGGCCCGGCGCGAGCGTCGGCACCCCACGCTCGGCGACCGGGTGGTCGTCGGCGCCGGCGCGGTCGTCCTGGGCCCGCTCGTGCTCGGATCCGACGTCAGCGTGGGCGCGAACGCCGTCGTGGTGAAGGACGCGCCCGACGGAGCGGTGCTCGTCGGCATCCCGGCCCGCGATCTGCGCGATCAGGGCGGGGAGGAGGACCCGCTCGCCGGGTCCGGCCGCTCCACCGGACCGGCGGGACGCGTCTAGCCGGTGACGCTCAGTCGTCGCCCCTCGGCGAGATGTCGCGCGGGGCGCTCTTGATCTGCGCGAAGGCGTCGAGTGCGTGCGCCCGCGTCTCCTTGAGGTCGACGAGGGGCGCCGGGTAGCCGTCCGCGCCTCCGGTCAGCGTGTCCTCGAGCGTCCACGGCTCGTGCACGGCGGCGCCCTCGACTCCGTCCAGCTCCGGCACGTTGTGGCGGATGTACTCGCCGGCCGGGTCGAACTTCCTCGACTGCGTGACCGGGTTGAAGACCCGGAAGAACGGCGACGCATCGGCTCCCGAGCCCGCGACCCACTGCCAGTTCGCGGCGTTGCTCGCCGGGTCCGCGTCGACCAGGGTGTCCCAGAACCACTCCTCGCCCACCCGCCAGTCGACCAGCAGGTTCTTGATCAGGAACGACGCGGTCACCATCCGGACCCGGTTGTGCATGTAGCCGGTGCTCCAGAGCTCGCGCATACCGGCGTCCACCAGGGGGTAGCCGGTGCGCCCCTGGTGCCAGGCGTCGATCGCCTCCTGGCCGGGGCGTCCCCACGGGAAGGAGTCGAACCGGGTGTCGAAGTTCGCGGTCGCCAGATCCGGCCAGTGGAACAGCAGGTGGTAGCAGAACTCGCGCCAGAGCACCTCGGAGAGGAACCGGTCGCTGCCGTCGCCGCGGTGCAGGCCCTTCGCGTGCGCCTCCTCCAGGGCGTGCCACACCTGGAAGGGGCTGATCTCGCCCCACCTCAGGTGCGGGGAGAGGTTCGAGGTGGCGTCCTCCGCCGGCCGGTCGCGACCGTCTGCGTAGTCGTCGAGCTGCTCCGCGAGGAACGCGCGCAGCCGGTCGGCCGCCGCCTTCTCGCCGGGGACCCAGCGCTCGCGCAGCCCTCCCGCCCAGTCGGGACGCGTGGGCAGCAGCTCCCAGTCGTCGAGGGAGTCGGAGGCGATCTCTCCCGTGACGCCGTCGAGCGAGCGGGGGCGGGGGAGCGGCGCGCGCGGCGTCGGCTTGGCGCGGCAGGCGCGGGCGAAGGGCGTGTAGACGGAGTAGGGGCCGCCCGCGCCGGTCTGCACGGTCCACGGCTCGAACATCAGCGAGCCCTGGTGGCTCTCGGCCTCGAGGCCGCCGTTGCGGAGCGATTCCTTCACCGCCGCGTCGACGGTGCGCTCGGCCCTCCCGTAGCGGCGGTTCCAGTGCACGGCTCCGGCGCCGATCTCCTCGGCGAGCTGGAGGACGACGGCCTCGGCCGGCCCGCGGCGCAGGATCAGCGGGGCGCCGTGCTCGCGCAGGTCGGCGGCGAGGGCTGCGAGGCTGCCGTGCAGCCACCAGCGGGAGGCGCCCCCGAGCGGACGGATGCCCGCCGACTCCTCGTCGAGCACGTAGCAGACCGCGACGGGGCCGCCACGGCCGATCGCAGCGCGCAGAGCGGGGTTGTCGGCCAGGCGCAGGTCGTCGCGGAGCCAGACGAGGGTGGGGGAGGTGTCACTCATGGTGACCACCATGATCCGCGAGTCCCGCGCCGCGGCGAAGACCTGGCCGGTCGCTGCGGCCCGTGCTAGCGGGGACGGATCAGGAGGAGGCGATGCCGTCGCGGAGCTTGTCGCAGAGCGCGGTCAGCTGCTTCAGCTCGTTTTCGTCGAGGACGCCGCCGACCTGCTCCGAGATGGTCCTCATGTGGGTGAGCGCGACGCGGCGGAAGAGCGCGTAGCCCTCGTCGGTGATCGCGATGATCGTGCCGCGGGCGTCCGCCGGATCCTCGCTCTTCTCGACGCAGCCGCGGGCGGCGAGCCGGTCGATCAGCCTGCTGACGCTGGGCTGCGTCAGGAGGACGTGCCGGTTCAGGTCGCGCAGCCGTGCGCGCCGACCGGGCTGCCGGGTGAGGTTGAAGAGCACGTCGTACTCGTTCATCGAGATCTCCCGCGAGGGGAACTCGGTGCTCAGGGTGCGCATCACCTGGACCTGGGCGCGGAAGAGCGACTCCCAGGCGGCGACGGCCTCTCTCGACCCCACTGGTCCTCCTTCTCGGCGCTCAGGAAGCGGTTCCCTGACATCCAGACGCCGTACAGCCTACGCCGGGGTGCTGAGAGGAGGGGAGTCGGAGGAAGGGGGCCGGGGGAACGACAGAAGGCCGGCCGCTGAGGCGAGCGGCCGGCCTTCATTCCCTTGCACCAAGAGTGTCCTGCAATCACTTCTCGCGCTTCCCGCCACAGCAAACGGTCGACGCACTTGAACTATATAACGACCCGGTAACGACGCAACCCTCTCTTTCCTGAATCCTCCCTGAGCCGCCCCGCCCCGCCCGTCGCCGCGCCCGCCCGCGCTCCGCACGACTCTCTCCTGACCCAGGACGCCCCGTCTGCCGCCTCCGACGTCCCCCAGGGCACCGAGGCCCGCGGCTTCGCCCTGTACGTCGGCATCGACGAGGCCAAGGCCCGCGCCGCCGGAGTCGACCTCGGCCGCCTGGTCGA